>NZ_CP136580.1:4315000-4797729 GCF_040616535.1 Xanthomonas cannabis
TGGATCCACGCCAGCCTGTTCGCCACCATCGGTGCGTTGGTGGCCACCATTGTGCCGGGCTTTTCCAACGCCATCGATACGCCACTTTCCAGTCATTCGACGCTGGCATTGCCGTTGCCGCCGCTGGTGCCCAGCCGCAAGCAACTGGCGCCAAGCACCGATTGGGAGATTCTGCAGGTCAAGTCGGGCCAGACGCTGAGCACCTTGTTCGGCGAGCTGGGGATTCCGACGGCGGTGATGTACCAGGTACTGGCGCATCCGGGCACCAAGGAGGCGCTGACCAAGCTGCGTCCCGGTGCTGAAATTGCGTTTGACATGCCGACACCCGGCCAGCTGCGGGCGCTGCGCTTCGATCGCGATGACAGCCACCGGGTAGAACTGCGCCTGCTGGGTGACAGCGTTCGCGAAAATGTGACCGAGCGGGCGACCACGACGCGCACGGTGGTGGCCAGCGGGGAGATCAGCAGCTCGCTGTATGCCTCTGCCGGGAAATCCGGGCTGTCGCCGGCGGCGGTGGCGGTCATGACCGATGAAATCTTCAAGTACGACATCGACTTCGATAAAGACCTGCAGCCGGGCGACCGTTTCAGTGTGGTGATGGACGAGACCTGGCGCGAGGGCGAGCGGATCAGTACCGGCGACATCCTGGCGGCGACCTTCACCACCGGTGGCAAGACGTACACCGGCTTCCGCTTCGAGCGCGCCGGCAAGCCGGCCGAGTATTACGACATCACCGGCCGGCCCTTGAAGAAGAGCTTCATCCGCATGCCGGTGGCCTATAGCCGGATCAGCTCCACCTTCGGTGCGCGCAAGCACCCGGTGCTGGGCACCATGCGCATGCACAAGGGCGTGGACTATGCGGCCGCTTCGGGCACGCCGATCATGGCGGCCGGCGATGCGCGGGTGGTGTTTGTCGGCACCCAGCGCGGCTACGGCAATGTGGTGATCCTGGATCACGGCAAGAACTACAGCACGCTGTATGGGCACATGTCGCGCTTCGGCAAGATCAAGGCCGGCCAGCGCATCAACCAGGGCACGGTGATCGGCTATGTCGGCATGACCGGCCTGGCGACCGGCCCGCATCTGCATTACGAATTCCGCGTGGCCGGGCAGCAACGCAACCCGATGTCAGTGACGATGCCGCCGCCGGAGCCGCTGCAAGGTGCCGAGCTCGCGGCCTTCCGGGCGCAGACGGCGCCGGCCCTGGCGCGTATCGAAGGCATGGAAAAGTTGATCTATGCCGACGCCGCCAAGCCAGCCAAGGGCAAGTCGCGCGGTTGAGCGGCTGCGGCCAGGTGACTGCGGCAGTTGCTGCAACGGTGGCGCCGCGCGGGCCGCGCAGAACACAGACCACTGTATGCAGCCACGCTGCGTGGCTGATCCGTCTGCAGCCACCGCTGTGGTCTGCTGCGTGTTGTAAGCGCCAGTAGCTCCCACACCCTGCACTGGTCTCACCACCCTCCGCCGCTGCCTAGGTGCGATGGCCGCAGAGGCCTGAGATCTGCGGGGGGGAAACTCCGCGCCGCCGTGGTCCTGGCGGCACGCGTCCCGAGGTGAGGTCCGGTGGCGATGCGGGTATCGCGCATCAGCGTCGCGTGCAAGACCGGTTGACGGACCTGGCCCGGCTGCACAAGCTGGCCGACCGTGCATCTCTGGCTTCGGCATGTCTGTCCTGGAACGCGTTGACTCTCCGCTCTATCTTGGCCTGATGTCGGGCACCAGCGCCGATGGCATCGATGCGGCCCTGGTGCGTTTTGCCGATGACAGCCACCGCCGCTGCGAACTGGTTGCGGGCACGACCGTGCCATGGGCGCCGCCGCTGCGCGATGCCCTGATCGCACTGGGCCAGGGCGCCGAGACGGTGGCCATCGATGCATTGGGGGAACTGGATGCGCAGGTCGGTCTGGCCTTTGCGGACGCCGCCAACCGGTTGATCGCAGAGAGCGGCGTTGCGCGGCAGCATATTCGCGCGATCGGCTCGCATGGGCAGACCATCCGCCATCGGCCGACGAGCGCGCCGGCCTTTACCTGGCAGATCGGCGATGCCAGCCGGATTGCCGAGCATACCGGCCTGACCACGGTGGCCGATTTCCGCCGCCGCGATGTCGCTGCCGGTGGCCAGGGCGCGCCGCTGATGCCGGCCTTTCACCTTGCCATGCTGGGTGCGGGCGATGAGGATCGCGCGGTGCTGAACCTGGGCGGCATCGGCAACCTGACGCTGATTCCGCGCGATGGCGCGGTACGGGGCTTCGACACCGGCCCGGCCAATGCGTTGCTGGACAGCTGGTGTCAGCAGCACCGCGGCACGGCCTTCGATGCCAATGGCCTGTTTGCTGCCAGTGGCCACGTCGATTCGGTCCTGCTGCAGGCGCTGCTGGCCGACCCATGGTTTGCGTTGGCACCGCCAAAGAGCACCGGACGCGAGCAGTTTCATCTGGCCTGGGTACAAGAGGCGATTGGCGGCACAGCGCTGCAGGCGGCAGATGTGCAGGCGACCTTGCTGGAACTCACGGCGGCTACAGTGGCCGAGGCCTTGCTGCGGCTGCAGCCGCAGACCCGGCGCGTGCTGGTGTGCGGCGGCGGCGTACGCAACCCGGTATTGATGGCCCGCCTGGCAGCCCGCTTGCCGGGCGTAGTGGTGGAATCCAGCGCGCGGCACGGGCTGGATCCGGACTATCTGGAAGCGATGGGCTTTGCCTGGCTGGCGGCCGAACTGCTGGCCGGACGCCCGGCGAACCTTCCGTCGGTCACCGGGGCGGCGGGGCCACGGCTGCTGGGGGCGATCTATCCGGCGTAAGCGCAACAGCGGGCCGAACGGCCGCGCCGCTTTGACGGTGGTGGCTGCTTGCGCAGGTGCATGCCCGGTTTGTCGACCGACGCTGCCGCTGGACAGGAATCCGGCTGACGCGGCAAGCCGCTGGCGATGGTCTGTCCGTCTGGCTGCGTGAACTGCGCGAGCGGCCGGGAGGCAGGCTCCTTGTCAGCGCTATCGCCGATCGTTCGTCTTCCGGGTCGGCGCCGTATGGTCCGCGCCAGCACCACCGGCATCCGTTGTCAGGGGTTGTTGCCCGCCGGCAGCGCCTTGAGTGCGGCAATCGCTTCGGCCAGGGCGTCGACTTCCGGGTGCTGCAGGCCACCAGTGACTTCATATTCGCTGGCGAACAGGCCTTGTTCGAGCAGATGCATGACGGTCTGGTGCTGGGTCCAGCCACGTGCGACGGAAATGCGACGGATGCGGTCCACCAGCAGCGGGTCGATGTCACGCAACACCAGATCGGTCATGCCCTTCCTCGTGCGATGGATTGCCCCGCCGGCATCATCGGCAACCTTGGCGGACGTTTCAATCCGGTCGGCGGTCGTGGGCCAACAGGCGCGGCCATAGCCAGGCCAGCAGTGCCAGGGTTGGAATCACGGTGAGGGCGCTGAGGATGAAGAAGGTGCTGTAGGAGGTCGACTGCACCAGAAAGCCGGAAACGCCGCCGGCAAACTTGCCCGGCAGATTGGCCAGCGACACCAGCAAGGCGTACTGGGTGGCGGTGAAATTGCGATTGGTCAGCGATGACATGAAGGCCACCAGCACGGTACCGGCGAATCCCTGGAACAGGTTGTCGGCACTGAGCGCGGCATAGAACGCCCACAGCTTGCCGGGGTTGTGAGCCATCAGCAGGAAGGCCAGGTTGGACAACGCCACGCCCAGGGTGGCCACCAGCAACATCCGCCGGAAGCCGTATGCGGCCACCGCCGCACCGCCGGCAAAGGCGCCGACGATCCCGACCCAGACGCCGAAGAGTTTGGAGACGGTGGCGATGTCGGCCTTGGTGTAGCCGGAGTCCAGATAGAACGGCCCGGCCATGACCCCGATCACCTGGTCGGGGAACTTGTACAGGCCGACAAACAGCAACAGCACGATCGCCAGTGCCAGACCATTGCTGGAAAAGAAACTCGAAATGGGTTGCCAGAATGCGCCGGCGACATCGACGCGGCGCACCACCGTGGTGTCCGGCCGGTCCGGCTCACGGCAGACCAGGGTCGTGATGATCGGCAGCAGCATCAGCGCCGACATGCCCACATAGGCCCAGGTCCAGCCGAGATATTCGGCCATGTACAGCGCACCGGCGCCGCCCAGGATCAGGCCCACGCGATATCCCAAGGTGTAGGTCGCCGCCAATGCCGCCTGGGCGGTTTCCGGCGCGATCTCGATGCGATAGGCATCGACCACCGAATCCTGGGTGGCGCCCCAGAACGAGGCAAACAGGACCCAGCTCACCAAGCCGGTCACGCTCAACTCCGGACGCGAGAAGGCCAGCGCGGCCAGGCCGATGGTGACGCCGATCTGCGCGACCAGCAGCCAGGACCGGCGCCGGCCCAGGAAGGCGGTGAGCGGAAACGCGTAGCGGTCGATCAGCGGCGCCCAGAGGAACTTGAGCAGATAGAAAAAGCTGGCCAGGCTGATCAGCCCGATGCTGCCCAGGTCCAGGCCGACATCGCGCAGCCGGGTCGACAAGGTCTGCGAGGCGATCAGCAAAAATGGCAGCCCGCTGCCGAAGCCGAGCAGCGCCATGGTCGCCGCCGATGGCGTGGTGAAGGCCTGTCGGATGCCGCGTAGGCCTTCGTAACGTTGTGCAGGCTTGGTCATGCGTGCAGCCGCTGGAGGCGGTAAGCGAACGAGACGAGGCCGCCATTGTGGCCAGCACCTGCGCGGGCCGCGTTGGCGGAAGCGAACATTGCGCTCGGTACCGGAGGAGCTGCGAGGGCAACGTGGCCCACGGCGCAACGGCGGCGCCCAAGCGGCGCGATGTTTCTCGTTGCGGATACCTGCGGACTGCGCGCAGCCGACTGCCTGGTCGCCCCGGCACCGTGGCGTTGCCCCACTTCAGCCAGCCGCGGGCGCTGACTCACAGCGCGTAATCCACGATGTAAGGCGCGTGGTCGGAGAAGCGCTCTTCGCGATAGATCGAGCAGGCTTGCAGGGTCTCGCGCAGGCCGGGGGTGACCAGTTGGTAATCGATGCGCCAACCGACGTTGTTGGCGCGCGCCGCGCCGCGGTTGCTCCACCAGGTGTAGTCCTGGCCTTGCGGGTGCAGGACGCGGTAGCTGTCGACCCAGCCGCGGCCTTCGGCGGGGTTGGCGTCGTCTGCTGCGTCGGCGCACAGGCCGTTGAGCCAGTCGCGCTCGGGCGGCAGGCAGCCGGAATTCTTCTGGTTGGACTTCCAGTTCTTGATGTCCAGCGCAGTACGCACGATGTTCCAGTCGCCGCACAACACGTACTGGCGGCCGCTGGCCAGCCACTCGTCCAGGATCGGCCGCAGCCATTCCATCACCTGGAACTTGTAGCCCTGGCGCAGCTCGCCCGAAGAGCCGGACGGGATATAGAAAGAGACCACGCTGAGGTTGCCGAAGCGCGCCTCGATGTACCGGCCTTCTTCGTCGAACTCGGGCCAGCCCAGGGCGGTGCGCACTTCGTCGGGTTCGCGCCTGGCATAGATCGCCACGCCGCTATAGCCCTTCTTGGTGCTGGCATCGCGAAACCAGGCCTTGTAGCCGGCCGGCAAGAATTCCGGCCCGGCCAGCTGGTGCTCCTGCGCCTTGGTTTCCTGGATGCACAGCACGTCGGCATCCTGGGTGGCGAACCAGTCGAAGAACCCCTTGCTGGCGGCCGAGCGCAGGCCGTTGGCGTTGAAACTGATGATGCGCATGGGCGGGAATGGGGAATCGGGGAATAGAGAGTCGTAAAGCCTACCCCAGGCGCGTGCGGAAGGCTGCCGGCGCGCGATGCGTTTACCATTCCCGATCCCCGATTCTCCATTCCCGTCCAATGACCAACCACCGCACCCGTTTCCTGCAGCTGGCCCTGGGCGCCGATGCCCTGCGCTTTGGCGAGTTCACGCTCAAGTCCGGGCGCGTCAGCCCGTACTTCTTCAATGCCGGGCGGTTCGATTCCGGGGTCAAGACCGCGGAATTGGCGCAGTGCTACGCCGATGCGATCGATACGGCCGGCGTGGAGTTCGACCTGCTGTTCGGCCCGGCCTACAAGGGCATACCGCTGGCCACCGCACTGGCCTGTGCCTATGCCGGGCGTGGGCGTGACCTGCCGTTGGCGTTCAACCGCAAGGAGGCCAAGGACCATGGCGAAGGCGGCACCCTGATCGGCGCGCCGCTGGCCGGGCGCAAGGTACTGATCGTGGACGACGTGATCACCGCCGGCACCGCCATCCGCGAGGCCCTGGGCATCATCCGCGCCGCTGGCGGTACGCCGTCGGGCATCGTGGTGGCGCTGGACCGGCAGGAGATCGCCTCCGAGCAGGATCGCCGGTCGGCGGCGCAGGCGGTGGCGGCCGAGGCCGGTATTCCGGTGATCGCAGTGGCCAACCTTGCCGATCTGCTTGCTTTTGCGCAAGGAAACGCCGACCTTGTTGGCTACCGGGAACCGCTGCTGGCCTATCGTGGCCGCTACGGAACCGACACCACAGGCTGACGGCAGGCGACAGGGGGCTGCGATGATGCCGAGACACACACGTTTGGCATTGCTCGCTGCCGTTGCGGCAGCCGTCGTCGTGGCCCCTGGCCTGGCGCAGGACAAGCCGACGGCCAAGAAACTGTATTGCTGGAACCAGAACGGCGCCCGGGTGTGCAGCGACACGCTGCCACCGGAGGCGGTGAACCAGGCGCGCGACGAGTTCAACGTCAAGAGCGGGCTGCGCAGCGCCGAGGTGCAGCGGGCGATGAGCAGCGACGAGCGTGCGGCCGCTGCGGCCAGCGAGCAGCAACGCCAGGCCGATCTGGCCGCCGAGCAGATGCGCCAGCGCACCGACCAGGCGATGCTGATGTCGTATCAAAGCGAAGACGACCTGCGCCGAGTCTTCCACGAGCGCATCGCCATCGTCGATAACAACATCCATACCGCGCGCTTCAATGTGACCAGCCTGCGCGAAGGGCTGGCCAGCATGCTGCGCACGGCCGGCGACCGCGAACTGGCCGGCCAGGCCGTGGCCGACAAGCTGGCTGGCGACATTCAGCAACGCCATCGCGAGCTGATGGCGCAGTTGCGCCTGCAGACCAGCTTCGAGCAGCAACGGGTGGCGCTGGACGGCGAGATCGCCGACATCCTGCAGCGCTACCGCGCCATGAAGGAACCGCCCGGCGGCGCTCCGCCCGCCGGCTGAGCGGCGGCCGTCATTCCCGTCCAGGCGCACGGCCGCGGCGGGCGGCATTTCCCGATCCGACGCCCTGCCCGCATAATGGCCGGTCTTACTCCTTGCCCACGAGGCTCTCCCGCATGGCCCGGATCATCGCCATTGCCAACCAGAAGGGCGGCGTCGGCAAGACCACGACGGCAGTCAATCTGGCGGCCGGCCTGGCGCGCGCCCCCAAGCGTGTGCTGCTGGTGGATCTGGACTCGCAGGGCAATGCCACCATGGGCAGCGGCATCGACAAGCGCGATGTGGCCGCGTCCACCTGCGATCTGCTGCTGGGCGAAAACACCGCGGCCGAGATCCGGGTCACCGCGCCGGAAGGCTTCGACCTGCTGCCGGGCAACATCGACCTGACTGCCGCCGAGATCCAGCTGATGGACCAGGGCGAGCGCGAACAGCGGCTCAAGCGCGCGCTGGCGCCGATCCGCGACGAGTACGACTTCATCCTGATCGACTGCCCGCCGGCGCTGTCGCTGCTGACGCTCAACGCGCTGACCGCGGCCGATTCGATCATCGTGCCGATGCAGTGCGAGTACTACGCGCTGGAAGGGCTCACCGCGCTGCTGGAAACCATCGAAGCGCTGCGCGCCAACCTCAACCCGGCGCTGGAAATCGAAGGCGTGCTGCGCACGATGTTCGACATCCGCAACAACCTGGCCAATGCGGTGTCGGCGGAGCTGACCGAGCATTTTGGCGACAAGGTGTTCCGCACCATCGTGCCGCGCAACGTGCGCCTGGCCGAGGCGCCCAGCCATGGCCAGAGCATCGTCGGTTACGACCGCAGCTCCCGGGGTGGCGTGGCCTACCTGGGGCTGGCCGGCGAAATCGTGCGCCGCCAGAACGACCGTAACAAGGCCGTCCGGCCCGTGGAGACCGTCTGATGAGCAAGCCGCCTCTGGCGAAGAAGCGCGGCCTGGGCCGTGGCCTGGAAGCGCTGTTGGGACCGAAGGGCGCAGCAGCGGCAACGGCACCCGGCGCCACCAGCGACGACGTGCTGCAGCCGGGTGACACGTTGCGCCAGTTGCCGGTAGGCCAGCTGCAACCGGGCAAGTACCAGCCGCGCCAGGAGATGGACGAGGTCAAGCTCGCCGAGCTGGCGGAGTCGATCAAGGCGCAGGGCGTGATCCAGCCGATCGTGGCGCGCGAGCTGGCGCCGGGGCAGTTCGAGATCGTGGCCGGCGAACGCCGCTGGCGCGCCTCGCAGCTGGCCGGGCTGACCGAGGTGCCGGTGGTGGTGCGCGAGCTGGACGACCGCACCGTCATCGCGATGGCGCTGATCGAAAACATCCAGCGCGAGGATCTCAACCCGCTGGAAGAAGCGCAGGCGCTGCAGCGGCTGATCGACGAATTTTCGCTGACCCATGCAGAGGCCGCCGCGGCGGTGGGCCGCTCGCGGGCCTCGGTGTCCAACCTGCTGCGGTTGCTGGAATTGCCCGTGGCGATCCGGGTGCTGCTGGAAACCCGCCGCCTGGAAATGGGCCATGCGCGGGCGCTGCTCACGCTGGCACCGGAGCTGGCCAGCAAGCTGGCACAGGAAGCGGCCGACCAGGGCTGGTCGGTGCGCGAGGTCGAACACCGTGCGCAGCAATTCGCCGCCGGCAAGGTGCCCGGTTCGCTGCGCAAGGGCAAGCCGGTGGCTGCGGCACCGCAGGCCGATATCGCCTCGCTGCAGACCGAACTGTCCGAGTCGCTGGGCACCAAGGTGGTGTTCAATCATGGCCGCGGCGGCAAGGGCAAGCTGGTGATCCATTACACCGATCTGGACACCCTGGAAGGCGTCCTGGAACGCCTGCGCGCGCAGCGCGGCTGATCGCGGCCGCAATCCAACAGGATCCTCGTCGGCAATGAATCCCGCCAAGGTGGACCGCCAGCATCTGCTGCAGCTGACCGACCTGCCCAATGTCGGGCCGGCCTGCGAAAAGGACCTGCGCTTGATCGGTATCCGCGTGCCTGCGCAGCTGCGCGGCCGCGATGCCTACGACATGCATGCACAGCTCTGCCTGCGCACGGGCGTGCTGCACGACCCCTGCGTGATCGATGTGTTCCTGTCGATCGTGCGTTTCATGGAAGGCGAGCCGGCGCAGCCGTGGTGGAAGTTCAGCGCCGAACGCAAGGCCAAGCTCGCCAGCGAAGCGCCGCTCGCCCTGCGGTGAACGACCACGCATGGCGCGTTGCCGTCCTTCCCTGGAGCACCGCATGAGCCGCGCCCACTGCGAGCCGAGACTGGCGCGCTGCGCACTGCAGACGCGTCAGCAGCATCAACCCGCCGGCGCCGCATTCAGCCATGCCTGTGGCGGCCGGCGCATGCAGATCAGTCGCAACGGCCTTTTGTTTCCGCATTTTTCAGGATCACAGCCATGACCATCCTCGTCACCGGCGCCGCCGGTTTCATCGGTGCCTACACCTGCCGCGCGCTGGCCGCGCGTGGCGACACGGTGGTGGGCCTGGACAACTACAACAGCTACTACGATCCGCAGCTCAAGCGCGACCGGGTTGCCGCGTTGTGCCCGGACATCGATCTGCGCACGCTGGACCTGACCGACCGCGATGGTCTGGCGGCGCTGTTCGACGAGATCCGGCCCACCCGCGTGGTGCATCTGGCCGCGCAGGCCGGGGTGCGCTACTCGCTGGAAAACCCGCATGCCTACGTCGACAGCAACCTGGCCGGCTTCGTCAACATGCTGGAGCTGTGCCGGCACCGCGGCGTACAGCACCTGGTATATGCCTCCAGCAGCTCGGTGTACGGCGATTCGGCCACGCCGCCGTTCTCCGAAGACCAGCGCGTGGACCAGCCACGCTCGCTATATGCGGCGACCAAGGCCGCCAACGAATTGATGGGCTACACCTACGCGCAGTTGTACGGCCTGCGCGCGACCGGGCTGCGCTTCTTCACCGTGTATGGCCCGTGGGGCCGGCCGGACATGGCGCCGCTGCTTTTCAGCCGCGCGGTGCTGGCCGGGCGCCCGATCGAGGTGTTCAACCACGGCAGGATGCAACGCGACTTCACGTTCGTGGACGACATCGTGGCCGGCGTGCTCGGCGCGCTGGACGCGCCGAGCAGCGAGCCGGTACCGCACCGGGTGTTCAACCTGGGCAACCACACCCCGGTGGAGCTGGAATATTTCATCGACGTGATTGCGCAGGCCGCCGGCCGGCCGGCCGACAAGGTCTACCGGCCGATGCAGCCGGGCGACATGATCCGCACCATGGCCGACACCCGGCGCGCGCAGGCGGCGTTCGGCTTCGAACCGGCCACGCCGGTCGAACACGGATTGCCGCAGGTGGTGGACTGGTGCCGCAGCTACTTCGGCGAGCGCGCTTAGAGCGGCTGACAACGCTGCTGCATCGCAGGGCAGCGTGCAGTGCAGATCGCGGTGCAAGACTCTGGCGTGGCTGCGCTGAAACGGCAAGATCCGGGTATTCGCCCGTGCCGTTGCCGTCTCTGCTCGCGCCCAACCACACGCTACAGGCCGCTTGCGGGTCGCAGCCCGGCACATGAGGTGTGCTTGCTTCATGCCTGACTCAGACAGTCAGGGCACAATGCGCGATCTTTTTCGCTCAGCCTTCATCCGGCCACCACGAATCCATGAGCCAACCTCAGCTTTCCGTCGTCGTCCCGGTGTTCAATGAGCGCGACAACGTCGCGGCCCTGGTCGAGGAAATCACGCGCGCCTTGCGCGGGGTGGTGGCCTTCGAAATCGTCTATGTCGACGACCATTCGCGCGACGACACCCTGGCGGTGCTGCAAGGCCTGAAGGCCACCACGCCGGAGCTGCGCGTGCTGCATCACGTGACCCAGAGCGGCCAGAGCACGGCCGTGCGCAGCGGGGTCAAGGCCGCGCGCGCCAGCTGGATCGCCACGCTCGACGGCGATGGCCAGAACGACCCGGCCGACATCCCCAAGCTGCTGATCGCGCGCAGCCAGGCACAGGCGCAGGTCAAGTTGTTCGCCGGGTGGCGGGTCAACCGGCAGGACTCCGGCTCCAAGCGCTGGGCCAGCAAGTGGGCCAATGCGATCCGCTCGCGCATGCTGCAGGACAATACGCCCGACACCGGCTGCGGCATCAAGCTGTTCGAGCGCGAGGCGTTTCTGGACCTGCCCTATTTCGACCACATGCACCGCTATCTGCCGGCCCTGATGCAGCGCGCCGGCTGGCGCACGGTGAGCGTGCCGGTGAACCACCGCCATCGCACCGCCGGCGTGTCCAAGTACAACAACCTCAATCGCGCCCTGGTGGGTATCCGCGACCTGCGCGGCGTGGCGTGGCTGATCACCCGCAGCAAGCGCACCGTGGTGGAGGAACGTTGATGGAACCGTCGTTTCTCGACCAACAGCTGACCTGGCTGTACTGGACCGGCATCCACGTCACCGGCTGGAAGCTGATCGGCTATGTGGGCGCGCTGATGTTCGGCGGCCGCTGGCTGGTGCAGTTCGTGGCCTCCAAGCGCGCCGGCAAGCCGGTGATCCCGCGCCTGTTCTGGTACATGAGCGTGGTCGGCAGCCTGATGACACTGAGCTACTTCGTGTTCTCGGCCAAGCAGGATTCGGTAGGCGTGCTGCAGAACCTGTTTCCGGCATTTACCGCGTTCTACAGCCTGTATCTGGACGTGAAGCATCGCGGCTGGAAGCGCGATCGCGCGGCGCATTGATGTGTTGCCGGGATTGGGGACGTGCGCGGTGAACGGCGCTGGAATGGCCGTGCGCTCGGGATGGGCGTCGCCAAGCAGCAGGGGTTGATGGACGTCTAAGGGCGCGACTGACGTTTGGCATGTGCTGTGATGCGGGCGCGTAGACCAGACGCATGGCGTCTGCCGCGGGCCGGTGCGTGTGCCGACTGTGCGGCGATCGGATGGATCCGTGATGGCGGGTTGTCACGCGCGAGCGCCGGCGCTCGGTAGCCGAGTCGTACACAAGGCCGCGAAGCTTACCGACCTGCGCGCAGGCAGCTGGCCGATAGTGCCGCCATCACCCTGTCGGCAGGCTGTGCGCATGTCCAGCGCGCGCCACTTTCCCCTGCCCCTGCCGGCGCCCACTGCGGCGTGTTGGTCGCTGTGCCTGCATGCACATCAGGGTGTGCCCTTGTTTGCAGACTGGCGCTGCGCGCGTGCTGCAGCCGCCAGTCTGGCCCTGCCGGGCCAGTGGCCTGGCGCACGGCTGCTGTGCTGGGTATTGCTGCCACAACGGTGGTGCGCCCTGGTGCAGGCACCGGGCAAGGCCACCGTGCTGCAGCTGGCGCTTGCTGCACGACAGGCCGCCGGCGATGCAGTCAATCGTGCGCGCGGGCGCGGCGGCACGGTCTGGCAGCCGGACATCGAAGCGACCGCGCTTGCGCCGCAGGCCGACCACCGCCACTTTGCGCGCAGCCTGGTGGCCTTGCCGTTGCGCGCCGGCCTGGCCGAGCGGATCGGCGCGTATCCGTATTGGGATGCGGTGTGGTTGCCCGACCAGCGCGATGCTGCACCACTGGGTGCGCCCCACCCTCCAGCGCAGCTGGCGGCAACAGGTGGCACGCGGTGAACCGCGTCGACGCCGGTGCGCTCCCTCAAGGCAGGCGGTCGATGTCCGCGTCGGCGCGCGCACCCTGGCGTTCTAGAGGCAGGGCGGTGCGCCGCAAGCGTGCGGTGTTCAGAACGCCAGTGGGTGCTCCGGCAGCAGGGCCTGCAGTTCGCTGCGGAACAGCGCGCGGATGCGCTCCAGCGCGGCCTCGCTGTCGGCCTCGAAACGCAGCACCAGGATCGGCGTGGTATTGGAGGCGCGCACCAGGCCCCAGCCGTCCACGAAGTCCGCGCGCAATCCGTCTATCGTGGACAGGCGCGCCGATTCGAACGGCGACTCTTCGCCGGCCTGCGCACGCTCCACAAACCGTGCCACCAGCGCATGTGCATCGCCGTCCACCGGGACCTTGATCTCCGGCGTAGACACGCTCTCGGGCAGCGCGTCCAGCACCTCGGACGGGGTTTCCTCGCGCTGGGCCAGGATCTCCAGCAGGCGTGCGGCGGCATAGATGCCGTCGTCGAATCCGTACCAGCGCTCCTTGAAGAAGAAGTGCCCGCTCATCTCACCGGCCAGTTCGGCGTCGGTCTCGCGCATCTTGGACTTGATCAGCGAATGCCCGGTCTTCCACATCAGCGGGCTGCCGCCGTTGCGCAGCACATAGTCGGACAGCTTGCCGGTGCACTTCACGTCGTAGATGACCAGCGCGCCGGGATTGCGCTGCAGCACGTCGGCGGCAAACAGCATCAGCAAGCGGTCCGGGAACACGACAGTGCCCTCCTTGGTGACCACGCCCAGGCGGTCGGCATCGCCGTCGAAGGCCACGCCGATGTCCGCATCGAAGCGCTGCACCATGTTCACCAGGTCGTCGAGATTGTGCGGCTCGCTCGGGTCGGGGTGATGGTTGGGGAAGGTGCCGTCGATGTCGCAATACAGCGGCACGACCTCGGCACCGATGGCCTCCAGCAGGCGTGGCGCGATGTCGCCGGCCGCACCATTGCCGGCGTCCACCACCACCTTGATCGGGCGGTCGAGCTGCACGTCGTCGGCAATGCGCTGGATGTAGGCGTCGCTGATGTCGCGCTGCTCCAGATCGCCAGGCGTGGCCGCGGTATGCAGCCGGCCTTCGTTGATGCGCTGATGCAGTTCGGTGATGGCCGCGCCGGACAGCGTCTCGCCTCCGATGACGATCTTGAAGCCGTTGTAGTCCGGCGGGTTATGGCTGCCGGTCACCGCCACGCAGCTGCCGGCGCGCAGTTCATAGGCACCGAAATACACCACCGGCGTGGGCGCCAGACCGATGTCGGTCACGTTGCAGCCGGCACGCCGCAGGCCTTCGATCAGGCCGGTGGTCAGCTCCGGCCCGGACAACCGCCCATCGCGGCCCACCACCACATCGCGCAGCCCCTGCGCCTGCATCACGCTGCCGATGGCCTGGCCGATCAGCGCCGCAACTCCGGGATTGAGCTCCTTCCCGACCACCCCGCGGATGTCGTAGGCGCGGAACATTTCGGTGGCGACCTGGACCACCGGCAACAGCGGCGGCGGTGCAGGCGATACCGCCTGGTCCAGCGCACGCGCGTCGCTGGCAAGGCTGGCGTCGTGCTGCAGGCTTTGGCTGAAGGTGGGTTCGTCGGCCGCAGTGTCGCCGGCAACGCGACGCCGTGGCAGTGCCACCCGGCCACGGCTGGCCAGCACCAGCAACACGGCGATGGCCAGCAGCAAGGCGGCCACGATGGCGCACCCCAGCGCGCCCAGACCCAATGGGCCGTTGTCGCTCTGCGGTACCGCGGCGGCCACGCGCAAGCCACTGGTGCCGAGCGGGCGTGCTAGGGTTTCGGCGGCATCGGCCAGGCCCACGTCGCCTTGTTGGGCCACGTTGTAGCTGCCCTGGCGCAAGGCCAGATAGGCACTGCCGGGCACCGCGATCGCATCCAGCGGGCCGGTCAGGCGCAGCAGCGGCAGCCGGGCATACGCCACCGCCGGCTGCGCGCCCAGGCGTACTGCGGCGGCCACGCCCAAACGCACCTGCCTGGCATCGCGCACCACATGGACCTGTGCACGCTCGGCCACCAGCGCCGATTCGAGCAGGCTCAGTCGCGCATAGCCGAAGTCCTTGGGATTGGCATAGGCGGCGGCCAGATCGCCGGGCAGCACCTGCACGTCCTCGGCGCCCTTGAAGCGCTCGCGGATTGCCGAGGCGGCGGCCAGCGCATCGCCGTTGGCCAAGGCAGCGGCCACCGGTGGCTGTTTGAGCACCGCGTCGAGCTGGCTGGCCTGCGCAGACATCGCCTGGCTGACACCCTGCACGGCGCGATCGCGCGCCTGTTCCAGGTCGTGCGCAATCGCATCCTCACGCCATTGCGTGTAGCTGCTCCAGCCAAACCAGGCCGCCAGCAGCACCAGCACGCCCCCCAGCACCGGACCACTCGTACGCACGCTGGACATCGACTGCCTGCGCTCGTTCGCCTTGCTCATGTGACTCCCCCGTCAGCGCACGCCGGTGTGGCCGAATCCACCCGCTCCCCGCGCGCTGTCGACGAAAGTATCCACCACTTGCAAGCCCACGCGCACGATCGGAAGGATCACCAATTGCGCAATCCGGTCGCCCGGCTCGATGGTGAAGGCCTCACGGCCGCGATTCCAGGTACTGATCAGCAGCGGCCCCTGGTAGTCGGCATCGATGAGCCCGGTGCCGTTGCCCAGCACGATGCCGTGCCGGTGGCCCAGCCCCGAGCGCGGCAGGATCACCGCGCACACCTGGGGGTCGGCCAGATGGATGGCGATGCCACTGGGAATCAGCGCCGCATCGCCCGGCTCCAGCGTCATCGGCGCTTCCAGGGCCGCGCGCAGGTCCATGCCCGCGCTGGCTTCGGTGGCGTAGGCCGGCAGCGGCCACAGATCGCCGAAGCGCGGGTCGAGCAGCTTCACCTGCAAGGACTGGGTCGGGATGCTCATGCCTGCAACCTCTCCGCGATCAGGGCCAGCAACTGGTCGGCCAGTTCGGTCTTGCTGCTGCTGGGAAACACGCGCTCGCCCCCCTGCCAATAGGCGGTGGCGGCATTGTTGTCGCTTTCGAACCCGCCGCCTTCGATCCCCACCTGGTTGGCGATGATCAGATCCAGCCGCTTGGCTGCCAGCTTGCCACGCGCGTAGTGCTCCACGTCGTGCGTTTCGGCCGCAAATCCGACCACCAGCTTGAGCGCACCGGTCTGCGCAGCCACCTCGGACAGGATGTCCGGGGTGCGCACCAGTTCCAGGGTCAGGGTTTCGCCGGTCTTCTTGATCTTCTGCGCGACCATCCGCTTGGGGGTGTAGTCGGCCACCGCGGCGGCGCCGATGTAGATGTCGGCCGGGAATGCACCCAGTACCGCATCGCGCATCTGCGCGGCCGAGCGCACGTCGATGCGCTGCACACCGGCCGGCGTGGTCTGGTGCACCGGCCCGCTGACCAGCACCACCTCGGCGCCCTGGCGGGCCGCGGCGGCGGCCAGGGCATAGCCCATCTTGCCGCTGCTGCGATTGCCGACGTAGCGCACCGGATCGAGGTCTTCGAACGTGGGGCCGGCGCTGATCACGATGCGCAGGCCCTCCAGTTGCGCGCTGCTGGGCACGAAGGCCGGCGCAGCACTGACCGAGGGCGCGGCGGCGAGCGTGGCGGCATCGCCCGCCAGTGCGGCAATGATCGCCGCCGGCTCGGCCAGCCGGCCGGGGCCGGATTCGCCCTCGGCCAGCGGGCCGTCGTCCGGGCCCACCACGGCCACGCCGCGCGCACGCAACGTCGCCACGTTGGCCTGGGTGGCCGCATGCAGCCACATGCGATGGTTCATGGCCGGGGCCACGGTCAGCGGCGCAGTCGTGGCCAGGCACAGGGTGGTGACCAGATCGTCGGCCAGACCGTGCGCCAGGCGCGCCAGCAGGTCGGCGGTGGCCGGGGCCACGACCACCCGGTCGGCCCAGCGGGCAAGCTCGATATGCCCCATCGCCTGCTCGGCGGCGCTGTCCCACAGCGTGGTGCGGGTCGGGTGCCCGGACAGCGCCTGAAAGCTCAGCGGGGTCACGAACTGTTGTGCGCCGGCGGTCATGGCGACCTGCACCTGTGCGCCGGCGTCGCGAAGGCGACGGACCAGTTCAAGCGATTTGTAAGCGGCGATGCCTCCGCCGACGCACAGCAGCAAACGCTGTCCGTCCAGGGGGCGGGCCTGAGTGGAGCCGATCACGTCGGGGTCGTCCTACGGTTACAAGGACAACTAGATTAGCCGATGCCCCCGCTTGGCCTGATGGGCGTCGGCGATGAGCACCGGCAATCTCGCCATATGCACATACACGACTGGCCCACCCACGAACGTCCGCGCGAGAAACTTCTGGCGCGCGGTGCCACTGCGCTTTCCGATGCCGAGCTGCTGGCGATCTTTGTCGGCTCCGGGCTGCGCGGCCAGGATGCGGTGCAGACCGCGCGCGATCTGCTGGATCGCCACGGCCCATTGCGCCCGCTGCTGGATCGTCCGCCCAAGGTCCTGGCGCGGCTGCCCGGGCTCGGCCCGGCCTCGGCGTGCAAGCTCAGCGCCGCGATGGAGCTGGCGCATCGCCACCTGATGAGCGAGCTGGAACGCGGCGATGTGCTCAGCGACCCGCTCAGCGTGGGCCACTATTTTTCGCAGCGGCTGCGCGCGCGGCCGTACGAAGTGTTTGCGGCGCTGTTCCTGGACAATCGCCATCGCGCAATCGCCTTCGAAGAGCTGTTCACGGGCACCATCGACGGCGCCGATATCCATCCGCGTGAAGTGGTGCGCAAGGCGCTGCTGCACAACGCTGCGGCGGTGATCGTCGGCCACAACCACCCCTCCGGCAATCCGGAGCCGTCCGAGGCCGACCACGCAGTCACCGTGCGCCTGTCGCAGGGCCTGGAACTGGTGGATATCCGCCTGCTCGACCATTTTGTGATCGGCGATGGCCGCCCCGTCTCGCTGGCCGAGCGCGGCTGGCTGCGATGAGGCCGCCGCGTTGACCTGAACCATCACCCGGACCCCAGGGCCCGCGGTCGGGTAAAATCGCTGGTTTGGTTCCAAGCAGATCCCACGTGAAAGCCCTACTCCGCGCACTGATCGGCCAAGGCATCGAAGCCTTGCGCGCCAACGGCACCCTGCCTGCCGACACCCTGCCGCCGGATTTTGTGGTCGAGCGACCCAAGACACGCGAACACGGCGACTTCGCCACCAATGCGGCGATGCTGCTGGCCAAGGCGGCGCGCAGCAATCCGCGCGCGCTGGCGCAGGCGCTGGTGGCCGCACTGCCGGCCAGCGAGGACGTGGCCAAGGTCGAGATCGCCGGCCCCGGCTTCATCAACTTCCATCTCGCCCCCACCGCCTACCAGCGCGAAGTGGCGCATGTGATCAAGCAGGGCCACGACTACGGCCGCGGCCTGGCCGGCAATGGTCGCTCGGTGGGCGTGGAATACGTCTCGGCCAACCCGACCGGCCCGCTGCACGTTGGCCACGGCCGCGCTGCGGCAATCGGCGACAGCCTGGCGCGCGTGCTCGACGCCAATGGCTGGAACGTCAAGCGCGAGTTCTACTACAACGATGCCGGCGTGCAGATCGAAAACCTGGCGTTGTCGGTGCAGGCACGCGCGCAGGGGCTGACCCCCGACAGCGCGGGCTGGCCGGAGAACGGCTACCG
Source organism: Xanthomonas cannabis (assembly GCF_040616535.1). Classification (NCBI taxonomy): domain Bacteria; kingdom Pseudomonadati; phylum Pseudomonadota; class Gammaproteobacteria; order Lysobacterales; family Lysobacteraceae; genus Xanthomonas; species Xanthomonas cannabis. The sequence continues at coordinate 4,333,367 of NZ_CP136580.1, forward strand.
CGGCGACTACATCGCCGACGTGGCCAACGCCTACCTGGCCGGCGACACCGTGGACCTGGAAGGCCACCTGGTCACCGGCACCAAGGATCCGGCAGACCTCGAATCGATCCGCCGCTTCGCCGTGGCCTATCTGCGTAACGAGCAGAACCACGACCTGGCCGCCTTCCGCGTCGACTTCGATATCTATTTTCTCGAGAGCTCGCTGTACAAGGACGGCAAGGTCGAAGAGGCGGTGCAAAAGCTCATCGCCTCCGGGCACACCTACGAGGAAGGCGGTGCCTTGTGGCTCAAGTCCACCGACTTCGGCGACGACAAGGACCGCGTCATGCGCAAGTCCGACGGCACCTATACCTACTTCGTGCCGGACGTGGCCTACCACCTGACCAAGTGGCAGCGCGGCTACGAGCGCGCGATCACCGAACTGGGCGCCGACCACCACGGCTCGCTGACGCGCGTGCGCGCCGGCCTGCAGGCGCTGGAACTGGGGATCCCGCAGGGCTGGCCGGAATACGTGCTGCACCAGATGGTCACGGTGATGCGTGGCGGGGAGGAAGTGAAGCTGTCCAAGCGTGCCGGCAGCTACGTCACCCTGCGCGACCTCATCGAAGAAACCAGCGCCGATGCGGTGCGCTGGTTCCTGATTGCGCGCAAGCCCGATTCGCAGCTCACCTTCGACATCGACCTGGCGCGCGCGCAGAGCAACGACAACCCGGTGTTCTACGTTCAGTACGCGCATGCGCGCGTGTGCAGCGTGCTGCGCCAGGCGCAGGAAAAGGGCTACAAATACGAGCAGGGCCATGGTCTTGCCCAGCTCGCCCGGCTGGACGATGAGCACTCGCTCACCGTGATGCTGGAGCTGTCGCGTTACCCGGAAGTGGTGGAAATCGCCGGTCAGGCACTGGAGCCGTACCAGATCGCGCAATACCTGCGTGAATTGGCGCATGCCTTCCACACGTGGTATCACAACAGCAAGGTGCTGGTGGACGATGCCGCCGAGCGCGACGCCAAGCTCACCCTGGCGGTCGCGACGCAACAGGTGCTCGCCAACGGCCTGGAACTGCTCGGCGTCAGCGCCCCGGAAAAGATGTAAGCGCTGCGGGAAAACGCAGGCGCGGCGATCGACCGGGCGTGCGCGGCCCGCGCGGTCGCAGCGCGCGCGGGCCGTGTCACCTGCCGGGCGCAACCGCCTGACGGCGACGCGGATCGCGCGCGCTACACGCAGGGCCTTCCACGGCCCGCAACGACATGATTCGGAGAAGTGGTAGATGGCAGCACGACGCGGTAAGAGCCAGGCACGACGCAACACCAGCAATGGTACCCCCGGTTGGGTGTGGTTGGTGGCGGGCGCCGCGATTGCGGCAGTGATCTTCCTGGCCGCCCCCAACCTGTTCAAGAAGGACGGCGACGGCTTCCTGCGCGTGGGCCCGCGGGCCAACCCGGACGCCCAGCCCGAACCGGTGGCCGACGCCGACACCGATACCCCGGCCGAACTGCCCAAGCCCAGCACGCCGCCTGCCAAGCCGCAGCCCAAGCCCGGCGATGCGCAGACCCAGTACGACTTCTATACCTTGCTGCCCGGCAAGGAAGTGCAGATGTCCGATGCCGAGCTGGCCGCCAGCGCACGCGCCGAAGAGGCCGCGCGTGCGCGCGCAGCGCTGGAAGGCAAGCCGGTGCCGCCAGCACCCGGTGCGGCCGCAAGCGTGGCCGCTGCCACGCCAGCCGCCAGCGTGCCGGTGCCCTTGAACGAATCTGCCGCCAGCGCACCCAAACCGCTGCCGGAAACCGCTCCGGCCCGGCCGGCAGCCACGCCGGCGCCGGCCGGCACTGCGGCCATCACCACGCCCGCGGCCACGGCGCCGAAGCCTGCGACAACGCCTGCCGCTGCAGCGCCCTCGCCCGCTGCAGCGGTGGTGACCGACAACACCCGTTACATCCTGCAGGCCGGCTCGTTCGGCGCTTCCGGCGATGCCGAATCCACCAAGGCCAAGCTGGCGATGATGGGGCTGGCCGCACGCGTGGAATCGGCCGAAATCAGCGGGAAAACCGTCTATCGCGTGCGCATGGGGCCGTACGGCAGCGCCGGCGAACTGGCCGAGGCCAAGCAGAAACTCACCGGCAGCGGCCTGCCGGCCATTGCGATCAAGGCGCAGTAAGCGCGCATGCTGCGTCGCTGCGCCGGGCTGTTGCTGGGAACGCTGGCACTGACCGGCACGGCGCAGGCCACCGATCAGATCCGCGACCGCATCCAGATCGACGGCCAGCAGGCAACGTTGCTGGCCGAGCCGTTGTCCGGGCCCCTGGATGACCCGGCCACCTGGACGCGCTTCGTGGCGCACGCACGCAGTGCGATGGGCAGCTGCACCGCCAACTGGCGCGGCTATCGCGCGGACTGGCGTCTGGACGCGCAGCAGCTGGTGCTCGATCGCGTCGTGCTGGGCGCCTGCGCCGATGCGCCACCGACCTTGCCGTTGGAGGTCCTGTTCCCCGGCCAGCCAGCGCCAGTGCCGGCCGTGTGGGTGGATGGCGAAGTGATCGTCGCACTGCCGTCCACCGCGACGCCTGCCACGCACGCAGCGGGCGCCTACGTGGTGCTGCGGCTGCGCCGTGGTCATGTCGTCTCGCGCGAGAGTTTGACCGAAGAAATGCTGCGTGCGCGGCGTGCCGCAATGGCAAGTCCGCCCCCTGCGCTCTGAAACTGCCTTGCAGTGAGTCCTGAATCCCCCGTCCCCCTGGAGTTCCGCATGTCCAAGACCGTCCTGATCACTGGTGCCACCTCCGGATTCGGCAGCGCCGCGGTGCACCGCTTCGCCACCACTGGCTGGAAGGTCATCGCCACCGGCCGACGCGCCGAGCGCCTGCAGGCGCTGGCGGCCGAGCTGCCGGCCGGCCAGGTCCACACCGCCGCGTTCGACATGCGCGATGCGCAGGCCCTGTCGGCTGCCATCGACGCGCTGCCGCCGGCGTTCGCCGACATCGATGTGCTGGTCAACAACGCCGGCCTGGCGCTGGGCACCGCGCCAGCGCAGCAGGCCGACCTGGCCCAGTGGCAACAGATGATCGACACCAATGTCACCGCGCTGGTCACGCTCACCCATCGCCTGCTGCCGGCGCTGATCGCGCGCCGCGGCGCCATCATCAACATCGCCTCGGTGGCGGCCACCTACCCGTACACCGGCGGCAACGTCTATGGCGGCACCAAGGCCTTCGTGCAGCAGTTCTCGCTGGGGCTGCGCGCGGACCTGCACGGCACCGGCGTGCGCGTGACCTCGATCGAACCCGGCATGGCCGAAACCGAATTCACCCTGGTGCGCACCGGCGGCAACCAGGCCGCCTCGGACACGCTGTATCGCGGTGCCACCCCGATGACCGCCGACGACATCGCCGAGCAGATCTTCTATGTCGCCAGCCTGCCGGCCCACTTGAACATCAACCGGCTGGAAATCATGCCGGTGACGCAATCGTTCGCCGGATTTCAGGTGGCGCGCGACGCGGCAACCTGACAGACCTGCGGCAACCCTCATGCGTACGCCTGTCCTCGGCAGCGAGGGCAGGCGTTGTCGTTTCTGATTGCACGTGCGATGCGCCTGCCTCACCCAGCTGCCGTAACGCAGACCGATCTGCCAGCCATGCTTGGCCCATGCGCATTAGCCATCGCTTCTTTACATAGCACTTGCTAAATTGCGGCACATGAGCTGGATGCATGTAAGAACGATGGCGTCCCGGCTTATTTGTTATAAAGTAACATAAATACTTTGCATAGGTTTTGCTTGATGCGTTCGATCACGTCATGGTCCAGTCGCTTTGCTTCGGCGCTGCCGTTGCTGCTGTCTGCCGCCACCCTGCCCTGCGAGGCGGTTGCGTCCACCGAGGGTGAGCAGACCAATGCCGCCACCGCGCCGCAACCCGCAGTGGCGCTGGCCCGTATCCAGGTCAAGGTGAGCACCGCGACGCGTACCGAACGCTTGCTGGCCGACGTGCCGGTGCGCACCGAGGTGCTGCGCCAGCAAGACATCGCACTGCGTGCGGCGACCGATTTCTCGCAGGCGGCCGAACTGATCAACGGGCTGCGGGTGGAGAGCAACTGCCAGAACTGCAATACCTCCGAGGTGCAACTGCTGGGCTTGCCTGGTGCCTATAACCAGCTGCTGTTCGACGGCACGCCGCTGCTGTCCACGCTCGGGAGCGTGTACGGTCTGGAGCAGATCCCCAGCGCCTTCATCGATCGCATCGAAGTGGTTAAAGGCGGCGGTTCGGCGTTGTACGGGCCCGGCGCCGTGGCCGGTGTGGTCAACCTGATCTCCGAGCGACCGGTGCGCAACGGTGGCTACGTGCAGGCCGGCGTGGACGTGCTCAAGGGCAAACCGCAATGGAACCTGGATGGCCGACTGAATCTTGTCACTGCAGACGACCGCTTCGGCGTGGCGGTGGTGGCGCAACGCTCCGACGACGACGGTATCGACTACAACCACGACGGCTACACCGAAATCACCCGCAAGGACCTGCGCCTGGGCGGCGTCCAGCTCTGGTACACACCCACCGCCCAGACTCGCCTGCGCGTCGATTATCAGTACACCGACGAATCGCGACGCGGCGGCAACCGCCTCGGTGTACCCGAATACCTGGCCAATATCGCCGAGTCGTTGCAGACCCGCTACCAGCGCGGTGGGCTAAGCTGGGAACAGGCGCTCAGTGACGACGCCGATTTCCGCATCGGCTATGCCTTCGCCGATATCGATCGCGACAGCTTCTACGGTGGCCTGGGCGAGGTGGTCACCGATCCACGCGATCCCGCCTACGACCCGCGCCAACTCTCCCCGTCGGTTCCCGGCAGCGCGGCAGCGCGGTCCTACGAGCAATACGGCTACACCGAAAATCCGTTGCAGTTTGTGGATAGCCAGTTCAACTGGCGGCTGGGCGCGCACGCAGTGGCCTTCGGCCTCCAGTACAAGCGCGAGACCCTGCGCGATTTCAATCTGGATGCGACCGGCCGGCGCCTGCGCACGCTCGCCGATGCGCGCTTCCGCAACCTGGGCGGCTTTGTCCAGGACGAGTGGGCGGTGGCCGAGCAGGTGGATCTGGTCCTGGGGGCGCGCCTGGACAAGAGTTCGGAACTGGACAACAGCGTGTTTTCGCCGCGCCTGGCACTGGCCTGGCAGGCCACCGCTAACCTGAAGTGGCGCGTGGGTGTGTCGACCGGCTTCCGCGCGCCGGAGATCTTCCTCGAAGACGTGCACGTGGATACGCTCGGCGCCGCACCGGTAAGGGTGCGCAATGCCGAGGGATTGCGCGAGGAGCGCGCGACGACCGCAATGCTTGGGTTGGACTGGCGCAGCGACCCGGCACAGCCACGCTGGAGCTGGGATGCCACCGCCTCGTTCACCCGGCTGCGCGACACCTTCGTGCTCGGGCAGATCCGCAGCGATGCCGACGGCAACCTCTTCCAGCTTCGTGACAATGCGTCCGGCTCGAAGGTGGCGGGACTGGAAAGCAACCTGGCCTGGCAACCGGTGCCGCAATGGCGGCTGAGCGCTGGCATGGCGTGGTATCGCTCGCGTTACGACCAGGCCCAGCTGATCTACGACGATACCGCCGATGGCGGCACCACCCGCATTGCCAGCACGCGCTACCTCAAGACGCCCGACTGGAGTGGGCTGGCCCAGCTCACCTGGCAACCGGCGGAGACCTTTCAGGCCTTTGTGGCCACCCGCTACACCGGTGGCATGGACGCGCTGAACAACCGGCTCGGCGTCCTGCGGCATACCCCGGATTTCTGGAATACCGATCTGGGAGCATTGTGGCACCTGCACCTGGGCCAGACCGGCAGCCAGCAGACCAGCATGTCCTTCGGCGTCAAGAACCTGTTCGATCGACGCCAACGCGACCTGGAAGTGGGCGCCGGCCGCGACAGCGACTATGTCTACGGGCCGCGCTTTGCGCGCTCGTGGTATCTCAACCTGCGCCATGCGTTTTGAGCAGACCCATCCAGGCGTGCTGCACAGGCTGACACTGTGCGCGGTACTGGTTGCCTGCGCACTGCCGGCGGCGGCGCAACAGGGCCCCCAACTGCGGCGGGAAATTGCCGAGACGCTGGTGGTGGCTGATGCCGACCGCATGCGGCCGTTTCGCTGGACCCACGAGCCGGAAGTGATCGCGTTGTACTTCGGTGCCGACTGGTGCGGACCCTGCCACGCGTTCGTCCCCGATCTGATCCGCATCCGCGCGGCACTGCGCCAGACCGGCGCCGATACCGAGGTGGTGTATGTCAGCCAGGATCAATCGCAAGCGCAGATGCGCCGTTACATGCGCCAGCAACAGATGCCATGGCCGGCGATCGACTACCGCCGCATCGACACGCTTCCAGCGCTACGGCGGCTGGCCGGCGCAGCGCCACCGAATCTGGTCCTGCTGGACCGGGCCGGCAACGTACTGGCCAGCGGATGGGAGGGCCGGCGCTACATCGGCCTGACGCCGGTGCTGCGCACATGGAGCGCGCACCTACGGCACGCCGCGGTCGATACGGCGGCAGCGCCGGCACCCCAGCGCGATGCGGCGATGCCCGCACCGTCCAACGATCGACAGTCCAACGAATGAAGGCGTTGGCGTCTGTTCTGGTGGGTCAGTCCCCAAGGCGCCGCTCCCCGGCACCGCGACGGTGGCAAGGTTGCGCAGCCGTAGAAATGGGCGTTCCACCGCATAGTGCAGGGCGGCACCGGCCAGCACCGCAATGCCGGCATAGACCGCACATGCAAATGCACCGCGGCCTTCGAGCGCACTGCCGAACCAGGTCTGGGTGAGGTGGAACATGGCCTTGTGGGTCAGATACAGGCTGTAGGAGATGGCTGCCAGCCACGCTGCGCCCGGCACCCGCAGCCGGCCGAAGGCGCTGCCGGTGGCAGTGCCGGCCAGCACGAGCAATGCCAAGCCCAGCGAAAGCACCGGCCAGCCCACGGCATTGCCGATCAGGCCGGTGCGCTCGCGAAACAACCACATCGCCAGCGCCAGCACCGCCACGCCCGCCAGCAACCACGCGCTGCCGTACTGCTGCAGTCGTTGCCAGGTCTGCGGACGGAAGACCTTCAGCACGGCGAGCATCACACCGGCCAGCAGGCCATCGAGGCGGTTCCAGGTGGGGTAGTAGATATCTTCGACGAACCAGTTGCGCTGCTGGCCACCGCCGATCTGGTCCAGCGCGGTGTTATGCAGCCAGACGCTGGTGCGCAAGGCGATGCCTGCCACCACCACTGCCATGCACAACGCGATGAATCGCCCGGCCGACGGGCGCCGCAGCAACACCATGGCCAGCAGCGGAAACACCAGATAGAAATGCTCCTCCACGCAGAGCGACCAGGCATGCGAAAACGCAGCCTGCTGGCCGTAATCGACGAACAGGTTCAGGGTGAAGGTGGCAAACATCCACCACGGCGCCAACCCGGGCGCTTCGCGAAACCCCGGCCATGTGATGTAGACGATCAGCACCAGCAGAAATGCCGGCAGGATGCGAAAGGCGCGACGCAGGTAGAAATCGGTGAAGTCCAGCCGCTGCCCGCGCGCCAGCGGCGTCAGCACCTGGCTGCCGATCAAAAAGCCGCTCAGCACGAAGAACAGGTCCACGCCCATCCAGCCATAGCGCGACAGCCACGCCCAGTCCGGCCCCAGCCCGCCGACCACGAACGAATGGAACAGCATCACCCAGACGATGGCGATGGCACGCAGCAGGTCCAGGGCGGGATAGCGCATGCGCACGCTCGATGACCGAAGGACGTCGATTGTGCCGCATGGCCGGTGTGATGGCGCCGGGATGTGGCGGCCGTGTCGTTGCCTTTGCATCGGGCAGCGCCGCCCGGGCATGCCATGCGACCGCAGATGGTCCCTGCCGGTGATGCGCGCATCGCCATCCATCAGCCGCAACGCAGGTGCAGGTCAACCTGGTGGGGGTACGACACCAGCACCGCGATCGTCGCGCCATCGCAGCAGCTGCTGCCGCTGCCATTCCAGGCGAGCGGCGTGACACGGCTCCAGCGCCCTACTGCGCGCCACGGCAGTGCCGCAGCGCGTGCACGATCAGCCCAACGGTTCGTCGGACAGATAGGTGTAGCCGGTCAGCCCGGCTTCCAGCGCGTCGCTCAGTTCCTTTGCGCGCTCCGGTGGCAGCTGCGCGGCGGCGATGCGCTCGGCGTAGGTCGCGCGCAGCGTATCCAGCTGATAGCCCACGTAGTCGAGCATCACGTCGGTGGTATCGCCGCGACGCTGCTGCGCGATGCGATAGCCATCGCCATCCACCGCCACTTCCACCGCGTCGGTATCGCCGAACAGGTTGTGGATGTCGCCGAGAATTTCCTGGTAGGCACCGACCAGAAAGAAGCCGATGCGGTAGCTCTCGCCCGGGTTCAACGTGTGCAGCGGCAACGAGCTGTCCAGGCTCTCGTTCTCGACATAGGTCTTGACCATGCCATCGGAATCGCAGGTCATGTCGGCGATGATGCCGCGCCGCTGCGGCGCTTCGTTCAGGCGTTCGATCGGCACGATCGGAAACACCTGGTCGATCGCCCACACATCCGGAATCGACTCGAACACGCTGAAGTTGACGAAGTACTTGTCCACCAGCCGCTCGTTGAGCTCGTCCAGCACCGGGCGGTGGCTCTTTTCGTCGAAACTCAACCGCGCACGCACGCCGTGCGCGATGGCATAGAACAGGTCATCGATACGCGCACGATGGGTCAGGTCGATCTGGCCCAGGGCGTAGGCACTCAAGCCTTCGGCATGGAAATGCTGCGCCTCCTGGAACAGTTCCACCGCCGGGCGCACATCCAGTTCGTCGTGGATCTCGCGCAGGTGGCGGATGGCCGCCGGTTCATCGTCGTGCGCGTCGGGCACGCGGCCTTCCGGTGCCTGCTCCACTTCGGAGACATTGGCGATCAGCACCGCATGGTGCGCAGTCATCGCGCGCCCGCATTCGGTGACGATGCGCGGCGGGGTCAGGCCGTGCTCTTCGCAGGCGCTGGCCAGCGGCTGCACGATGTTGCTGGCGTACGAGTGCAGGCCGTAATTGATCGAGCAATAGCTGCGCGAGCGGGTGCCTTCGTAATCGATGCCCAGGCCGCCACCGACGTCGACATGGCTGATCTTGGCGCCCAGCCGCGAAAGCTCCACGAAATAGCGGGTGGCCTCGCGCATGCCGTTGGCGATGTCGCGCACGTTGGAGATCTGCGAGCCCATGTGGAAATGCAGCAGATTCAGGCTGTCGGCGTACTCGGTGTCGCGCAAGGTCTTCCACAGGTCCAGCACCTGCCGCGGCGACAGCCCGAACTTGGCCTTGTCGCCACCGCTGTTCTGCCACTTGCCCGCGCCCAGCGAGGCCAGGCGCATGCGCACGCCCAGGCCCGGCTTGACGTCCAGCGCGCGTGCTTCTTCCAGCACCAGCTTCAGCTCGGAAGGCTTTTCGATGACGATGAAGGTCTGCAGGCCGAGCTTGCGCCCGATCAGCGCCAGGCGGATGTATTCGCGGTCCTTGTAGCCGTTGCACACGATCAGCCCGCCCGGGCGCGACAGCGCCAGCACCGCCATCAGCTCCGGCTTGCTGCCTGCTTCCAGCCCGAAACCGTCGCCGTGGTGGCCGGCCAGGGTACCGGCCACGCCGCGGTGCTGGTTGACCTTGATCGGGTACACGGCGGTGTAACCGCCGGCGTAATCCCACTCCGACTGCGCCTGCGCAAACGCTGCCTGCAGCTTGCCCAGGCGCTGGCCCAGGATGTCCGGAAAGCGCACCAGCAGCGGCAGCTTGGCGCCGGCCGCACGCGCGGCGTCCACCACTTCGGGCAGCGACACCGACGGGCCGTCGGCGGTCGGGCTGACCACCACGTGGCCGGCGGCGTTCACATCGAAATACCCATCGGCCCAATGCGGGATCGAGTAGGTCTTGCGGGCTTGGTCGAGGGACCAATCGCTCATTTCGCTGTCTCGGCTGGAATAAAAAAGGGCGTGAAGTGTAACGCCTGGCATGCGCAGGGTCCGTTACAATCCGCGCCGACTTCACGCCCCTCTCCTGCTGGAGCGGGGTGGAATGCAGGTTCAGCCGCTGCGCAGGTTGACTGCACGAGGCTGCGCCCGACCCTCATCCGGCGCTTTGCGCCACCTTCTCCCGGTGGGAGAAGGGACAGCTCCCCTTCTTTTCAGGATTTTTGCATGAGCGCCAACGACAACTGGTACATCGAACACTTCCAGCCCACCGGGTCGGCGATCGGCTTCCGCATCAGCGGCAAGCTGGACGAGGTGCAGTCCCCGTTCCAGAAGATCGAGATCTACCAGACCACCGATTGGGGCAAGCTGATGCTCATCGACGGGGCGGTGATGCTGACCAGCCGCGACAACTTCTTCTATCACGAGATGATCAGCCACCCGGCGCTGTTCACCCACCCCGCGCCCAAGCGCGTGGTGATCATCGGCGGCGGCGACTGCGGCACCCTGCGCGAGGTGCTCAAGCACCCCGGCGTGGAAAGCGCCACCCAGTGCGATATCGACGAGCAGGTCACCCGCATGTCGGAGAAGTATTTTCCCGAGCTGTGCGATTCCAACCACGATGCGCGCGCCGAGCTGCTGTTCGACGATGGCGTGGCCTACATGGCCAATTGCCCGGCCGGCAGCGTGGATATCGTGATCGTCGATTCCACCGATCCGGTGGGCCCGGCCGAGGGCCTGTTCAACAAGGCGTTCTACGAGAGCTGCTTCAAGGCGTTGAAGGACGACGGCATCCTGGTGCAGCAGTCCGAATCGCCGCTGGCGCTGCTGGACCTGATCAACGAGATGCGCACCGAAATGGGCAAGGCCGGCTTCCAGTCGTTCAAGACCCTGCCGTTCCCGCAGCCGTGCTACCCCACCGGCTGGTGGAGCGTGACCATGGCCAGCAAGCAGGCCAAGGCCGATTTCGCGTTCCGTCAGGACGCCGCGCAGGCCAAGGGCTTCGACACGCTGTACTACACCGCCCACCTGCACACCGGCGTGCTGGTCGCCCCGCCCTTCGTGGCCAAGGCACTGGGCGAGTAAGCGCGGCGAGCAACCCTTCGCCTGCGGGCGCGGACGGCGCGCGCAGGCGCGATGCTTGACATGGTTGCGGCCGATTGACGACACCGGCCGCAACAGTCTGGCAGTGACGCCCCGGGCTATCGGCAGCCGCCCGTTGACGCGACTGCCTGCACGCCCGCAGCGCGCGGGCTGATCTGCCAATGCGTTGCGCCTAATGTGCTGGCGCACCGATGCCGATGGTGCGGCGATGCGCCGCTCACGTTCCCTCGAACGGCGATCGATCGACAGTGCAGCCGTGCGCGGGATGCATCGGTCTTGCGCGCCATTGCAGCGTCACGCTGCCGTCGATGCCGCTGCCCATGCCATGCCGACCAATGTATGGGACCGCGCAGCCTATAACCGGGCCAGGACTTCCGTCTTCTTGGCGTCGAATTCGTCCTGCGTGACCAGCCCCGCATCCAGCAATTGCTTGAGCTTGCTCAACACCTGCACCGGATCGTCTGTGGCGGGAACGGCATCGGCCTGAGATGGCACTGCCGCCCCTTGCGCACCCGGCGCATGCACCACCACGCCACCGGCCGCCGCACGCAACTTGTCGATCTCCAGCTGCTGGCGCTTTTCGTAGGCCGATTCTTCCACCTGCTGCGCATAGGCATACACGCGCCGCGCCTGCTTCTTGGGCAGGCTGTCGATGGAGGCGGAGGTGCCCTGGGTAGTGCGGCACATGATGGTCGCCCCGAGCATCTGTTCGCTCATGTGCACATCGAGCACCTCGCGCCAGGGGAAGTCGCGGAATGTCATGCCGAACAACGTGGGGTAGACCACGATGAACCTGCGGTTGGTCAGCACCACCGCATCCGGCGACAGGTTCATCACCATCTTCTTCTGCACGGCGATGTACTCGACCTGCTCGTCGCGGGTCAGCAACTCACTGACCTTGGGCAGGATCTTGCCGACTGCCACCGGATCCTGCTCGTCTGTCAAAAACTGCGCCACTGCGTCCATAGGCCCTCGCCAACGGCTGAATCACTGCGTTGACCACGACACTACAACAACCTGCATGGATGGCTATGCAATGCCGATGAGCTCCGGCGGCACGGCGTCACCTGCGCTGCGTTCGACTGCGCAGCTGATGCAACGCTAGCTCACGAAAAAGGGCGGACGTTGCCGCCCGCCCTTCGTGACCGTCGCCCCGCATCAGAAGCGGACTTCGGCTCCGAAGCTCAGCACTTCGGCACGATTGATCGTGAGGTCCTCGTAGTCATCGTAATACTCGTCAGCGTAGACATAATTCGTGTAAAGCGCGCTCAAGCTGACGTGCTTGCCGATATCTACGCCAAGACCGGCGCCGACGTAGGCGCCATAGACGCGCTCGTTGTAGTCCTCACCTTTCGCTTTGCCGCCCCAATAGCCCAGCCGCACGAGCGCAAAAAGGGGAACATCGCCAAAGTTGAAGCGCGCCGTTCCACCGATGCTGCCAAAATCCACATTGGGAATGACGACAAAGCCATCCGCATCCTTGGAACCATCCACTTTCCCGGTTGCGGCTTCGATGCCGATCAATGTGACCGGACCTGCGCGCCAGCGGTAGCCAACGTTAAAGCCCTGCATATCCTGCTTGCCGTTTTCAAACACCTTGGCTTTGCCACTCTGCACGCCAAGGAACAGGCCGCTCTTGAGGCGCTGCTCTTCTTCGCGCGGCGGCGGCGGTACGTAGGCCGGCGCGACTGGCGCCGCCACTGCCGACGCCTGCTCGGTCACCGTGCTGAAACCGCCGGATTCGCCTGTGCCGGTGCCAGTGCCGCTTCCACCGACGGCAACCGGCGCGCCGCCGATGCCGGCTTGCGAGGTGCGCGACGACTGCGCTACCGGCGCGCTCGCGTCCTGGGCGCCGGTCTGCTGCTTTTGCTGTTGCCGGTAGCTGTCCCAGCCGCGCGACAACGATTGCGCCGAGGCCTGTGCCGTGACGCCGAAGGCCGTGCAGGCCAACAGCAGTGTTGCGGTCCTTTTCATCGTTTCCCCCAATGAGTCGTACTCCATCGTTCCCGCATCCTTGCGCACGCAGGGGTCACCTGACGGCGTCTGGAAGTGGCGCAGTTGCTGTCGAATTCGGGGCTTTCCCGGCATCACCGGATGTCGTGCGACACCGATCCAGGCGCCGTCCCTGAGAACGTGCCCGTACTAACGCGTGATGCAGCCCCCTGACCGCAGCCGGCACAGTGTCTGGAGTCTCAGCAGCTGTCAAGAAAAGATGTGACAGCCTGCGCCTGGTTGAAGCGATCGCAAGTCAGGCGCTGATCGAAGCGGGCAGAGGGCACCGCCGACGCCAGTTTCTGCCCGCGCACGCGCGGCCCCACGCGATGCCGGCCAATCTTTCGGGTCGAGGCCGCCAAGCACTTGATTAGCAACGCCGTTCCACCTCCGGAACATTTCATTTGTTAAACAACTGTAATTTCAATACTCCCAAGTTCTAAAATTGCGCAGACCGATCCCTCGCGATCATCGTGAACCTGCGCAACGCGTGACATCTCCGCGCCGCCAAGGTCCGGAGAACTGCCATGCACTACCAACCGCTGGACGTGCCCAGCCTGCACGTTGTCACGCCCGTGTTGCTCAAGCAGGGCACCCGCCTGCTGGAACCCGACGTCTACCGCACCCACGTGGATGGGCAACTGGCGGTGGTCAAGGACTACGGCCGCTACCGCCGCACGCTGCTGGCGCCGGTCGCGCGGCTGATGGTGCGTCACGAGGCCAGGATGCTGGAACAGCTGAAGGGCTGGCGGCATGCGCCGGCCCTGCTCGGCACGCTGGGTGGCCTGGCGCTGGGCATGGAGTTCATTCCCGGCGACACGCTCAGCGCCAGCGCGGTGGTGGGCCAGGAGGTCTTCCAGCAACTGCAGCAGGCCTTGCGCCGGCTGCATGCGTTCGGCATCACGCATAACGATCTGCATGGCACCAATGTGGTGGTCAGTGCGGGCGTGCCGGTGCTGATCGATTTCACTTCGGCGTGGCGATTCCCGCGCTGGTTGCGTCGCGGCACGCTGGCGCGTCAGCTGCAGCGCAGCGACGTGGCCAACTTCCAGAAAATGCGCCAGCGCCTGGCCGGCATCGCACCGACGGCCGACGAAGCCGCACACAGCGCCGAACCGCGCTGGGTGCATGCCGTTCGCAGCGGCTGGAAGCGGCTGTATCGGCGTCTGAAAGGCACTGCGTAACCGGCGCTGCTGACCGGGAGCCGCTTTGAGCGGCTGGCCAACATTGTGACGTCATCCGCTGCGCCGATTGCATCGGTTTGATCTGCAGCGCGGAACATCCCCGAGTGCTCTGTGCATACCACGTGCTGCGACGCGGATGGCTAGGGCGCTCCCGCATTTGCCTGCACCGCGACGCGAACAGTCACCCAGGCGCGTCGCGGTGCCTGCGCACCAACCCATCACTTTGCTGCTGCCGAAGCGGCAACTGCCGGCGTGCGATAGGCGATCAAGCTCGGTGCATCGGTGACAAAGCGGTCGAGCACGCCGTCGGCGATCTTGACCGGGCCCCCGAAGCGGGTGGCGCCGGGAATCGATGGAATGGCTGCCGCTTTGGCGGCAAGCGCAGCCGCGTCCTCAAACAACGCCGGTGCCTCGGTGGCGCCGCGATTGGCGGCATCCAGCCCGGCTGCGGTCTGCTGCAGGGCGCGGCCCCAACCTTCCATCGCCTCCAGCCAGGGACGCGATTGCGCGGCAAAGCCCTTGTCGGCCACGCCGTCGCGGATGATCTGCGGCGCGGCGGCCATCTCGTCGGCCGTACGCGCCAACTCGGCAATCGCCTGCGTGCGCGCGGCCGCACCGCCCAGCGCGATCGCTTCGCGCACATGGTCGAGCACGGCCTTCAGCCGTGGCGCCTGCTCCTGCCACGGCTGGCTGCCGAAGGTGGGCGCCAGGTGCTGGGTGTCGAAGAAGGTCAGCAATGCCGCGGTGACGCGCGCATCGCCGCCGGCCAGATCGCGCGCCGCCGCATGCCAGGTACGTTCTGCGTCGTAGCCTTTGTCGTTCCAGGCGAAGGCGGTCAAGCCCATCACCGCCACGCGGCTGGGCACTTCCTGGTTCATCGGGTTGGAGACGATGCCCGACAACTCGGCCGACAGGCCGGCCTCGCGCCGCGCGTACGGCGCCATCAGCAGGCGCCCGGCCGAGGTTTCGAAATCGTTGACCGGGTAGTTGTCCCACAGCAGCGTCTTGCGGCCGAACGCCTTGGTGGCGGCGCGCGCATCGGGAATGGAAATGGCCGGCGGCACCACGTCGGTGCCGGTCCACTGCACCACGATCTTCGGGTCCAGATGCTTGCGCAGCGCTTCCTTGTACGGGGTCTCCTTGGCGTCGTAATACTCGGTCGGCACCATGATCAATTCCGACGCTGCATCGTGCCGCGCAACCAGATCGGCCTGCACCAGATTGAGCAGGTGCGATTGCGCGATGCCCGCCGCCTGCGCGCTGGACTCGCCGAAGGTGGCCTTGTCGCGTTCGCAGTTCCACTTGGTGTATTCGATGTCGTCCAGCGCCACATAGAAGCTGCGCACGCCCAGCGCGCGGAACGCATCGAACTTGCGCAGCAGTGCCTTGGCGTCGGCGGGATCTGAGAAGCACACGGTCGGGCCCGGTGAGATCGCGTAGACGAAATCGACGTGATTGCGCTTGGCGGTGGCAGCCAGCTGGCCGAGCGCCTTCAAGGTCGGTTTCGGATACGGCTCGCGCCAGCGGTCGCGCGCGTACGGATCGTCCTTGGGGCTGTAGATGTAGGTGTTGGCCTTGGTACGGGCAAGAAAGTCGATGTGCTTGCTGCGGTCGCTCATCGACCACGGCGCGCCGTAGAAGCCCTCGATCGTGCCGCGGATCGGCATGGCCGGGTAATCCTGGATCGTCAGCGTCGGGATGGCCGGCCGCGCGAGCAGTTGGCGCAGCGTCTGCGCGGCGTGGAACAGGCCATCGCCGTCGTGGCCGGCAAGGGTGATCAGGCTGCCGCGATCGAGGGCAACGCTGGCCAGCGTGTAGCCCTCGGTGTGCGTGTCCTGCACGGCCTTGCTGCGCGTCAGCGCGTCGTGCACCACTGCTGCATCGCCGGTGCCGAGCACGATGTGCGGGCGGTCCAGCGTGGCGGGCAGGCGCGTGGCAGTGGCAATGTTGCTGACGCCGGCCGTGGTGAGGATGCTGCGCACCAGCGCGACTGTGGCCTTGTCCGCGCTAGGCGCGACCACTAGCACCACGGACCGGCCCAGGCTGATCGTCTCGCCATCCAGGGTGATCGATACCGGGGCCGGAAAGATCGCCGGCTGGGTGACCGGCTCGGCCAGCGCCGATGTCGCCAGGCCCAGCGCCACCACCATCGGGAGCAGGCGCAAGCCCGACTTGCCACTGCGTCGCTTCATGTCCGAACTCCGGTATTGGAATGGTATTAACGCCTAGAGTAGGCAAGTCGCTACGCGGGGACAAGAGCAGCGCCTTGCCATAGGTCGAGTCCGTTTTGCGCGTAACGAAATCTGCTGTCGCGAGGCATTCCCGCAATACAGGACCGGCGCCGCGCAGCCTGCAGGCTGCGGTATTGAAATGGTATGAGGCGAGATGGCTACGCGGCTCAGAGCAACAGCCGACTCGCGGTCAACGGATACTTGTCGGTACCGGTAGGGGCGCCGCTGGCTGGTACGTCGCTTAAGGAGGCAGCCGTCAGGCAGCCGCAGTCCGCGTCGCGCGAACCGTTTGGCATCACGGGCTGGGCCGGCTTGTCGTCGATCGGGCCCGTTGATGCCGACACCTTCGACCCAGGCATCACGGTCGCGCGGAGACCGGCAACGCCGCCGCAGGCTCGGCCTACGGCGTGCGCTCACTCCTACAGCGCGTCGCTATCCAGCTCGCCGGTGCGGATGCGCACCACCGTGCCCAGGTCGTAGACGAACACCTTGCCATCGCCGATCTTGCCGGTACCGGCCGCCGCCACGATGGCTTCGACCACGCGCTCGGCCTGGTCGTCGGTCACCGCCACTTCGATCTTCACCTTGGGCAGGAAGTCGACCACGTATTCGGCGCCGCGATACAGCTCGGTGTGACCCTTCTGCCGGCCGAAGCCCTTGACCTCGGTCACCGTGATGCCTGCCACCCCGCAGCCGGCGAGCGCTTCGCGCACATCGTCGAGCTTGAACGGTTTGACGATGGCCATGATCATTTTCATCGGTGCAGATCCCAGGGCATGACGGCCGCGCAGCATACCGTGGACGCAGGCAACACTCATCTAATGCGGCAGCGCCGTCACCGCGGACCACAGCCGAATGGGACTATCCTTACCGCCTGCCGACTGCCTTGCCGATGTCCCGCGTGTCCCGGCCTGCACTAGGCTTCCTACGGACCTGCGGAGAACACCATGATCGATTTCAATCAGCTCGACGACCTCGCCCGCCGCCTCAGCGACCTGGTGCCACCGGGCCTGCGTCAATCGCGCGAAGAACTGCAGAGCACCTTCAAGGGCGCGCTGCAGGCCGGCCTGGGCAAGCTGGACCTGGTCACCCGCGAAGAATTCGACGTGCAGCGCGCGGTGCTGCTGCGCACGCGCGAAAAACTCGACGCGCTCGAACAGGCCGTCGCCGCACTGGAAGCGCGCGCAGCGGGCGCACCGCCCAGCGCCGCTGCCAGCGCCGACAGTCCCTGAGCTGAGCCGCCCACCATGAGTCTGGCGCTGGTGCACAGCCGTGCCCGCGTAGGGGTGCAAGCGCCCGAGGTCCGGGTGGAAGTGCATCTCTCCGGGGGTCTCCCCTCCACCCAGATCGTGGGCCTGCCCGAGGCGGCGGTGCGCGAATCGCGCGAACGCGTGCGTGCGGCCCTGCTGTGTGCCCAGTTTGAATTCCCGGCGCGGCGCATCACCATCAACCTGGCGCCAGCGGATCTGCCCAAGGACGGCGGTCGCTTCGATCTGCCGATTGCGCTTGGCATCCTGGCTGCCAGCGGGCAGATCGACCGGCAGGCGCTGGCCGAGTACGAATTCCTAGGCGAGCTGGCGCTGACCGGCGAGTTGCGCGGCGTCGACGGCGTGTTACCGGCGGCCCTGGCGGCCGCGCAGGCCGGGCGGCGGCTGATCGTGCCGCTGGCCAATGGCGCCGAGGCCGCCATTGCCGGGCATGTCCAGGCCTTTACCGCACGTACCCTGCTGGAGGTATGCGCCGCGCTCAACGGCACCCAGCAGGCACCAGCCGCCGCGCTGGCGGTGGCCACCCTGGGCACAGCGGCCCTGCCCGACATGGCCGATGTGCGCGGCCAACCGCACGCACGCCGCGCACTGGAGATCGCCGCCGCGGGGGGCCACCACTTGCTGCTGATGGGCAGCCCCGGATGCGGCAAGACGCTGCTCGCCTCGCGCCTGCCCGGCCTGCTGCCGGACGCCAGCGATGCCGAGGCGCTGGAAACCGCCGCCATCCGCTCCATCAGCGGGCGCGGGCTGGATCTGGCGCGCTGGCGGCAGCGGCCCTACCGATCCCCCCATCACACCGCCAGTGCGGTCGCCCTGGTCGGTGGTGGCACGCATCCGCGCCCCGGCGAGATCTCGCTGGCCCATAACGGCGTGTTGTTTCTGGACGAGCTGCCCGAGTGGCAACGACAGACGCTCGAGGTCCTGCGCGAGCCGCTGGAATCGGGGCTGGTCACGATCTCGCGGGCGGCGCGCAGCGTGGATTTCCCGGCACGGTTCCAGCTGGTTGCCGCCATGAACCCGTGCCCGTGCGGCTGGGCCGGCGATGGCAGCGGGCGCTGTCGCTGCAGCAGCGACAGCATCCGCCGGTATCGCAGCCGCATCTCCGGGCCGCTGCTGGACCGCATCGACCTGCATGTCGATGTACCGCGCCTGCCGCCGCAAGCGCTGCGCAGTGGCAACCCGGGCGAGGACAGCGCCAGCGTGCGTGCACGCGTGGTCGCCGCGCGGCAGCGCCAGCTTGCGCGCGGCCCGCTGCCCAACGCACGCCTCGACCAGCCGGACACCGATCGCCACTGCCGCCTGCACGGCGACGACCAATTGCTGCTGGAGCGCGCGATCAAGCACCTGCAACTGTCCGCACGCTCGATGCACCGCATCCTGCGCGTGGCGCGCACCATCGCCGACCTGGACGACAGTGCCGTCATCGCCACACGCCACCTGACCGAAGCCATCGGCTATCGCAAGCTCGATCGCGCGCTTGCCCCTGCCAGCGCGGCCTAGCGGGGCGGCCGGAAATGCCGGAACCGTGCTGCGGCGATTGGAGCAACACAAGCGGCTTCCGCACGCCCTGAGTGATGTGCGACTGCGGGCAGTGATACGCGACTGCGGGCAGCGCCGCGCGATGCTTGGTCGCCGCATCGAGCGCAAGGCGGGACATCGCAACATCCACTTCATGGCGCTCCGCGTACAACGTCGGCCACTCCATTGCGCAGAGGCCGTCATGAGCCGACATCCCGACCTGACCACCGTTCCGTCGCTGGATCTGAACCGCTATCTGGGCACCTGGTACGAGATTGCACGGCTGCCGATCCGCTTCGAGGATGCAGACTGCACCGACGTGTCGGCGCACTATTCGCTGCAGGACGACGGCAGCGTGCGCGTGCAGAACCGCTGCCTGACTGCGGCGGGCGAGCTGGAAGAGGCCGTGGGAGAGGCCCGCGCCATCGACGACACGCACGGCCGGCTGGAAGTGACGTTCCTGCCCGAAGGATTGCGCTGGATTCCCTTCACCAAGGGCGATTACTGGGTGATGCGGATCGATCCCGAGTACACCGCCGCCCTGGTGGGCAGCCCCGATCGTAAGTACCTGTGGCTGCTGGCGCGGCTGCCGCAGCTGGATGAGAACATCGCCCAGGCCTATCTGGCGCAGGCGCGCGAGCAGGGGTTCGATCTGGCGCCGCTGATCCACACCCCACACACCGGACGGTTGACCGAACAACCGCTTCCCTGAAACCCCGCGAGGTACCAGCGCTGCTGCGCGATAGCCGAGCAGTTGCACGGTGCCCCGTTCGACCTGCCTCCTGCAGCGCCTGAGTGCAAGCGCGTGCAACGGATAGCCAACTGATCCGGGGCACGTTCGACGACGCAGCATCCGCGCCACGCACGCACGCTCGCAACGCCGCACATGCGACGCTGCAGCATGTCGCCCGGACTCGGCTGGCGCGCCGGCGTGACTGCGGCGACAGCCGCCGCAACGTCGTCCAGCCCGCGACGCGAGTTGACGCATGCGGCACCACGCCATTCGGATTTCCCGGCCAGCAGTCAGCAGCGGGCGATCGCAACACCGCACAAGCAAACTCGGCGGCACGCTCCCCAGACTACGCGGGCGCGCCGGCTTGACTGCGGCGACAGCCGCCGCAGCGTCGTCCAGCCCGCGGCGCGAGCTGACGCATGCCGGACCACACCCTTCCTCTCCCGCCGGCAGCCTTATGAGAACGGCCGGGCCCGGACCAGCACTACCAGATCGGCAGCGCCATCCTGACCCGGCCGCACCGGTTCATGCGCGCGATGGGCGGCCATACCGCCCGGCCGGTTTACCCGTTGAGGGTGCCCAGATCCTTGGCCGCGGCCTGCGCACCTTCCAGGCTATCGAAGGCCACGCCGGTATCGCCCACCACGTACTTGATCAGTTCGCCATCGCGCGTGGTTTCGTGCATCTTGAAGATCGGCACTGCGTCGGTGCCGCCGACGCGTTCTTTCTGCGTTGTCATGGTGATTCCTCCAGTGAGAGCGCCTTGCAGGGGACCGGCTGGCCCCGCAGCCCGCGGTGGCGAGCACAGACGTACCGACCCTAGCGCGCCCATGCGTGCAGGCGCGTGAATCCCTCCAGCGCAGCGGCCACCCTATGCGTACATGGTCCGCCGCAAGAAAATCACAGCGACTTCGCTCCGCGGACGCGCGCAATGCACGCGTGTGTCGTACATTCGCGACGTGCAGCCTCATCCGTCCACTTCCGTTGTTCACCTAACGCCGTTACGGCGCACTGCCTGGCGCGGTGGTAGTGCCATGGCACTGGCTCGATGCGTGCTGCGCCACCGGCATCATGCAAGGCCGTGTGCGTGAGCTGGCCTGTATGTCGATGCGGGTGAGGACATGAAGCGTCAACGCATCATCAGTCTGACCGTGCTGCTGGTGGTGCTGTGCGCAACGCTCCCGATCGGACTGTCGTATTACCTGGCCTGGCGGCTGGCGCTGTCGCGCGAGGAGAGCAGGCTCAGCCAACTGGCGGCGCTGTCGATCCGGCGTACCGACACGGCCTTCGACGAAGCGCATGGCGCGTTGTTGAGCATGGCCGCCTCGCAGGCGCCGCCCTGCTCGCCCGCACATCTGGCGCAGATGCGCGCGCTGGTGCTGACCAGCCATTACATCGTCGAGCTGGGCCACTTTCGGCAACGCTGGCTGCGCTGCACCTCGTGGGGGCAGTTTCCCGACAACATCCCGCAGACCGCTCCGGATTTCGTGGTCAAGCGCGGCATTGCAGTGACCACCCGGCTGCTGCCGCTGGCCAATCCGCAACATCCGTTGATGGCGCTGCAGCTGGGCAACTACAACGCGCTGATCAATCCGAACACGCTGGCCGACATCAACATCCCGCCGGGCCTGCAGCTGGCGATCGGCACGCCAGACGGCCAGGTGCTCAGCAGCACCGGCACCGCGGCCGAACAGTTGCTGGTGGCGCCGCCCGCCGACGCCGCCACGTCCCGCACCGACGGCGACACCCAGCCACAGGTGCTGTACGGCCGCGACCGCCGTGGCGACTGGGCGGCGGTGGTGACCGAGCCGGCGGCCTATCTGCGCGGGCCGCTGGCCGCGGCACGCCTGCAGGTGATGCCAGCCGGCATCGCGGTGGCCGTGCTGCTGGTGGGTCTGGTGCTGTGGGTGTCGCGGCGCCGCCTCTCGCCGCTGGCACGGCTGGAGATTGCGGTGCAGCGCGGCGAATTCATCGTGCACTACCAGCCCATCATCTCGCTCGATAGCGGCCACTGCGTCGGTGCCGAGGCACTGGTGCGCTGGCAGCAACCCGACGGCGTGCTGGTGCCGCCGGATGCCTTCATTCCGCTGGCCGAAGAAAGCGGGTTGATCCTGCCGATCACCGATCTGGTGGTGGCCGAGGTCATCCGCGAGCTCGGCCCCACCCTGGCCGCCGACCCGACCCTGCATGTGGCCATCAACGTGTCGGCCGACGACATCAAGAGCGGCCGGGTGCAGTCGGTCCTGGCGCAGGCGCTGCAAGGCACCGGGGTGGACAGCGGACAACTGTGGGTGGAGGCGACCGAGCGCAGCCTGATGGATATCGACGCGGCGCGCACCACCATCACCCACCTGCGCGGCGCCGGCCACACGGTGTCGATCGACGATTTCGGCACCGGCTATTCGAGCCTGCAATACCTGCAGGGGCTGCCGCTGGATGCGCTGAAGATCGACAAGTCGTTTGTGGACACCATCGGCACCCACTCGGCCACCAGTTCGGTGACCGCGCACATCATCGAGATGGCCAAGACGCTGCAGTTGCGCACCATCGCCGAGGGCGTGGAGCGCCAGGAACAGCTGGATTACCTGCGCGCGCATGGCGTGGACCTGGCGCAGGGCTGGCTGTTCTCGCGCGCGCTGCCGGCAACCGGCTTTATCGCCTACCACGCGCAGACCCGCAGCGCGGCGCACTGATCCACTCGGCGGCATCACCCGCACGTGCCGGGTCGGCTCGCTGCAGCGGTGGGTCGAAGGCAGATTTGCCGCCGCGTCGCGCGCCCATCGCCGACCGATATGGGCTGGCGCTGTGCGCGTCATCGACAGACACGCGCGAGCCGATCATCCAACCACGACGGGAAAGTCGGTGCTGCGCCCGACCAGGCTGCGTGCGCAGCGCATCCTGCTCCAGCTGCGCGCCCAAGTGTTGGCCACCATCGCCGCAAGACAGCGACGGGCGCTGCCCATGGCCGAACAAGGCACCAGCCTGCGTGCGAGAACCCAGGACTGGACATCTCCACCACCATTGCCACGCGGCCTACCTGCAAAAAGAAAGGCCGCCAATGGCGGCCTTCCGATAGCGGCAGCGCGCCCGATCAGGCGCTCTGCAATGCGCCGCTGCGTTCGCGCACCGGCTTGGGCCGGCTGGGAAACGCATGCCGCACGATCCGCCACATCACCTGGCCAAACTGCCGCGGCAGCGAGCCGGTGTTGTAGTGCTGGCCGTAACGGGCGCAGATCTGCCTTACCTCGACCGCAATCTGCGCGTAGCGATTGGCCGGCAGGTCCGGATAGAAGTGATGTTCGATCTGGTGGCTCAGGTTGCCCGACAGCACGTTCATCAGCTTGCCGCCGGTCAGGTTGGACGAACCGCGCAGCTGACGCAGGTACCAGTGACCGCGCGACTCGTTGCGGATCGATTCCTTCGGAAACACTTCCGCATCGGCGGTGAAGTGGCCGCAGAAGATGATCACGAAGGTCCAGATGCTGCGCAGCACGTTGGCGGCCAGGTTGCCCAGCAGCACGGTCAGGAAGAACGGGCCGGCCAGCGCCGGAAACACGATGTAGTCCTTGAGCATCTGGCGGCCGATCTTGCGGCCCACCGGCAGGAACGAGGCGCGCAATTCGGCCGCCTTCATCTTGCCGGCGAACCAGCGGCCCAGGCGCAGGTCCTGGATCGCCACGCCCCATTCGAACAGCAGCGCAAAGACCACCGCGATGAACGGCTGCATCAGGTAGAACGGGCGCCAGCGCTGCTCGGGGAAGATGCGCAGCAGGCCGTAGCCGATGTCGTCGTCCATGCCGCGCACATTGGTGTAGGTGTGGTGCTTGAAGTTGTGCGTCTTGCGCCAGTTGTCGCCGGTGGCGACGATGTCCCACTCGTAGGTGTTGCCGTTGAGCTGTGGGTCACCCATCCAGTCGTACTGGCCATGCATGACGTTGTGGCCCAGCTCCATGTTCTCCAGGATCTTGGACAACGTCAGCAGCAGCACGCCGGCGATCCAGGCCGGGATCAGCACGCTGTGCACGAACGCACCCAGAAACAGCAGCGTACGGCCGGCCACGCCGGTCCAGCGCACGGCCGCCACGATGCGGCGGATATAGCGCGCATCGTCGGCGCCCACCTGGCGCTGCACGCGGGCGCGGATGGCATCGAGTTCGTCGCCGAAGGACTGCAGTTCGGCAGCGGACAGGGCACGGTTGTGGACTCGGCTCATGAGGGTTCCTTACAGATCCAGGATCAGGTCAGTGCTCGGGGCACTGATGCACAGGCGGACCTGTGCGGTGGGTTCGTTGCTGCGCTCACCGGTCAGCAGGTGGCGCGTGGTGCCGGCCTGGCGCGCGCAGGCGCAGCTGTTGCAGATGCCCATGCGGCAGCCGTGCTTCGGCCGCAGGCCCTGGGCTTCCAGTCCTTCCAGCAGCGACTGGCCGCGCGGCAGGGTGAGCGTACGGCCGCTGCGTGACAGCTGGACCTGCACCTGCCCGGCTTCGCTTTCGTCCAGTGCCGGCACGCTGAAGGCTTCGGCCTGGAAGG
Source organism: Xanthomonas cannabis (assembly GCF_040616535.1). Taxonomy (NCBI): domain Bacteria; kingdom Pseudomonadati; phylum Pseudomonadota; class Gammaproteobacteria; order Lysobacterales; family Lysobacteraceae; genus Xanthomonas; species Xanthomonas cannabis. The sequence continues at coordinate 4,357,881 of NZ_CP136580.1, forward strand.
CGGCCACGCGCCCTTGCAAGCGCTCGCGCGCCGCCTGCACAAAACCGCCCGGGCCGCAGGCCATCACATGGCGCCGGTCCAGCGCGGCAATCTGCTCCAGCGGATAGCTGTCCACGCGCGCGGCCGGTGCCTGGCCCTCGCGAGTGGTGAGAAGGCGCACGTGCAGGCGCGGATGCGCCGCAGCCATCGCCTCGAACTCATCCATGAAGCAGGCTTCGTCGCGCTGGCGCACCCAGTACAGCAGGTCCACGTCCACCGGCATGCCGGCCTGTGCGGCGGCCTGCAGCAACGCACGCATCGGGGTGATGCCCGAGCCGGCGGCCAGCAACAGCAACGGGGTGGGGGTAGCCGGCAGCAGCATGTCGCCAAAGGCCGGGTCCAGCGACACCACCGTGCCCAGCGCTGCATCGCGCGCCAGGTACCGGCTGACCTGCCCGCCTTCGATCGCCTTGACGGTGATCGCCAGGCGGCCGTCGGCCAGCACGGTCGGGCTGTAGCTGCGCAGCAGGCGGCGGCCATCGATCTCCACGCCAACGCTGACGTGCTGACCGGCCTGCAGACCCTGCCAATGGCCATTGGGCTGCAACACCAGCGTCACCGCATCGCGGCTGGCGGCGCTGCGTCCGACCAGGCGGGCCATCGGCCGCTCCAGCGTCCACAGCGGGTTGATCCGGGTTGCCCAGAAATCGAACAGCTGCGGCGACACCAGGCGGCGCGCCAGCCGTGCAGGCAGGGGGGACTTGGACTTGGGAGTGGATGCCAGGCTCATAGGGTGCACTATACGCGTGCATGCACACGCGTGTATACAGTTGTATATCGGCCGGAAGCGCTATGATTCATGCCCACGCCCGGCTGCTGCCTCATGACTTCCATCGCCCTGCCTTCCCACGACGCGCCGCCGTCACGCAAGCCGGCGATTTCACGCGAGGACCTGATCGCCGCGGCGTTGTCGCTGATCGGCCCGCACCGCAGCCTGTCCACCCTGAGCCTGCGTGAAGTGGCGCGCGAGGCCGGCATCGCGCCGAACAGCTTCTACCGCCAGTTCCGCGACATGGACGAGCTCGCCGTGGCCTTGATCGACCTGGCCGGGCGCTCGCTGCGCACCATCATCGGCCAGGCGCGCCAGCGCGCCACCTCCACCGACCGCAGCGTCATCCGCGTCTCGGTGGAAGCCTTCATGGAGCAGTTGCGCGCCGACGACAAGTTGCTGCACGTGCTGCTGCGCGAAGGTGCGGTGGGTTCGGACGCCTTCAAGCAGGCGGTGGAGCGCGAGCTCACCTACTTCGAAGACGAGCTGCGGGTGGACCTGATCCGCCTGGCCGCCGCCGACAATGCCAAGCTGCATGCGCCGGCGCTGGTGTCCAAGGCGATCACCCGGCTGGTATTTGCGATGGGCGCGGTGGCGATGGACTCCCCGCCGGAAAAAGACCCCGAGCTGGTCGAACAGATCTCGCAGATGCTGCGCATGATCCTCACCGGCGCGCGCACCCTGGGCACGCACGGCGGCTGATTGTTCGCGTTGGCGATGGCGTTGCCGCGAACGAGCAGCGGCATCGGCGCATGGACCAGCGCACACGCCGATGCTGAGCACGCCGTACATACCGTCTGACAAATGCTTGCTACGTGCTGTCGGCGTGCTTCCTCTGCAATGCCTGACATCAGGTCAGCGCCGGATACCGACCGTCGCATTCAAATCCAATACCGCCTTGCGGTCGTTACACAGCTGCATTCTCTTTCGACTATCCGAAAGATAATCCGAAAAATAATTGCATAAAGTACTTGCGCAATGAAAAGGACGCAGGTAATGTTCGCGCCCTCGGCAGGTACGCCTGCATTTTCAACGAACCGACCTCATGCCCCTGCTCCATTCCGCCACATTCAATCGACTGCCCAGCGCGCACCGCGCGGCGTCGTTTGTGCGCACGAAGAAAGCAGCCGTGCGTATCACCCGATTCGACTGATGTCCTGACAAGGAGATCGGTCACCCGATCTCCGAGGCAAGCGAACGCCCTCGGATGCTGCATCCGGGGGCGTTTTTCGTTATGCGTTCGCATCGCATCGTGTGGATGACCTTCCAGGCACCCGGGCATGGATTGCCCGACAACATGGACGTTGCAAAGCGGTCAGGCGCGAAAGCGCTGTGCCCAGGTGTCGGGCACGGGCGACGCGTGGTCATACACATACAAGAGTACCGTTTGAATAAAACGGTGATCAGAAACACTGTGAAAGAGATTCAGCGGCCTGGAGTTTATTCCAGCTGGTGCGCGCGGCTGTGCCGTGGCGTATACCGAAGCCTTTCTCATGTTTCTCGTTACGGGTATCGGCTCCTGGTGGAGCGGCGGCGCCATCCGCAGGTCTGGTTCGATTCCGGAATACTCACCACTGGATAGCTCAGTTGGGTAGAGCAACAGATTTCTAATCTGTCTGTCGCGGGTTCGAATCCCGCTCCATGCATGACCTTATCGGTCATTTCTCGGGACGCAAGTCCCTTTACGGAAACGCCCATGCCGCAGGCAAACAGGCAACCCATCGCCTGACTGCCTGCAGCAGCGGCGCCGTGGCCGGGCCCTTGCCCTGGACGCGCACGCTGCACCGTTCGCAACCGCTGCGCACTACATCGCACAGCGGCGGCAACGCGCATGCAGGCGCCAACAGCGCATCGCGCCCCGCACGGCCGCCGTCACCGGCGTTTCCACCTTTCAACGCCGCGTTGCATCGGCACACGTTTCGCCAGCAGTCCGATCCGGGCGGCGCGACGGCAGTCACTTTGGATCGGACCACCAGAGCCAAACCTAACAGGAGTAATGCAATGTTCTGGACCAAGAGGGTCGTGATCGGTGACGGCGAGCGCGGCCTGATGTATCGCAACCGTCGGTTCGAGCGCGTGCTCGTCCCCGGTGTCTATCGCCTGTTCGACCCACTGGGTCGCAGCGAAGTCATCGTCCACGCCATCACTCAGGGCGCCTACGTCGGCCCCGATGCGGAGATGCTGATCGACACGCTCGGCAGCACCCTGCCGCAGCACTTCGTGCTGGCGGATATCGGGACCGCGCAGGTCGGCCTGCTGATCCGCAACGGCAAGCTTGAGGAGGTGCTGCCACCGGGCACGCGCGCGCTGTACTGGCGTGGGCCGGCAGCGATCGAGGTGCAGACCCTGCCGCTGGGCGATGGGCTGCAGGTGCCTGCCGATGTGCAGCGCAGGTTGCGTCAGCTCGGCACGCTGTCGCGGGTGGCAGTGTGCATGGACGTGCCCGCCGAGTCGCAAGGGCTGGTGTTCATCGATGGCAAGCTGGTTGCACCGTTCGGACCGGGGGCGTACGCGTTCTGGAATTTCCAGAAGAACATCGCCACCGAGGTGATCGATCTGCGCGTGCAGTCGGTCGAGGTCTCCGGGCAGGAGCTGTTGACGCGCGACAAGGTGTCGTTGCGGATCAACCTGGCCGCCAGCATGCGCTTCACCGATGCCGTGGCGATGCGCACGCGCGTGGCCAAGGCCGGCGAATATCTGTACCGCGAGTTGCAATACGGCTTGCGCCGTGCGGTGTCGGCCAAGACGCTGGACGAGTTGCTGGGCGACAAGGCCTGCCTGGATGCGGATATCTTCGGGTATGTGCGTGGCAGCGTGAGCGGCTTCGGCATCGAAGTGCTGGGCGTCGGCGTCAAGGACGTGATCCTGCCGGGCGAAATGCGCGAGATCCTCAATGCGGTCGTGCAGGCGGAGAAGCAGGCGCAAGCCAACGTCATCCGCCGGCGTGAAGAGGCCAACGCCACGCGTTCGTTGCTCAACACCGCCAAGCTGATCGAAGACAGCCCGGTGCTGATGCGTTTGAAGGAACTGGAGGCGCTGGAAAAGGTCACCGAAAAGATCGACAAGCTCACCGTGTTCGGCGGCCTGGATGGCGTGCTGAAGCAATTGGTGACGATCAGGCAATGAAGGCTGCGCGTGGTGGAAGGATCTGCCACGCACTGCCGCAAGGGAATGACGACAATGAGTACCTCACAACATTTTGAATTACTGCATGCCGAAGGCAGCACCACCCCGATCAAGGGCTGGGTGCGCGGCGTGCCGCTGGAAGCGCAGGCGCATGCGCAGTTGCGCAACATCGCCGCGGTGCCGTTCGTCGGCCCCTGGGTGGCGGTGATGCCCGACGTGCATCTGGGCAAAGGTGCAACCGTGGGCTCGGTGATCCCGACCCGTGGCGCCATCATCCCGGCAGCGGTGGGCGTGGACATCGGCTGCGGCATGGCCGCCGTACGTACCACGCTGCGTGCCAGTGATCTGCCGGACAATCTGGCGCAGTTGCGCTCCAGCATCGAGCGTAGCGTGCCGGTGGGCAACGGTCGCGGCGGCGAACACCGCACGCTGCCCGACAGTATCGAAACCCGCATCGCGCGTTCGGGGTTGGTGCAACGTCTGGACGCGATCAAACAGCAGCACAGGCGCATCCGCACCGACAAGCTGGAATGCCAGATCGGCACGCTGGGCGGCGGCAATCACTTCATCGAACTCTGCCTGGACGAAACCGATGCGGTGTGGGTGATGCTGCACAGCGGCTCGCGCGGCACCGGCAACCTGATCGGCAGCTACTTCATCGAGCGCGCACGCGAGCAACTGGCGCACCGCGTGCTGGGCTTTCATCTGCCCGACAAGGACCTGGCCTTCTTCATGCAGGGCGAGCCCTTGTTCGACGAGTACGTCGAAGCGGTGTCGTGGGCGCAGGATTACGCATGCGAAAACCGCGAGGCGATGATGGCACGGGTGCTGGCCGAGATGCGTCACCGCTTGCCGAAATTCCAGCTGGAAAAGCTCGCGGTCAATTGCCACCACAACTACGTGCAGAAGGAGACGCACGCCGGCGAGGAGCTGTTGATCACCCGTAAGGGCGCGGTGAGCGCACGCGCCGGCGAGCTGGGCATCATTCCGGGCAGCATGGGCACGCGCAGCTACATCGTGCGCGGGTTGGGTAACGCGGAGAGTTTTCACAGCTGCAGTCACGGCGCAGGCCGCGTGATGAGCAGGACGGCCGCACGTGCACAGATCACCCTCGCCCAGCATCGCCAGGCAACGGCGCATGTGGAATGCCGCAAGGATGCCGCCGTCATCGATGAGTCGCCGGCCGCCTACAAGTCGATCGAGGCAGTGATGGCAGCACAGCAGGATCTGGTCGAAGTACTGCACACGTTGCGCCAGGTGGTGTGCATCAAGGGGTAAAGCAAGGGCCGCAGCAGTAGCCCTTGTTCTGCAGGTTGCATGCAACACCGGTCAGCGACCTCATCCGCAGTGCCACTGCACAGTTCAGTCATGTCGCGATCGCACTCACATCCAAGCACACACGTTTCACTCTCGCGACGCCATCGTTGCGCCACATTCGCGGCCTGCGTTGCAGGGCGCATCCATCACCAGGCAACCGGAGGCGGCATGAGCAATCTCGACAAGCAGGAACGCAAGGAAGAAGCAAAGGATTTGAACCGCGACCCGATCTCCGGCGCACCCGGTTCGCACCCGGTGGGTGTGGGCGTGGGCGGCATCGCCGGCGGTGCAGCGGCAGGTGCGCTGGCAGGCACGGTGTTCGGTCCGTTAGGCACCTTGATCGGCGCAGCGGCCGGCGTGGTTGCCGGCGCGGCGGCGGGCAAGGGTGTGGCCGAACGCCTCGACCCTACCGTGGAAACCGAATACTGGCGCCAGGAGCACCGGAACCGTCCTTACTACAAGGAAGGCACCGACTACGACCGCGACTACGCCACCGTGTACGGGTTCGGCCTGCAGGCGCGCGAAACGCGCCCGACCAGCACCTGGGAAGAAACCGAAGCCACGTTGGCCGGCGAATGGCCCCGCAACCGTGGTGAATCGCGCCTGGAGTGGGACGATGCCCGTCTCGCTGCGCGTGATGCCTGGGACCGCGCCGACCGTACCCACACCGTGTATCGCGACGGCGATACCCACTATGCCGGTCGCTTCGATAGTGCCAGCTACCGTGATGCCGAGTATTCGTATGACGATTATCGCCCGGCCTATCGATACGGCATGCAGGCGCGCCAGCAGCACGCCGGCCGCCAGTGGGACGACCATCTGGAACGTGATCTGGGCGATGGCTGGGACCGTTTCAAGGCCGATTCGCGTCTGAACTGGGAAAAGGCCAAGCACGCCGTGCGGGAAGCCTTCGATTCGGATCATCACGGCGACGCTGCGCGTCGTAACCCGACCGACCCACGGGTGTAACGGCCTCCTGGGATGCAAGCTGTCGCGTCCATCGCGTCACTGCATGATGCAAAACGAACGGGCCGTTGGGCCCGTTTCGTTCGTTGGGAGTTTGTGGCGGCGCAAGTAAGTGAGACAACCGCGCTGCAAGCAGATTGCAACGCTCACCCCGCATGACGCGTTCTTCAGTGGCGATCCATCCAGCGCAACGGTGCCGCCAAACGCTGGCAGACAGGTGCGCGATCGACTAACCGGACGTCTTCTCCACCGCGCGGATGTCGCCGCGGAACACTGCAACGCCGGCTCCCGCCGATGGCGCCTCTTCCTGCTGCTTGATCAGCTGCTTGCGCGCTGCCACCACTTCACGGGCCAGCGCAATCCGGCGACCCACCACCATTTCGGTCAACCAGTCGATCAATGCGCGCGTGTAGCGCTGCTGATGCTCCTTGACGCTCAGCGCGTGGTCGGCCCCGGCGATCACCCGCGAGGTCAACGAACGCGCCTTGCCAAAGGCATTTGCGTAATTGCGCAGCACCGGTTGCGGCACGATGACATCGTGCTCGGCTTCGACCAGCAGGACATCGCCGGTGTACGCAGCGCATGCCGCCAACGCAATGTTGTCGTCGGGCGTCAGCGTGCGATGCCGATAGGCCATCAGATCCGGATCGGCATTGAGGCTGACCTTGGGCTGGTCCCACTGCGCATCCTTGTAGAGCGCAGGCGAACGTAGTGCCAACCACTCCACCGGGCGCTCACGTGTCAGCAGGGCGGACAGATAACCACCGTAGCTCAGGCCCACCACCGCAATCGACTGCGGATCCACATACGGCAGGCCCGCCAACTGGTCATAGGCGGCAATGATGTCGCGCAGGTTCTGCGCGCGGGTGACGGTCTGCCGCATCGACGCATGGCCCTCATGCCCACGCAAGTCGAAGGTCATGCAGATGCAGCCCAGACCTACCGCCTCGCGCGCACGCACCAGGCTGTGGTGCTGACTGCCGCCCCAGCCGTGGACGAACAGCACCGCCGGAATACCGGTGGGCGTGAGCAAGGTGCCGCTGAGTGCGTCGTGATCGACTGCGATGTCGATACTGGAAAGTTTGGCTTCCATCAGTCGGTTGAAACCCTCCGGTATTTGTAGCGCGGGCCGGCGCCGGGGCGGCTTGCACGGTAGTACACCTGTGCGTCGGCCGGCGGCTCGCCTTCATAGATCTCGTGGGTGGATGCCCGCACCCAGTGCAACCCTGGATGTTGCTGAAAACAGGCAATGGCCGCAAGTTCGGCCGGGGTGGCGCCACCGATCCGCCAGGACTGCTCGAGGACGCCGCACACCGCGCCGGCGTGCGGGTCTTCACCGCTGACCACATCGTAATTGCGCCGGGACACCTGCAGGCCCGCAAACGCAGCAGCAATGCTGCGATCGTACCGGCACGCCTGCTCCACCACGCGGCGCTGCAGCGGCGGCAGCCCGGTGCCCAACAGTGCCTCCAGCGATCCGCGATGGACGCGCAGCGACGAGCCGCCATAGACATCCTCGCCCTCGGCATTGCGCACGCTGCATTGCGTCCCGTAGTACGCGATCTGCACGCCGGCCACGCACAGCTCGCCCACGCTGTGCGTCAGCGGCTGCAGGATATTGCGCTCCAGCACTGCGCCGTGGGTTTGCAGATAGTGTTCGGGCAACCCGTCGAGTGCGAGTGCCAGCGCGGCCGCATCGGCGATGCGCCACTGCCCGTTGCCGCCGACGCCGGTGGGTAGCTTCAGGCGCACCTGGCCATCGGGCAGCAATCGGTCCAACGCCTGCAAGGCATCGTCCCGCGAGAACACCGTGTAGCCGGGCAAGGTGGTCGGGATCAGCGCAAGCGCCAGCGCCTGATTCCAGCCGGTGATACGCGTTGCCGCAGGATCGATCAAGGGGTGGCCGATCACCTTGGTGGCCACAAATGCATGCGGCACGATGCCGCCCAGCAGGCCGTGACGACCATCGATGCCAAGCGCACGGGCCTGCTCGCTAGTCAGCGTGTCGTCGGGCACATGCAACGCAGCATGCTGGTCGCCTGCGGCGGACGCCGTCACAGTGTCCAGGCCTGCATCATGCGCGCCCAGCAGGCGCGCAAGTTCGCTGCACACCCAGGCGTGCGTGGCACGTTCGTGGCCGTACTCGGCCACGGCACGCGTGGTATGCCCGAGCACCTGCAAGTACCGTGGCTCTGCCATCCGCTGTCCCCGTGCTCGCGCCCGTGCCACATCGGGCGCCTCCCGCTGCGTGTCGGAACGCGCCGCTGTAAACCCTGAAACCAGGCCTATTTCATGGCGAAATACAGACCTACCACGATCAACACCACCACGATCAGGCTGATGGCCACCCGGCCCCCGCGCAGCTCCAACAGGGCGTGCCACCACACACGTGCTTCCGGTGTTCCGCTGGCATGGTGCGGCTTACGATGACTGCTTTCGCTGTCCTGCATCCTGAGTACTCTCTCCTATACGTCGTTGCCTACCTTAAGGATCAGACGTTACACAGGTGTGGAGCGGTTCAGAATCTTCCGTGAAATGCGGCGCTGCACGCAGGCGATTGCGTGAAATCTGCAAGCGACGCCGTGCAATGCGACTGTGATGATCGCAACGTCGTGCTGCATCGCGCTGCGGGTTAGACGTGTTCGTCCATCGAACACAGTCGACACGCCGAACAACATCCACCACGCGAACGAGGATGCATGCATAGCGTGTAGAGACGCCGACGCAGCCTGAGCAATTAAGTGTTGGTGTTCCCACTAACGCACTATTGTCGCGTTCGATGATCATTCGTTGACATACCCGCAGTTACCCTGCACGTCAAGTTTGTTTAATCCGGAACGCCCCAAGCCATGAGCAGAGACCCATCCGTCATCGATGTACAAGCCGAAATCGCGCATTGGCAGGCGCGGCACGCCCAGGGGAACCTGGGTAGCGGCAAGTTCAGCGAATTGTCCCCGGTGGTGAAAATGGCCTGCGACATCTACCTGCAGGCACCGCGTTCGAGCGATCAGGAACGTCTGCGGCTGTTTCGCGATCGCCTTGAGCATCACTTCATTTCATCCAGCACCCAATCCAACTACGAACAGTTGGCGACTGATTGCTGGCAACGTCTGGGCACGCGCAATAGTTGAGCACGCCAGTGACGCCGGCGTTGAGCAAGACCCGTTATTCATTGGAGATCGTCATGAAAACCCCGTATCAAGTGCAGCAGGAGCTGGAACGATTGGAGCGGTTGGTTCCGCACATCATCAGCGACCAGGGCGACCGCGCGGAGGAAATCCTTGGCTTCCATGTGGCAAGCCTGCTCGGCAGCGCACCTGCCAGCGAGCACGCCATCATTCGTGAGCGCACTGCGCGCATGGCCCGCGTGTGCCGTACGGCGCAGGACGCGGTTCGCGCGCCGGTCAGACCCATGGGCATTGCCCCGGTCGCCCAGCCGCAGTGGGCCTGACCAACGCATCACCGGAGCCGCCTAGCGGCTCCTTTGCATTTCATTGTCGGCCATTGCCGACTCACCTCAGGACCTCCATGAAATCCACTCTCGCTGCCGCTTCACTACTTGCCATGCTGACCCTCACCGCCTGCGATCGCCCCGGTGGCGACGCCTCGCGCACTGCACCGGCGGTGTCGCCAGAACCGACTGCCGCGCCGGTCAGCGGCAGCGGAGCGACCGAGCTGGCCAAGGGCGACGGTGCAGTGCTGGGCGTGCTGGCAGCCATTGACGAAAACGAGATTGCGCTGGCCAAGCAGGCCATCGGGCAGGATCTGGGCGGCTCCACCGGCCCGTTTGCCGAGCAGATGCTGCACGACCACCAGGCCAACCTCGAAAAGACCAAGGCCCTGGGCGCAAAGGACAGCCCGCGCGCCGACGCGGTGCGCGCCAAGGGCAAGGCCGCAGTGGAGGCGCTGGAAAAGACCTTGACGCTGCCCGATGGCAAGGATGCGTATCGCAATGCCTTCATGCGCAACATGGTCATCGACCATGGCGACACCATCAAGATTCTGGATTCGGAGCTGTTGCCCGCCGCCGAAAGCGCACCGGTCAAGCAGCACCTGGAAGAAACCCGCCGTGTGGTGTCGGCACACTTCGAACGTGCCCATGCGGTGTCGTCGTCGAAATAAGTACGCTGCACCCAGCACCTTGCAAACGCGCCGGCCTGTCCGGCGCGTTTGCGTTTGGGGATGAGGTGGCTACCCGGCGCTGCATCACGGCGCCGGACCGGCGCGCCTGACGCCACGCACCACCGGCCGGTGGCCATATCGCTGCGTCGGCTTCACTGCGCTTCAGTCCGCACTGGCCTATGGTGCCGCATCCCTCCGGCCAGGAACTTCTCATGCGCGTGCTCATCACCGGCGGTACCGGCTTCATCGGCCAGGCGCTGTGCCCGGCCTTGGTGCAGGCCGGCCATCAGGTCTGCGTCTTGACCCGCAATACCGGCCGCGCCAGCCGCAGCCTGCCCGGCATCACCGCCGTGGAGACGCTGGACGGCGTGCAGGCCGAGGCCGTCATCAACCTGGCCGGTGAGCCGCTGGCGGCCGGCCGCTGGAGCGATGCACGCAAGCAGCGCTTTCGCGAGTCGCGGCTGGGCACCACTGACCGGTTGCACGACTGGATCGCGCAGCAGCCAGCGCAGCAGCGCCCGGCAGTGGTGGTGTCCGGTTCGGCGGTGGGCTATTACGGCGAGCGCGGCGATGCGGTGCTGACCGAAACGGACGGCGCCGGCGAGGATTTTTCGGCCGTACTCTGCCGCGACTGGGAGGCCGCCGCTGCCCGCATCGGCGCGCTTGGCCCACGCGTGAGCTGGGTCCGCACCGGCATCGTGCTGGACCGCGACGGCGGCGCACTGGCACGCATGCTGCCGGCGTTCCGGCTGGGTGGCGGCGGGCCATTCGGCGATGGGCGGCACTGGATGAGCTGGATCCACCGCGCCGACATGGTCGCGCTGCTGGTATGGCTGCTGCAGCACGGGCAGCCCGGCGCCTACAACGCCACCGCCCCCAACCCGGTGACCAATGCGGAATTTGCCCGCACCCTGGCCAAGGTCCTGCACCGCCCTGCCTTGCTGGCGTTGCCGGCCGGGCTGCTGCGATTGGGCTTTGGCGAAATGGCCGACCTGCTGCTGATCAGCCAGCGCGTGCTGCCGCAGCGTGCGCTCGGTGCCGGGTTCGGCTTCCGCCACGAGCAGTTGGAGCCGGCCCTGCGCGCGATTTTGCAGCGCTGAGCCGGCCGCGCAGGCAGCTCGCCTGCGCAAACCTGCCGCTCCTCGGTTCGCCTGCCCGGCAGGTTTGCGCATGCACTAATATTTGCCTAACGCGCATCTCCGACAGTGCTGCGGATCTTGGAATGGCCCGGCGCCCGGCGGAACCCTGATGCACTTGCTGCTTGTCGAAGACGACCCCTTGTTGGCCAACGCCATCTGCGACGGCATGCGCCAGCACAGCTGGACCATCGACCACGTGGGCAACGCCGCCACCGCCAGGGCGGCGCTGGTGGACCACCGCTACACCGCTGTCCTGCTGGATATCGGCCTGCCCGGCGAGTCTGGGCTGGCAGTACTCCGCTTCATGCGCAGCCATTACGACCCGACCCCGGTGATCGCCCTGACTGCACGTGGCCAGCTCACCGACCGCATCCGTGGCCTGGACGCCGGCGCCGACGATTACCTGGTCAAACCCTTTCAGTTCGATGAGCTGATGGCACGGCTGCGCGCGGTCACCCGGCGCAGCCAGGGCCGCGTCGTGCCGCTGCTCAGCCAGGGCGATGTCTGCGTGGACCCGAGCAGCCGCAAGGTCACCAGGGCCGGCAAATGGGTGGCGCTGAGCGCGCATGAATATCGACTGCTGCTGGCCTTGATGGAACGTGCCGGGCGCGTGGTCACCAAGGATCAGCTGGAAGAAGGCGTGTATGGCGGCCCGTCCGACGGCGGCAGCAACATGATCGCGGTGTATGTGCATCAGTTGCGCCGCAAGCTGGGCGAAGAGCTCATCTCCACCGTTTACGGCCAGGGGTACATGGTCGGCAAGTCTCCCGAATGAAGTCCCTGCAGGCACGCATGCTGGCGGCGCTGGCCGCCATCGTCCTGCTGAGCTGGTCCACTTCGCTGTGGATCCTGGTGGCGCTGGTCACCGAGGGTCACCATAGCGTGTTCGAGCAGGAGCTCAACCTGCTGGGCGACCACCTGGTCGGCATCCTGCCCGAAGCGCTGCAGCACCGCTTCGACAGCCCGTCAGCGCCGGCCAACGGCGCAGACCTTGAAACGCCGATCGGCAATGCGTCCTCGCGCATGAGTTTCAAGCAGACCCTGATCGCGATGGTGCTCAACACCGTGCAACTGGGCGTGCTCGGCGTGCTGGTGTGGTGGGCGGTACGTACCGCGCTGGCGCCGTTGCGCAGCGTCTCCTGCGCCATTGCGCAACGCACCGGGCTGGACACCGATCCCGTCCCGCTGGATCGGGTGCCCGACGAGATCCGTCCGCTGATCGCCGCGTTCAACACCTTGCTGGCACGGGTGGAACAGGCCGTGCAGGCCGAGCGCAATTTTGTCGCCGACGCCGCGCATGAACTGCGCACTCCGCTCTCGGCGCTGCATGCCTACGCCGAAGTCGCCTTGCGCGCGCCCACGCTGCAGGACAAGGACGCTGCCCTGCGCCAGTTGCTGGAAACCGCGCGCCGCAGCAATCGGTTGGCCGAACAATTGCTGGATCTGGCGCGGCTGGATGCCGGCATCAGCTTGGCTGCCTACCAACAGGTCGAGATGGGCGAATTGATCTCGCATGTCCTGGACGAATTCAGCGTGCAGGCCGATGCCCGCCAGCTCAATCTGCACGTGGAGGCGGCACCCTGCCTGCTGCGTTGCGATGTGGATGCAGTGGGTATCCTGATCCGCAACCTGGTCGACAACGCCATCCGCTACGGACGCGCTCGCGGCACCGTGGAAGTGAGTTGCGGCTACTGCCTGCGCGCCGATGCACTGCACCCGTTCGTGCAGGTCAGCGATGACGGCCCCGGCGTACCGGACGCGGCGCATGCGTCCATCTTCGAGCGGTTCTATCGCGTGCCCGGCAGCGAGGTGCAGGGCAGCGGAATCGGACTGTCGCTGGTGGCGGGCATTGCCCGCCTGCACGGAGCCACCATCGAAACCTGCGAAGGCAACGACGGGCGCGGCCTGTGCGTGCGCGTGGTGTTCGCCGATGACCGCGCGCCGACCACGGCGTGAATACCCAGGGCGGACGGTGCTGCGGCCCGGCACCTCCAATAAGTTTCCAATCCTGGCCGCCTAGAGTGCACGCACCACACGCATCCAGGCTGCATGGTGATGACTTCCTCGACCCGCTCCACCTCGCCCATCGCCGCCCTGTCGCCGTGGGCCACGCACGCCGCAGCCAACGACAGCGTCGGCATGACGGTCAGTCACATTGCCACGTCGCCAGCATGTCGTTGTGGCCGCACCGGCACACGTAACCGCGACATCTGGTGCGCCTTGCCCGATATCCGCAGCGCGCGCCACGTCCGCCGACTGCCACGTTGGGTAACACGCAGCGTGCTGTTGAGCGCGGCAGGCCTTGCATTTGCATTTGCATTGGCACTGGCGCGCGTGCTGCTGCACTGAACCTCGCTGCCCGCACTGGCCCTTCCAACGTCCTCACTCTATCCAGGTCTTTGTCATGTCTGTCCATTTCGTCACTCGTTGCTGCACGCTTGCCGTTGTCGGCATCAGTCTGATCGGCTGCTCCAGCACCCGCCCGTTGCCGTACAGCCAACTGCCGTCGTCCAGTTATTTGCGCCCACACGACGGCAGCCGCGGAGACCGCATGCCGTACGCCTATCACAGCAACGTGGACTGGACGCGTTACCGGGCGGCCATCGTCGAACCGGTGGCCATCTACCGCGGGCCGGATGCGCAGTTCGAAGAGGTGCCCGAACAGGACAGGCGCATGCTCGCCGATGACATGCAGCAGCAATTTAGCTACGCCCTTGCACGGCGTTGGCGCCCGACCACGGTGGCCGGTGGCGATACCGTGCGGGTGCGCCTCACCCTCACCGGCGCCAAGCCCAGCAAGCGCGTACTGGGCACCGTCATGAAGGTGGACCTGGGCGGCGGCTCCTACAACGCGGTGCAGGCCGCACGCGGCAAGGAAGGTGCATTTTCCGGTTCGGTCAGCTATGCGGTGGAGATCTTCGACGCCCAAAGCGACCGCCTGCTCGCCGCCTATGTCGAGAAACAGTATCCCAGCGCCATGAACATCAAGGCCAGCCTGGGCGCCTACGGCGCAGCGAAGGCCGGGATTCGCAAGGGGGCCGAGCAGTTGCTCGAGGGGATCGAATAGTTCGGGATTCGGGATTCGGGATTCGGGATTCGGGAATGGGGAATGGGGAATAGGGAAGCGGGAGGCGGGAGGCGGACGTAGTGCTTGAACGGGGTTGCGCGTGTCCTGTGAGTCTGCAGCGCCTTTCCTTCTCCCACCGGGAGAAGGTGCCCCGAAGGGGCGGATGAGGGTCCGAGCGAAGCCTCGCGCAAAGCGCACATCGCACCTCGCGCCTGCCCTTGCCCAGCCCCTTGCTCCGTCAGCTGGCCACGCGCGACGCGGCGCGGTGCCATCGCAAGCGCATGCGTTTTTGACGTATCAAAAAAGGCCGGCGCTGCAGCCCAGCGCCGGCCTCCTTGCACCTCGCGTGATGCGCGCTTACCTGGCGCGTGCATCACGTGTTGGCGTCCAGCATCAGCGCGTGACGCGCTTTACGGCCTTCTTGCCGACCGCCTTGCGGGCGGCGGTGGTCTTGGCCACTGCGCGCGTTGCCGGGGTCTTGGTCACCTTGGCCGCCTTCTTCAGGGCGGTCTTGGTCACTGCCTTCTTCAGCGGGGCCTTCTTCACGGCGGCCTGGCGTGTGGCGGTCTGCTTGGCGACCGGTGCCTTCTTGGCGATGCTCTTGGCAACCGCCTTCTTGACCGACACCGACTTGGCGGCAGCCTTCTTCGCTGCGGTGCGCGCATTCACCGTTGCCACGGCGGTCTTGCGTGCCGCGCTCTTGGCGGCGGTCTTGGCACTCAGCGCGGCCGCGTCGGCCTTGGCATTGGCCTTGGCGGTTTCCAACTTCTGTCTGGTGTTGGCCTTGGTGTCGGTGATCTTTTTCTTGGCAGCGGCACCGGTACTGCTCAGCTTCTGCCTGGCCGCCTCTTTGGTGGAGGTGATTTTCTGCTTCGCCGCGTCCTTGGTCGCGACGAGCTTCTGCTTGGCGGCGTCCTTGGTTGCAACCAGTTTGTCCTTCGCTGCGTCCCTGGTGGCCGCCAACGAGCGTTTGGTCTTGGCCACGCGGCGCTTGACGGCGCCCGCTGCATCGGCAGCCTTGCTGGCCGCGTCCTGCTCCGCCTTGACCACCTCCTTGCGTGCCTTGGCGACACGTACCTTGACCTCCTGCACCGCCGCGCCGGCCGCTTCCTGCACGTTGGCGACCGCCTCGCTGGTGGTGCTGGCGATGCTGTCGGTCAGTTCGGTGGCAGTGCTCTTTACGCTATCGACGGCGTCGGACAGGGTTGCCGTCACACCATTGCCGTTGCTCATAGACCCTCCTTAAGGGCATCAGTGCGGGAAACGCGGGCGATGCGCGAGAGCAATGCGTCTGCTGAACAGGCATCGGATCAAGCGGACGCTACGCCGGGCTCAACGGGCTGTCAACGCAGCGGCGGCAAGGCCTGCGCGGCGCTTTCACCGGCAGTTAAATTGCTCGCTGGCACTCTCGTTCAGCTTGATTTACGCAGTCAGACGCCCTATTCCTCTTCCACCGCGTAACCCGGACAGACGCTCCATGCGACCGCTTCCCACCTTGCTGACGCTCTCCCTGGCTGCCGCATTCGGCGGCTTCGCCGCCACCGGCATCAATGCTTGGCTGGACAACCGCGCCGAGGCCACGCCGGCCGGCAATGCCACCTTCACCCTGCCAACCGCGGCGGCGTTGCCGGCGTCGGTTGCCGGGCAGCCGGTGCCCTCGCTGGCACCGATGCTGCAACAGGCGATGCCGGCAGTGGTGAGCGTCAACACCAAACAGGTGGTCCGCGTGCGCAACCCGTTCTTCAACGACCCGATCCTGCGCCGGCTGTTCCCGCAGGTGCCACAGGATCGCATCAACGAATCGCTGGGCTCGGGCGTCATCATCGATGCGCAAAAGGGCTATGTGCTAACCAACCACCACGTCATCGAGAATGCCGACGACGTGCAGGTGACGCTTGGCGATGGGCGCACGGTCAAGGCCGACTTCATCGGCTCCGATGCCGACACCGACATCGCGCTGATCCGCATCAAGGCCGACAACCTCACCGATATCAAACTGGCCGACAGCAACGCACTGCGCGTGGGCGATTTTGTGGTGGCCATCGGCAACCCGTTCGGCTTCACCCAGACCGTCACCTCCGGCATCGTCTCGGCGGTGGGCCGCAGCGGAATTCGCGGCCTGGGCTACCAGAACTTCATCCAGACCGATGCCTCGATCAATCCCGGCAACTCGGGCGGTGCGCTGGTCAATCTGCAAGGCCAACTGGTCGGCATCAACACCGCCAGCTTCAATCCGCAGGGCAGCATGGCCGGAAATATCGGCCTGGGCCTGGCGATTCCGTCCAACCTGGCGCGCAACGTGGTCGAGCAACTGGTGACCAAGGGCGTGGTGGTGCGCGGCACCCTGGGCCTGGAAACCCAGAACCTCACCCAGCAGATGTTGCAGGGGCTGGGCGTGGACTCGCTGCGCGGCGCACTGGTGACGCGCGTGCTGCCAGGCTCGGCGGCCGCCGCGGCCGGCGTGCAACCTGGCGATGTGGTGGTGGCAGCAAACGATCAACGCGTGGACAGTGCGGAGGCGCTGCACAACTACGAGGGCCTGCAGGCCGTCGGCAGTGCGGTCACCCTGGAAATCCGCCGCGACGGCAAACCGCTCAAGCTCAAGGCCACCCTGAAGGAGCAGGACCGCGCGGTCACCGGCGACATGCTCGACCCGCGCTTGAGCGGTGCCACCTTCGTGGACCTGCCCGAATCGCTGCGCCAGTCCGGCATCACCGGGGTAATGGTCAGCGAGGTCAAACGCGGTGGCCGTGCTGCGGCCAACGGCCTGGTGTCCGGTGACGTGATCGTGGCCAGCAGCGTCGGCGAGTTCGCCGACCTTGCCAGCTGGCGCGCCAATTTCCAGCGCAAACCACAACAGCTGGTAGTGCGCATCCTGCGTGGCAACGCGCAATACGACGCGCTCATGCGTTGACGCGATGTGCACTGCGGGCTGCGTCCACTAACGCCTCCTACACCCCCCCGATGCTATTGCTACCGCACGACCGCACGTGAGTGACGGCTGCCATCAACGACCGAAGGAGATATCGCATGAGCCCCACCAATACCGATCAGCTGAAGGAAAACCTGAGCGAAGCCGGCACCCACCTGAAGTCGGCCGCCAGCGCTGCCGGCGAAGCCGTCAAGGGCGCTACCAGCGCTGCAGGCGACGAGCTCAAGCTGGGCCGCGCCAATGTCAAGGCCGAACTCTCCGACACCGCGCTGGCCGGCATGGCCGCCGCCGAATTCGGTGGCGCCGCTGCCAAGGAGCAGATGGACGTACTGGTTGCCAAGGGCAACGACCTGCTCGAAAGCGCCACCGACCTGATCCGCGAGCGTCCGCTCGCCGCGTTCGGCGTGGCATTTGCAGCGGGTTGGGTCATCGCCAAGCTGGCACGCAGCAACGATAACTAAGCCGTGAGCGATCAGGCCTCTACAGCTGCCGGCTCCGGCGCGCCAGACGCGCGCCCGGAAACGCCAGGACTGGACGAAAGCGTACGCGCGGTCGGTGCCGCCGGCCGTGCGACGTTGGGCTCGGCCAAGGACACCAGCCGCGCGTTACGCCGGCTGGTGTCGGCCGATCTGCAACTGGCACGCAGTGCGTTCGGGCGTGGCCTGGCATGGGCCTGTGTCGCGGTCGTTTTTGGCGCCTCGTCCTGGCTGTTGCTGGCGGGCGCCATTATTGCGTTGCTGCAACGCGCCGGGTTGTCGTGGTTTCAGGCGATGTTCTTCACCGCGTTGGCCAGTTTGCTGGTCACCGGCATTGCGGCGTGGCGGGTGTTCTTCTACTTCGATCACACCGGCATGAATGCCACGCGGCGGCAGTTGATCAAGCTGGGCATCTTCGATGACTCCAGTGACGACGACACGGCCACAGCCGCCAATGGAGCACGCTCATGAAGTTTGGCGCCTTGCGTCAGCGCGTCGAACGCGCTGAATTCCTGGTGGAAGGGCGGGCGCAGGAAACGCGCTCGCATTGGGCTCAGTTGCGCCAGACCTGGCGCGCCGGCTGGTCGCCGGTGCGCATCCTGGCAGTCGGTTTCGGGCTGGGCTTTGTGACCGGTCGCAATGAACCGCAGGCTGCGCTGGGCAGCATTGCCAGCAAGCTTGGTGGCATCCCCAAGATTCTGCAGATGATCAGCACCATCTCCGCGTTGTTCACTGCGCATCGCGCACAGGAAGCCTCCGAACAGGCCGAACGCGCTGCCGACAATGCCGAAGAAGTGGCAGCCGACCCGCCGGTCACGGTGGTGCAGGTGCCGGCCGACCACGCCGCCTGACCCAGCGTGCGGGCACACGCCGCACGCGTTGCTGCACTTGCGGCTGAGCCCGCTGCATCAACCAGTTTGTAATGACACCGCGCGCACAGACCCTGTGCGCGCCGTTGACGCGTTGTGCCGATAATGGCGCACCGCTGGCGGCACGCCAGTCTGCTGCCAGGGCACGCATGTCTCTTCCTCTCGATCCGCTGGATGCTGCCGTCGCGGCAGATTCGCTCCCGCCACCACCGGCCCCGCGTCCGCGCGCACCCGCCTCGCTGGTGGTGCTGGCCACGCTCGCTGTCGGCTATACGCTGTGGGCAGCGCAGACGATCATCCTGCCGGTCATGTTGGCCGCGTTCTTCGCCCTCATCGGCAACCCCATCCTGCGCGGGTTGCGCAAGCTGTACATCCCGCGGTTTGTCGGTGCCTTGCTGGTGTTGTGCCTGGGCTTGGCCGGCACCGTGGCCCTGGCGGCACAGCTGGCCGGCCCGGCTGCCGAATGGGCGCAGCAGGCACCGCGGCAGATGCGCCAGATTGCGCGCGATGTGCGCGACCTCACCAAGCCGGTGATGCAGGCCAACCAGGCCGCGGAAAATTTTGCACGCGCGGCCGGTGGCGAAGGCCAGCGCGGCGTGCAGATCGTGCGCACGCAGATGGACGACCCCTACAAGGCGCTGGTGCGCACGCCCAAACTGGCCGCGTCGGTGCTGGCCGTGGTGCTGCTGACGTTCTTCTTCATGGTGTATGGCGAGAGCCTGCAGCGGCATGCGATCGCCTTGCTACCGAACCGCCAGCAGCAACGTTTCACCACCGAAATCATGCTGGACATCGAACGCGAAGTCTCGCGTTACGTGCTCACCATCAGCGTGATCAACACGCTGGTCGGGTTGATATTTGCCGGCATCTTGTATGTGCTGCAGATCCCGCTGCCCGAAGCCATCCTGTGGGGCACGGTGGTGGCACTGCTGAATTTCGCGCCCTATGTGGGCCCATTGATCGGCGTGATGCTGATGCTGCTGATGGGCTTTGTGGAATTCCGCACCACGGTGTCCTCGCTGCTGCCGGCAATCCTGTACCTGGCGCTGCACACCATCGAAGGCCAGGTGGTCACCCCCATCGTGCTGGGACGCCGCATGGCGATCTCGCCGCTGATGCTGATCCTGGCGCTGATGCTGTTCGGCTGGCTGTGGGGCATGGTCGGCCTGCTGCTGGCGGTGCCGCTACTGGTCTGCATCAAGATGGTGCTGAGCCGGGTAGAGGGGATGCAGCGCTGGGCCAGGCTGTTGGAATAGCCGGGAATCGGGAATCGCAAGAGCAGTGGCGTTGCTCTACCTATTCGCCACTCCCGATTCCCCATTCCCAATACAAGACCGTAAAATCTCGCGATGAGCTTCCACATCAGCGCCATCACTCTCGACCTCGACGACACGTTGTGGCCTTTCGCGCCGATCGGGGCGCGCATCGATCAGGTGCTGTACGACTGGATGCGTGAACACAGCCCGGTCACTGCCGAGCGGTTTCCGGTGGAAGCGATGCGGGAGCTGCGCGAGCGCAGCTTTGCCGACAACCCGCACCTGCACCACGACCTCAGCGCGTTGCGGCGCTTGACGCTGGAAATGGCGTTGCGCGAAAGCGGTGGCGACCTGGCGTTGGTAGAGCCGGCCTATGAGGTGTTTTACGCCGCGCGTAATCAGGTGGAATGCTATCCGGATGCGCTCGACGCGCTGGCGCGCATTGCCGCGCATGTGCCGGTGGCCGCGCTCAGCAACGGCAATGCCGATCTGCAACGCATCGGGCTGATGCATCACTTCGCGTTTCAGCTGGGCTCGCACGAACACGGCAGTGCCAAGCCCGACGCCAGCATCTTCCACGCCGCATGCGCACGCCTGGAACTGCCGCCGGCACAGGTGCTGCATGTGGGCGACCACGTGCGCATGGACGTGCTGGGCGCGCTGGATGCGGGCCTGCGCGCGTGCTGGATCAATCGCGAAGGCGCAGTGTGGTCGCACCCCACCCAGCAGCCGGATCTGGAATTCGACAGCATGACCGGGCTGGCCGATTGGCTGGATGCGCAGCAGCCGCATCCCAGCCCCACGCGCGCCGGCATCAGCATTCCCGCCTGAGCCCACTCTGCTCGGCGCATGGCGCCGCATTCGAGGATTTCCATGTCGCACCTCACCGGTTTCACCGATTCCAACGCCGCGGCCCTGCCGCTGTATGTGCTCGACCGCGAGGGCTTTGCACGCTGGTGCGCCGAGCAGCCCACGCGCGTGTTGTCGTGGGCACAGGCGCAGCGATTCGATGCCGCGCCCGGTAGCGTGCTGTTGCTGCCCGGCGACCACGGGCTGGCCGGTGCCATCGTCGGCATCGGCGACCGCGCCGACGCGTATGCCTATGCCCACGCGCCGATGGCATTGCCGCCTGCCAGCCGCTGGACGCTGGCCAACGCCTTGAGCGATGCCGAACAGGCGTTGCTGCACCTGGGTTGGGGATTGGGCGCCTACCGCTTCGCGCGGTACCGCAAGGTGCCACGCGCACCGGCCGAACTGGCGGCCACACCGTCGGCGCAGACACGCGCCTTGATCGAGGCCTGCGTGCAGGTACGCGACTGGGTCAACACGCCCACCGAAGACATGGGACCGCAGCATCTGGAAGAGGCCACCCGTGCGGTGGCGCAGGCGCATGGCGCGCAGGTCGATGCGATCGTGGGCGACGCGCTGCTGGCGCAGAACTTCCCCACCATCCACGCGGTGGGACGCGCCTCGCACCGTGCGCCGCGGCTGATCCAGCTGCAGTGGGGCGATGTGGCGCACCCGCATCTGGTACTGGTCGGCAAGGGCGTGTGCTTCGACACCGGCGGGCTGGATCTCAAGCCCGCCGATGGCATGCGCAACATGAAAAAGGACATGGGCGGCGCCGCACATGCGCTGGCGCTGGCCGGGCTGGTGATGGCGCAGCGGTTGCCGGTGCGGCTGACCCTGCTGATTGCCGCGGTGGAAAACGCGGTCGGCCCGGAAGCCTTCCGCCCCGGCGAGGTCATCACCACCCGTGCCGGTGTCAGCGTGGAAGTGGACAACACCGATGCCGAAGGCCGGCTGGTGCTGTGCGATGCCTTGAGTTATGCCACCGAACAGAAGCCGGACCTGATCCTGGATTTCGCCACGCTCACCGGGGCCGCGCGCATCGCGCTGGGCCCGGATCTGCCGGCCCTGTTCGCCAACGACGATGCGCTGGCACAGGCCTGGATCAGCGCTGGCGAACAGACCCGCGACCCGGTCTGGCGCATGCCGCTGTGGCGCCCGTACCTGCGCTATCTCAACAGCCACGTGGCGGACATGGCCAACGCCGGCTCGCGCATGGCCGGCGCCGTCACCGCCGCGCTGTATCTGGAACGCTTCGTGGCCCCAGGCCAACGCTGGGCACATCTGGACGTGTACGCCTGGAACGACAGCGACCGCGCCGGCCGCCCGGCCGGTGGCGAAGCGCTGGCCCTGCGCTCGGCCTTTGCGATGCTGCAGCAGCGTTACGCCGGGTAAGCGCGGCCAGTCACACCACGCGCCGGCGGGTGGGTGCCAGCCGCCTGCAGCTGCGCTGGTCATCCCTGGGGACGCAGCAACGGCGCGATCGTGCGCAGGCGTGTCTGCGTCGCCGGGCCGACCAGCGCAAACGCGGTGTCGCCTTCGGCCCAGTACTGCGCCAACAGACCACCATCGCGACGTTCGCCGGTCGGCATCGGGCCGCTGCGTGGACGCAGATACAGGCCGATGCGCGCGCCGTCGGCATCGCCGTAGATCAGCATGGCGGCCGCGCCCTCCGGCGTGGAAAGTAATTGCCCGCCGCGCAGCGTATAGCCCTGCGCACGCAGATCCGGCACGACACCGGCATTGCCGAAATGCGCGCGCAACCAGGGCTCCAGCTCGGTACGGCGCTGCACCTCCAGCGCAACGCCCTGCTGCGCGCCGGTCTCGGCGAACAGCCGGTACGCGGCCACGGCATCGGCCATCGGAATCCGCTGGCTGGTCATCCGGCTCTCGTGCAGCTGCCAGCCCAGCCCGGTGCCCAGGCCGAGTGCCAACACGCAACTGGCGGCCGTGGCAAACACCGCCCGGCGGCGTTGCTGCAGGCCACGGCGGATCGTCGCAGGCGTCAGCGCACCCGTGCCCGGCTCTGGCGGCAGGCCAGCATGCGCGGCACGCAGCGCTTCGGCATCGCGTTTCCAGCCTGCCACGCGCGCGGCCTGCGCAGGGTGTGCCTGCAGCCACGCCGCAACCGCTGCGTGTTGCTCCGGGGCCAGGCGGCCATCGACGTAGGCGTGCAAGGCATGCTCGTCGGGCGGTGTGGTGGTCATTTGAGGATCCTCAATGCAGGTGTATGGCTCACGTGGCCCTCGTTCACTGCGCGCAAGCGTTCGCGCGCACGCGACAGGCGCGACATCACCGTGCCGATCGGGATGCCGAGGGTGTCGGCCACCTCGCGGTAACTGAAGCCTTCCACGCTGACCAGCAGCAGCAAGGCGCGTTGTTCGGCTGGCAACAACGCCAGACTGGCCAACATGGCACGGCCGTCGTGCACCTGTTCGGCAGAGGCGGACTGGCTGGGCTGTTGTGGCGCGAACAGGCCCACCACCCGCTGCCAGCGCGCGGCACGGCGCTGCCCATCCAGAAACTGCCGGTACAGGATGGCGAACAACCAGGGTTGCACAGCCTCGGCGGTATGCCGGGTGCGCCAACGCCGCAGGGCACGTTCCAGCGTGGCCTGCACCAGGTCGTCGGCGCTGGCGGCCTCGCCGCTCAGCGACCGCGCGAAGCGGCGCAGCGCCGGCAGCACGGCACGTAGTTGGTCATCGTCCAGAGCATCCATTGGCAGGTTTGGTAGTGGCATCACACAGTAGACGCACTGGAGCGTGGACTATTCCCACGATTCGTGCGCGTGCAGCACGTATTTTCGCAATCGCGGAATAACCCGTCTTGCACGGCGTCTCACTGCATCGACCACTCACCGCATCGACCACCGGAGCCAGCCATGACGTTGCCACCTCCCTCGCCCGCGCGCGCGCGCAGCCCTGTGCTGCCGCTGCTGGGCATTGCCGCCATTGCCGGCGGCGTTGCGCTTGCATTCGCCTGGACGGCAGGCTGGATCGGCGGCGACCGGCTCACCGCCGCGCGCATGACCGACACCATCGAATCCAGCGGGCCGCCGCATCCGGGCTTTCGCCGCGCGCATACCAAGGGCGTGTGCGTGAGCGGGCAGTTCCAGTCCAGCGGCAAGGCCACCTGGGTGTCGTCGGCACGCATCTTCAGCCAGGCCAGTACGCCGGTGCTGGGGCGCATGTCCATCGGCGGCGGCGACCCGCACGGCGCCGACGGTGCCGCGCGCGTACGCAGCATGGCGCTGCTGTTGCGCAGCGACGACGGGCAGGAATGGCGTACGGCGATGAACAGCTTTCCGTTCTTCGTGGTGGCCACGCCGGCCGGCTTCCAGGCGCTCAATGTCGCCTCCCGGCCTGACCCGGCCACCGGCAAGCCGGACCCGGAAAAACTGGCGGCGTTCGGCAAGCAGTATCCGGAAGCGGCCAAGTTCCAGCAGTGGGCCAAGACCGCGCCATGGTCGGACAGCTGGGCCAACACGCAGTACAACGGCGTTAACGCCTTCCGTGCGATTGCCGCCGATGGACGCGAACGCTACATCCGCTGGTCGATGCGCCCGCATACGCCGTTCAAGGAATTGAGCGCCGAGCAACGCAAGCAGGCCGATGGCGATTTTCTCGCCACCGATCTGGACACGCGGCTGGCGCAGGGGCCGTTGCGTTGGGACATGGTGCTGACCATCGCCGAACCCGGCGATGCGGTGGACGACCCATCGCAGCCATGGCCGGCCAGCCGCAAGCAGATCGTGGCCGGAACGCTGTCGATCGATCATGCGCAGCCGCAGGCCACTGGCCCCTGCCGCGATCTGAATTACGACCCACTGATCCTGCCCAAGGGCCTTGCTGCGTCCAAGGACCCGATCCTGGCAGCGCGCTCGTCGGTGTATTCGCAGTCGTTCAATCGCCGCGAGCGCGAAATCGCCAACGGCACAGGCAGCGCCGCCACCGGCCAGGGAGCACGTCAATGAGCCGTCCGACGCATTTCAATCTTCCCGCGCGCGTGCTGCATTGGCTGATGGCCGCGATGATCCTGACCATGCTGTTCGTCGGCGTCGGCATGGTCGCCTCGGTGACGCAACGGCCGTGGTTGATCGATCTGCATCGTCCACTGGGTATCGCGATTCTGGTCCTGGCGGTGCTGCGCCTGATCAATCGTCTTCGCCATCGCCCGCCGGCATTGCCTGCGGATTTGCCTGCCTGGCAGAAGGCCGCGGCGATCGCCTCGCATTGGCTGTTGTACGCGTTGATGCTGGGCATGCCGCTGATCGGCTGGGCGATGCTGTCGGCCGGCGGTTATCCGATCGTACTGTGGCCGGGCGCGAACCTGCCGGCGATCGCACCGCATGATCCGGCGCTGTATGCCTGGCTGCGCAGCGCACATGGCTGGCTGGCGTATCTGTTGTTCGCCACCGTGCTGGGGCATCTGAGCGCAGCGCTGTTTCATGCCTGGGTGCGCCGGGACGGCGTGTTTTCCAGCATGGCACGTGGGGAGCGGTCGGCGCGTTGATGGGGTGGAGCTGGGGTGGATAACGTGTTGTGCAGAGTGATTTCGCTGCGCGGATGCACCCTCCACCACGCACCCTTTTCAATAGGAGGGGAGCTTGTCCCTTCTCCCGCCGGGACATTGCCCTTCTTTATGGGAGAAAGTGCCCCGCAGGGGCGGATGAGGGGACGGGCGAAGCCTCGCAATGCTCCCTTCCATGTGGCTGCGCCCCGTACCCTCACCCCGACCCCTCTCCCGCCGCGAGAAGGGCTAGTGCTTAACGCTGGCGTTTTGTTTTGGCCGCTGGCGCAGATGCGTCGATGCCCTTGCCAGTCGCCGCCCAATAGATGCCACCGTACAGGTGATCCAGATAGCGCGGATCGTTATAGGCTTCGGCCAGATGACCCAGCGCAGTGGCGAAGACGCGGCCGCCTTCGAAGTGGTGATACCACGCCACTGGATGCTGTTTGCCCATGCCCCTGGCGACCTGGCCCGGCCAGATCAGGGTGGGGTCGTAGCTGCTTTCGTCGACGGTGAGCAGCGTGACCAGGTCATCGCTGTACGGTGGATCGTATTCGTACCACTCATCGCTCCACACCCAGCGTCTGGGCAGGCCGGCTGTGGCCGGGAAATTGGCATCGACGACATCCACCATCGCCGTTTGCATGTATGGATGGGTGCGGAACGAGCGGCCAATCATGTGGTCGTACCATTCCCAGTCACCGCGCTTGATCGCAAAGGCCTTGTGCACGGCGACCACGCCACCGCCATTGCGCACGTAGTTTTGAAAGTTGGCCCGCTGCGCCGGGTCCAGATCGGTCGCCGGCGTATTGAGCAACACGATGGCCGCGTATTGCGACAGATCGCCTTCGAACGCCTTGGCATTCCATGCCCACACCATCTCGACATAATGCTTGCGCGCCATCGCCTCGAATTGCGGCTTGGCCACAGGGATATAGTCGTGGTGATACTGGTTAGGAATGGCTGCCACCAGTATCTTGAATTGCTCGGCCGATGCGTTGAAAGCGCACATCAACAGCAGGCCCGACAGCCACAGAGATTTCATGCATTGCTCGCCGTGTTTTCCAATGCTGCGCAGTGTACCTGCGTGCAAATCGCATGCCTTCGCACGCGTTTGGAATAGCTGCGGATGGGTGGGGCATGCGAGTGATGCCATGCCTTCGTCGCGCGATCGCGTCGATCAAGCGCTGCTCAAGCGCTGCTCAAGCGCTGCTCAAGCGCATGCAGTCTCACCTATCGCGAACTCCAGCTGACCGCATACGCCAGGCATCGACTGACGGCGTTACAACCAGCCCTTCTGCCGCGCCAACCGGTACGCTTCGATGCGATTGGCCACGCCCAGTTTGCCGATGCATTCGGACAGGTAGTTGCGCACGGTGCCATGCGAGAGCTGCAGCTGCTGCGCGATCTCGCTGGCCGAGCGGCCTTCGCCGGCCAGGCGCAGCACGGTGCGCTCGCGCTCGCTCAGGGGGTCCGCTTCCACCCAGGCATCGATGGCCAGCTGCGGGTCGATCACCCGCCCGCCGCGCTGCACCTGGCGCACGGCACTGACCAGTTGTTCGGCCGGCGCGTCCTTGAGCAGATAACCCGACACGCCGGCATCCAGCGCGCGCCGCAAGAACCCGGGACGCGCAAAGGTGGTGACGATCATGACCCGCACCGGCAGCGCCTGGCGCTGGATGCGCTGGGCCAGTTCCAGGCCGCTGAGCCCGGGCATTTCGATATCGGTGATCAGCACGTCCGGCTGCAGACGTTGCAGCTCGCGCCAGGCGGTTTCGCCATCGCCCGCACTGCCAACCACCTCGATGTCATCCTCCAGCCCGAGCAGGGCCACCAGTGCGCCGCGCAGCAGGGCCTGGTCTTCGGCCAACAACACCCGGATCATCGCTCGCGCTCGCCTCTGTGCAACGGTTGCGCACGATAACAGCGCGGGCCGGCGACGTGCAGCGGTCGGGCCGGTGAGCGCTCAGCGCGGTTGCGGCACCAAGGGCAGCGGCAACGGTGGGTGCGCCGCATCCGGCATGGGGTGCGGCAACGGCACGCTGGCGCGCAGGCGCATGCCGCGTGGCAGCGCATCCACGTCCAACGCGCCACCCAGGGCCTGCAGGCGCGCACGCATGCCATCCAGGCCATTGCCGGGCACGATCACCCCGCCGCGCCCATCATCGGTGATCTCCAGCACCGCCCGGCCGTCCTGCGCGCGCAGGCTGACCCGGACCCGCCTGGCCTGGGCGTGGCGTTGCACATTGGTGGCCGCCTCGCGCACCACCAGCGCCAACGCGGTTTCATGTTCGGGTGGCAGAGGCAACGCGTCCAGCATGTGTTCCAGCACGATGCCGTCCATGTCCAGCAGCACCTTTGCCGAGGCCAGCTCGGCCACCAGCCCGGCGGCGCGGATGCCGGTAACAGCACGGCGCACCTGCGTCAGCGCGTCACGCGAGATCTGCGCCACGGCGTCGATTTCGTTGCGTGCGGCCTGCGGGTCGCGTTCGATCAGGCGCGCGGCCAGATCGGACTTGAGCGCGACAAGCGACAGGGTGTGACCCAGCAGGTCGTGCAGATCGCGGCCGATGCGTTCGCGCTCGGCGGTGGCCGCCAGCCGGCGCACTTCGTCCTGCGACAGGCGCAGCAATGCGTCCTTGCGTTCATTGATGCTGTACACCGCACTGACCGCAGCCATGCCCAGCACCGACACCGGCAACCACACCAGCGACTGCCAGCTCAACCCGAGCCAATGCGCCCAGCCCAGGTACAACGCGTTCATCAGCACCAGGATGGCGAAATGCCGCCACAGCGCATGTCGCGTGGACGGGCGCAGGCTCAGGCAGGCAAACACGAAGTAGCTGATGCCCGAGGCGTACACCGGCAGCAGCGCCGCACTGAGCATGCCCATCGCCCATGCATAGCGGTACAGCGTGCCGCGCGGTGCCAGCAACATGCGCGCGTACAGCAGCAGAAACAATGGATACGACAGCGCCGTGCACAACAGCCAGGTCGCATCGTAACCGCGCGAGGAGAACACCGGCACCACGAACACCCAGGCCGACCACAGCAGGTGCACGCAGTCCATCCATGGCGACTGGCCCTGCGCCAGGCGCGCGGCCACTTGCGAATCTGGAGCCGGCCGCAGCCAGGCCGGGAGCGTCAGAGGCATCGGGATGGATCCGGAGAAGTGAGTGGATTCTGCCATTGCCGCGCTCGCCTGGGCGTGCCGCAATGCATTGCGGAATGGATCAGCAACCTCAAGCATTGCCACCAAGTGCAATGACCGTCGTGATGCGCCGCACCTGGGCAGCACATGCGGTGAGGATGGCACATACGCAGGTACCGGCTTGATCGATAGGCAAGCGTGCGCGCCTGCAGGTAGGCCGCCCAGTCGCACCTGTCATGGCGTGCAGGTGACAGCTGTCACTGGTGAGTGCCGTCGCCAGATTGCATGCTGCAGCGCAATTGCAGCAGCCCGGCAGGTCCTACCGTTTGTCGCCGCCTTGCAGGTGGTGACTTCCGGCAGCTTGCGGCGCGCCTTGCAGGCAGTCACATTCTGCGCAGCCTTCTGTCCTGGTTCTCGATGAACACCTCCGCCGATCTGCTCAAACAACTCCGCATCGACCGCCAGCGTCCTGCCACGCCGCCACCGGCGCGCCGCACCGGCTGGATCATCGCCGCCATCGTCATCGTCATCGCGCTGGCCGCTGCCGCGTGGTGGTTCACCCGCACTCCGGTGGCCAAGGTGCAGACCGCACCAGTGGTGGCGATCAGCGCAGGCAGCAGCAGCGCCTCGGTGCTGGATGCCTCCGGCTACGTGGTGGCGCGGCGCATGGCCACGGTGTCGGCGCAGGTGACCGGCAAGGTGCGCGAGGTAATGATCGAAGAAGGCATGCGGGTGGAACAGGGCCAGGTGATGGCCACGCTGGACCCGCTGGACGCCGACGCGCAGCGTACGCTGTCGGCCTCGCAGCTGTCGGCCGCGCGCAGCCAGGTCGACAACATGCAGGCGCAGCTGGCCGTGGCCAATGCCGATGCCACGCGACTGCAATCGCTGGTCGGCGCGCAGCTGGTATCGCGCTCGCAGTACGAACAGGCCACCGCGCAGCGCGACGCACTGCGTGCACAGTTGCAGAACGCGCAACGCAACGTGCAGGTGGCCTCCGATCAGCTGGCCATTGCCGGCATCCGCTCGGACTTCAATGTGGTGCGCGCTCCCTTCGCCGGCGTGGTCACCGCCAAGGCCGCGCAGCCGGGCGAGATCGTGTCGCCGCTCTCGGCCGGTGGCGGTTTCACCCGCACCGGCATCGGCACCATCGTGGACATGGAATCGCTGGAAATCGAAGTGGAGGTCGGCGAGTCCTACATCGGCCGCGTGCAGCCGAAGATGCCGGTGGAGGCGGTGCTCAACGCGTATCCGGAGTGGAAGATCCCCGGTGAGGTGATCGCCATCATCCCCACGGCCGACCGTGGCAAGGCCACGGTGAAGGTGCGGGTGGCGCTCAAGGTCAAGGATGCGCGCATCGTGCCGGAGATGGGCGTGCGGGTGAGCTTTCTGGAGCAGGCCAAGCCACAGGAGGCGGCCAAGCCGCAAGGCGTGCGCGTGCCCGCTGCGGCGTTGGTCGAACGCGGCACGCGCACCGTGGCCTTCGTGGTGGGCGAGCGCAATACCGTCAGCGAGCGCGCCGTCACGACCGGCATGCGCATGGGCGAAGACCGCCAGGTGCTGTCGGGACTGGCTGCCGGCGACAGCGTGGTGGTGAATCCGCCACAGGCGCTGAAGGATGGCGACACCGTGGCCGAGGCCGAGGCGGACGCTGCGCAGTGATGGCCAAGGCGGTGCAGTGCGCTGCGGTGTCGGGTCGCGCGCTTGCGTGGCAGGCATGTCATCGCTACGCGCTGCATCGGCTGTTCCAAGCGGAAACGAAACATTGTCGTCAGTGCATTTCAAACCGCTGTCTGAAGGAGTCGCTGCGCGCTGTTGAGCGCGACGCCGCCGCGATGGACCACGGAGGTTCCGCGCGACGGTTGCACAGCGGGTTGGTGCATCTGGCTACCCGTCACACGCTGCAACACGCCATTGCTTGATCGCTTCACCGTCGTCGCTGCGGCGCGTGCCTCCGCACCGCCCGCATGCACTCGCCGTCGCCGTCGCCGTGCCGTACCGCTCTCTCATCCATTGCGTCACCAGGAGTCGCCATGACCGCTCTCGTCAGCTTGCGCAACATCACCAAGACCTACCAACGCGGCCCCGAGCAGGTGCAGGTGCTGCACGGCATCGATCTGGAAATTGCCAGCGGCGATTTCGTGGCATTGATGGGTCCGTCTGGCTCGGGCAAGACCACCTTGCTCAACCTGATCGGCGGACTGGATACCCCCAGCGGCGGCGAGATCGAGATCGAAGGCGAGCGCATCGACCGCATGAGCGGCGGCCAGCTCGCCACCTGGCGCAGCCACCACGTCGGGTTCGTGTTCCAGTTCTACAACCTGATGCCGATGCTCACCGCGCAAAAGAACGTGGAGCTGCCATTGCTGCTCACCTCGCTCAATGCGGCGCAACGCAAGCGCAATGCCGAGATCGCATTGACCCTGGTCGGCCTGCAGGAGCGTCGCAACCACAAGCCCAGCGAATTGTCCGGCGGCCAGCAGCAACGCGTGGCCATTGCACGCGCCATCGTGTCCGACCCGACCTTCCTGATCTGCGACGAGCCCACCGGCGACCTGGACCGCCACAACGCCGAAGAGATCCTGCGTTTGTTGCAGGAACTCAATCGCGAACATGGCAAGACCATCGTCATGGTCACCCATGACCCCAAGGCCGCCGAATACGCCACCCACACCATCCATCTGGACAAGGGCGAGCTGGCCGATGCGCCGCTCGTACTCTGAAGGAACGCTGCCATGAAGTATCTGTCATTGGTGTGGGCGCAGTTGTTCCGCAGCAAGACGCGCACCTTGCTGACGTTGTTGTCGGTGGTGGCGGCCTTCCTGCTGTTCGGCATGCTCGATTCGGTACGGGTGGCGTTTACCTCCGGCGGCAGCGTCAGCGGGGTCAACCGGTTGGTGGTGGCCTCGCGCCTGTCCATCACCCAATCGCTGCCGATCCGCCTGGAAGCGCAGGTGCGCAGCGTGCCTGGCGTGCGCGATGTGACCTCGGCGATGTGGTTTGGCGGCATCTACCGCGACCCGAAGAATTTCTTCCCCAATTTTTCGGTGGCGCCCAACTTCTTCGACGTCTATAGCGAATACGCGTTGCCCAAGGACCAGCTCAAGGCATTCCAGACCACACGCACCGGCGCGGTGGTCGGCGAAGCCCTGGCCAAGGAACATGGCTGGAAGATCGGCGACACCATCCCGTTGCAGGCCACCATCTTTCCGCGTAGCGGCAGCAACGACTGGCCGCTGCAGCTGGTCGGCATCTTTCGCATGAAGGACCGCACCGTGGCGGCCAATCAGGAACGCCAGTTGATGATGAACTGGAAATACTTCGACGAATCCAACGACTACATCAAGAACCAGGTGAGCTGGCTGACGGTGACCTTGAGCAACCCCGACCAGGCCTCGCGCGTGGCGCAGGCCATCGATGCGTTGTCGGCCAACTCCGATCACGAAACCAAGTCGCAAACCGAATCGGCGTTTCAGCAGGCCTTCGTCAAGCAGTTCGCCGATATCGGCCTGATCGTCACCTCGATCATGGCCGCGGTGTTCTTCACCTTGCTGCTGCTCACCGGCAACACCATGGCCCAGGCAGTGCGCGAGCGCATCCCGGAGCTGGCCACGCTCAAGACGCTGGGCTTCCAGGACCGCACGGTGCTGAGCCTGGTGATGATCGAGTCGGTGTTGTTGATTGGCCTGGGCGGGCTGATCGGCATGGGCCTGGCGGCACTGGTGATTCCGGCGGTGTCCGCGCGCAGCGGCGGGCTGATGCCCACGCAAAGCGTACCG
The DNA here is from genome assembly GCF_040616535.1 of Xanthomonas cannabis. Taxonomy (NCBI): domain Bacteria; kingdom Pseudomonadati; phylum Pseudomonadota; class Gammaproteobacteria; order Lysobacterales; family Lysobacteraceae; genus Xanthomonas; species Xanthomonas cannabis. Next base: position 4,390,247 of record NZ_CP136580.1, read on the forward strand.
CTGCAGACCTGGCTGGTTGGCTTGGCCCTGATGGTCGGCATCGGCCTGGTGGTGGGTGTGCTGCCGGCGTTACGCGCGCAGCGCTTGAAGATCGTCGATGCCCTCGCCGGCCGCTGACAGGAGCATGCACATGCAACGCAAATGGAAAGATCGTGGCGTCACTGTGGTGTCCGTGGTGCTGCTGGCGCTCGGCCTGGGGCTGTGGATCGCGCTGCCGTGGATCTGGCTGGCGCCGGTCGCGGTACTGCTGGCGGTGTGGCTGGTCGCCACCCGCAGTGGCCGCCTGTCGCTGGCCGCTGCACGCATCGGCATCGCCAGCCTGCCGCAACGCTGGGGTTCCACCTCGGTGATCGTGGTCGGCATTGCCGGCGTGGTCGGTGTACTGGTGGCAATGCTGGCGATGGGCCAGGGCTTCCAGGCCACGCTCAACAGCACCGGCGACGACACCACCGCCATTGTCCTGCGCGGCGGCTCGCAGGCCGAGACCAACTCGGTGATCACCCGCGACCTGGTGCCGCTGATCGGCAGCCTGCCGGGCATCGCCACCGATGCCAACGGGCGCCCGATGGTTTCGCCGGAGTTGTCGCAGGTGGTCAACGTCGCCTCCCGCTCCGATGGCACCGACGTCAACGCGCAGCTGCGCGGGGTGGGCGAACAGGCCTGGGCGGTGCACCCCAAGGTCAGGATCGTGCAGGGCCGCCGCTTCAACACCGGCCTGCGCGAGATCGTGGTCGGCAAGGGCGCATTGAATCAGTTCCGCGGGCTGGAGCTGGGCAAGACGCTCACCCTGGGCAGCCAGCAATGGACGGTGGTCGGTGTCTTCGCCTCCGGCGATGCGCACGATTCGGAGCTGTGGACCGATGCGCAGACGCTGGCCACCACCTACAACCGCCGTGCGTACCAGTCGATCACCGCGCGCACCAGCGGCAAGGCCGGCTTCGAGCAGTTCAAGACGGCAATGGCCGCCGACCCGCGGCTCAAGCTGGATGTGGAAACCACCCGCGCCTACTACGGCAAACAGGGCGGCGGCTTGAACAGGTTGATCAGCATCCTGGGCACGGTGATCGGCGCGATCATGGCGGTGGGCGCGGTGTTTGGCGCGCTCAACACGATGTATGCGGCGGTGGCCACGCGTGCGCGCGAGATCGCCACCATGCGCGCCATCGGCTTTCGCGGCACGCCGGTGATCATGGCGCTGATGCTGGAGACCATGCTGCTGGCACTGCTGGGCGGGCTGCTGGGCGGGCTGATCGCCTGGGCGGTGTTCAACGGCTATACCGTCTCCACGCTGGGCAACAACTTCAGCCAGGTGGTGTTCCAGTTCAAGGTCTCGCCGGAGCTGCTGTGGAGCGGGCTGAAATGGGCGCTGGGCATCGGGCTGGTGGGTGGGCTGTTCCCGGCACTGCGCGCGGCGCGGTTGCCGATCACCACGGCATTGCGTGAGGTGTAGGCGGGCCGTTGGCCCGCCCGGGAATGGGGAATCGGGAGTGGGGAATGGTGACAGCCAAAGCAGAGCAAGCGCGTCGCTGCAGCTGAATGTATTGCAGGCTGTCATGGTTTTGTCACCGCAGTGCGGTAGATGCGCGGGCCGGCAGGCCGTAGCCTGCCCGGCCGTTGCATCCATCGATCTTCATCATGACGCGCCTGATTCTGCTGGCCTGCGCCTGCCTGTGGCTGGCCGGCTGTTCCTCGTCCTCCACCTCGCTCAGCGAGCGCCTGGTCGCGCCCGGTGGTGTATCGCCGTTGCTGGATGAAGAACGCATCGCCGCCACCATCGCCACGGTACCCAACCGCAGCGGCCATGTGGTGACCCGCGATCAGGTACCGATCTTCTGGCGGGCGATCGATCCCGGCCAGTACGCCATGCAGTACCGCTACCTGGGGCAGCGCACCGACCCGGCGCATGCGCTGGACGTGGACTTCGGCTTCACCGTGCCCACCACGCCGCCGCCGGCGCCGCGTGGCACCGTGGTGCTGCTGCATGGCTGGATGATGGATGGCGATTCGCTGCTGCCCTGGTCGCTGCAGCTGGCCCAGACCGGCTACCGGGTGGTCACCATCGACCTGCGCAACCACGGCCATTCCGGCGGCGGGCCGTCCGGTTACGGCACGCGCGAATCCGATGACGTGATCGATGTGCTCGACGCCCTGCAACCGCGCGGCGAAATTGCCGGGCCGCTGTATCTGTTCGGCATTTCCTATGGCGCGGCCACCGCACTGTTCACGGCCGACAAGCTCGGCCCGCGCGTGGCCGGCGTGGTGGCGATGGAATCGTTCGCCAATGCCGGCCGCGGCATCCGCGACATGGTGCCGCATCTGCTCGCCAGCCAGCCGCACGGGTGGCGCGGGCAGGCGGTGGCTGCCTATGCGCGCTGGCGGTATGCCGACCAGAATATCGACGCGGTGATCGCCGCCGCCGATACGCAACTCAAGCTGGACCTGGACCATGTCGATGTCGCGCACGCCCTGGCCGACACGCGCAGCTGCGTGCTGCTGTTGCATGGCGATGCCGATCAGCACATTCCGGTGGCGCATGGCCGCACATTGGCGTTGGCCAGTGCGCGTGCGCATTACGTCGAGCTTCCCGGCGAAAACCATCTGAGCCTGCCGCTACGGCTGGACCTGCTCGGCGGGCCGATCGATCACTGGCTGGCGCAGGTGCAACGCGACCCCGGCCATTGCCCTGCACCGCCGGCGCTGCCCGCTTCCACGCTGGCAGTGACCAGCCCATTGGCAATGCCGCGCAGTTGATCGCGGCCAGCGCGGCGCGCCGATGCGAGGCCGTCGCGCTGATCAAGGCCACACGCACTGCCTGCAGTGCGGCGCTTGCTCAGCGCGTGACCACCGGCTGCCGCGAACGCACCACGCTGTCGCCGACGAATAGCAGCAAGCCCAGCCAGATCGCCGCAAACCCGATCGCACGCCCCTGGTCGAACGGCTCATGGAAGAACCACACGCCCAGCAACAGCTGCAGGCTCGGCCCGATGTATTGCAGGATGCCCACCAGCGACAGCGGGATCCGCCGCACGCCGTACGCAAACCCGATCAGCGGGACCGCCGTCACCACGCCACCGAAGATCAGCAGCAGGTCGGTTCGCAGGTCCCAGCCGCTGAAGAACGCACCGCCGTGGCCCTGCTCGCCCCATGCGGCAAGCAGCAGTGCCGGCACGAACAGGTACACGCTCTCCACACCCAGCCCGGCCACCGGGTCCACCGACACCAGCTTGCGCAGCAACCCGTAGAGGCCGAACGAGATCGCCAGCCCCAGCGCAATCCACGGCGGTGCACCGGCATCGATGGTCAGCCACAGCACGCCTGCGGCAGCGCACGCCACCGCCAGCCACTGGATGCCACGCAGGCGTTCTTTCAGCACCAGCACGCCCAGCAACACGCTCAGCAATGGATTGATGAAGTAGCCCAGGCTGGCTTCGATCACATGCCCGGCATTGATGGCCCAGATATACAGGCCCCAATTGAAGGCAATCGCCACGCTGCTGGCGGCCAGCATCCATAACGCGCGCGGCTGCGCAGCAATCGTGCGCCACCAATGCAGCCCCGAGGTCGCCACCAGCCACGCAGCGACCAGCACTGCGCTCCACACGATGCGGTGCGCAATGATCTGCAGCGACGGCACCACCTTGAGCAGGTGCCAATACAGTGGCACCAGGCCCCAGATCACGAAGCTCGCGGCAGTCATCAACAGACCGCGCCGCGCCTCCACCGCCGACACCGGCACGGCCGCGCTCATCGGCGCGCCTTGGCCAGGGTGACCACCAGCACGCCGGCCAGGATCACCGCCATCGCGCCGATGTCGTGGGCGGTGAAACGCTCGTGCCCCAGCCACGCGCCCAATGCCACTGCAATCACCGGATTGACGTAGGCATAGCTGCCGGCCAGTGCCGGGCGCACGTGATGCAGCAGCCAGACATAGGCGGTGAATGCCACGATCGAGCCGAACACGCACAGGTACGCCACTGCCATCAGCCCCTGCGGGGTGGGCCAGGCCTGCGGGCGCTCGCCGATCAACAGGCCGGTGCTCACCAGCAACACGCCGCCGCACAGCATCTGCCCGGCGGCGGTCATGAACGGCGATGGCAGGTCGCGGCCCCGCGACCACACCGAGCCGAATGCCCAGCCGATCGGCGCGATCAGCAGCAACACCAGCCCGCCCGGCGTTGCGGTCAGGCTGCTGCCGGCGTTGAGCCACACCACGCCCAGGAATCCGATCACGATGCCCAACCATTCGCCGCCGCTGGCATGCTGCCCGCGCAGGGCGCCGAACAAGGCCATCCACAACGGCACCGAGGCCACTGCAGTGGCGGCCAGGCCGGAGGACACGCTGCGCTCGGCCAGCACCACCATGCCGTTGCCCAACAGCAACAGCGCCGCGCCCATCAAGGCCACGTTCTTCCATTGCGCGCGCGTGGGCGCCGCCACGCCGCGCCAGCGCAGCACGCCGTAGAGCACGCTGCCGGCGATGATGAAGCGCGCGCCGGACACCATCGTCAACGGCTGCGCACCGCCTTCCAGCGCGAAGCGGATCGCCAGATAGGTCGAGCCCCAGACCACATACACCAGCAACAACGCGAGAACGACCAGCCCGCTGCGCGCGGGTGCGGCAGCGTCGTGAGAGGAAGACATCGGACCTGCCAACTGCAGCGGAAGCTTCAATTCTAGATCACCTGCACGCGCCGACACCGCACAGACCGTGCGCAGCGCACGCGGTATGGTGCGCTCGACGCTCATCACGATGGACTGCCCATGCCACATCGCACTCTCTGGTCGGCCCTGGTCGCGCTTGCCTTGTTCTCCACCACCGCAGCCGCCGCACGCGCACCCGAGCCCTGGGAGCTCACCGGCCATGCGCTGATCGATGCCGGGCTGGACGGCTCGCTGGCACCGGAGATCGACGCACCCGGGCAGCCCGAACTCAAGGTCATGGTGTCGGCCAGCCGTGCCGGCGCCTACCTGCTGGGCGTGGCCGGCGCCAGTTACCGCACGCAGTGGTGCATGCCTGCAGGCAAGGCCGGCCCGCCGGATCTGCAAGTGGTGCTGGCCGATCTCAGCGCATTGCCCGATGCGCGCCTGGATGAGCCCGCACCTGGCCTGATCGTCCAGGCGCTGGCCAAACGCTATCCGTGCCGCAAGTAGAACGCTTGCAGGAAAGTCGCCTGAAAAGCGCTGCATGAGGCCATGCTGCGCCGATGCCCTCAGCAGCGGCACCAGCGCAAGGCAGGCATGAAAGCCGCGCTAGCGAAACGCGGCGGACACCGAGGCGTCACGCTCTGCAGCGGCGCACCAGCCGGCGTGCGGCAAGTGTGGAGTGCGGACAGCACGCTCGGAGCCGGAGCGTTTGCGTGGCGCAGTCCGATTCCAGGCAACCGCCGCGGCCGTCTGCTGGCTGCGCAGCCGTTTTCTAGCGGCCCTTACCTGCGCGCCGCATCGCTGCGCGCGCGGATCGCCTTGAACTCCGAGCCATCCTGCCAGCTCGGCCACTGGCGGCCGTTGGCCAGTGCCACGCCCACGTCATAGACCAGGGTGGTATCGGCGGCATGCCCGCTGGCATCCCACTGCGGCGTCCATCGGTCGCAGGGCTGGTGGTAGCAATCGGCGAAGTATTTGTCACGCAGCGCCTTGCCCTTGGCAACGCCGCCTTCGAGCATGTCCAGGCCGGGGCCGGCGGTGATCGCCGGCACGCCCATGCGCGCGAACGCGAAATGGTCGGCGCGGTAGAAGAAGCCCGCCTCCAGATTCGGGTCCGGCGAATACGTGCGGCCACGTGCCTTGGCGGCCGTCTCCAGGTCGCCTTCCAGCGACACCCGTCCACGCCCCCATGAGGCGATGTCGCGGGTGGGGCCATCGGGGCTGAACATCTCCATGTTGAGCACCGCCACGGTCTTGTCCAATGGCGCCAGCGGATGCGCCGCGTAGTAGTTGGCACCGAGCAGGCCCTTTTCCTCTGCGGTCAATGCAATGAAATACAGCGTGCGCTGCGGCTTGGGGCCGGCGGCGAACACGCGCGCCAGTTCCAGCACGCTGGCAACGCCAGTGGCGTTGTCCACCGCGCCACGGCGCACCGTATCGCCGGAGGCATCGGCCTTGCCGATCCCGAACGCATCCCAATGCGCAGAAAAGATCACCGTCTCGTCCGGGTGCTGGCTGCCGGTGAGCTTGGCCACCACGTTATGGGTGACCACCCGTTCGCGCTTGAGCTTGAAATCCACCGACAGCGTGGCATCGCCCAGCGCGACGGGCGCAAAATCGCGCTGCTGCGCGCGTGCCTTGGCCTGTTCGAAATCCAGCCCTGCCTGTTTGAACAGCGTCTGCGCCAGCGTGCGCTGCATCCAGCCACGCACCGGCACGTGCTGCGCCTTTGCATCGGCGTCGCTGCGTTCGATATCGAACAGCGGCGACAGGCCCGAACTCTGCACCGTGGCCCAGCCGTACGCGGCCGGCGCAGTTTCGTGCACGATCAGCACCCCGGCCGCACCGCGCCGCGCGGCTTCTTCGTACTTGTAGGTCCAACGGCCGTAGTAGGTCACCGCCTTGCCATCGAACGCACCCGGCTGCGCGCTCTCGAAGTCGGCATCGTTGATCAGCACCACCGCAATCTTGCCGCGTAGATCCACGCCCTTGTAGTCGTCCCACTGCCGCTCCGGCGCGCTGATGCCGTAGCCCACGAACACCAGCGGCGCATCCTTCAGCGCCACTGCGGCCTGCGGACGCAGGCTCTGCAAGGTCACATCGGTGCCGTTGACCAGCGTCTGCGTCTTGCCGCCCACGCGCAGGCGCGCGCGCACCGGGCCATCGACCTGCGCGCGCACCAGCGGCACTGCCTGGGTCCAGCTGCCCTGCTCGCCGCCCGGTTGCAGCCCGGCCGCCTTGAATTGCTCGACCAGATAATCGACGGTGCGCTGCTCGCCGGCACTGGCCGGCGCGCGGCCCTCGAAGTCGTCCGATGCCAGCAGGCGCACATGCCGCGACAACGCTTCGGCATCGATGCCGCCACCGGGCAGATCGTTGGCGGCCTGTGCCACACCTCCCACAAACAGGCACGCGGACAACAGCAGGATGCGCATCGGATTCACGGTGAGGCCTTGCAACGGACGGATGACAGACAGTTTACAAGCGCGCGGCCCGATCGGGAGCGCGACACCGCGGCCATCGGTTCGCTTCCGCACGCGGCGGCGCTGCAAACCCGGCGTGCGCAGACGCTGACCACTGCGCGTGCGCGCTGAAGCTACCAGGCATCACGGCTCCACGGTGGCATGATCGGCGGCAGCGATCAGGCATCGGCCACCGGTGCGACGCGGCTTGCAGCACATCGCGCAATGCGGCCAGCGCCGCAATCGACACAGATCCCAGGCGCGTCATCGGCAGCGCTGGCCGGCTCCCCGCACACGCAAGACCATCAGCGCCGAGGTCGTCGGCTCAGCGTGCGGCGCGGTCCAGCCAGCACGCAAGCCCCTGCGCGTTGAGTTCGATATCGGTACCCAGCAACTGCTCCACGCCCGCATCGTCCAGCAGGCAGCCGTGCTGCCGTGCGCGCTCCAGATACAGCTCCGTCAGTGCGGCCACCAGGCAACGGTGGCGGTCTGCACGCGAGGCACAGCCCACTGCAATCTCGGTCATCGCATGAATCTGCTGCACCAGCGCCTGCGCCAACGGTGCAGGCGATTCGACCCGCCCGTAGTGGGTGAGATACATCGCCTGCGGCTCGGTATCCATCAACCGTGCGATCGACTGCAGCATCGCCTCCGGTTCGAACTGCACCGGCGAGGAGGTCGGCAGAATGAAGGCGCCCTGCGCGCTGTCGAGCTGGCGATACGACAGCCCGAAGGTGTCGCCGGTGAACCAGCTGCGGCTACGCGCATCCCACACGCACAGATGGTGGCGCGCATGTCCGGGCGTGTCGCGTGTCAACAGCGCGCGCTCGCCCAACTGCACGCAGTGGCCATCGGCCGCTTCCACCACGCGCTCGGCCGGCACCGGCACGATCGCGCCATAACTGCGCGCCATCTCGGCCTGGCCATACACCGCGGTGGCGCCGGCAATCAGCCGCGTGGGGTCGACCAGGTGCGGCGCGCCGCGCGGATGCACCAGCACGCGGGCATTGGGCAGATACTGCAGCAATGCACCGGCGCCGCCGGCGTGATCCAGATGCACATGGGTCAGGATCAACCACTCCACCTGCGCCGGCGTCAGCTCCGCTGCCTGCAGGGCCGCCAGCAGGTGCGGCACCGAGTGCGAGGTCCCGCAATCGACGAACGCCGCGCGATGCGCCTCCACGATCAGATACGCCGCATCGAACTGCACACCACCAAAACCGGTATCGATGGTGTGGATGCTGGAATCGGCCACTGCTGTCATTCCTACCCCGTCGCTCCCTGGACCATCGCAGTGTAGGCGCAGGGAGTGCGCAGATGCTGTGCCGCCGGTTCCAGGCAACGACGAATTAACAGCATCCACCCCAGGGCCGGCGCGCGCTTGGCCAGCACGCAGTGCGTGCGCGATGTGGTCAACAATGCGCGCAAAGCCGCCACCCCTTGCGCGCGTGCGTCGATCATGCCTCTCGCAGTGCCCGCATCGCCGCAAGAATCAGCGCTGCCTCGACCTGCGCATGCACGCCCGGCAACTGCAGATCGCTGACCTGCTCGGCCTGTTTCAACCGTGCGATCAGTTGACCGGCATCGCGCGGCGAGGCAAACCCGTCGCTCTGCAGCAGCAGTGCACCTGCGCCATCGTTCAATTTGAAATAGAACTGGCCATCGGGTTCGCGGTATTGCTTGAACACCGGCAAGGCGAGCTTGTCGCCGCCCTGCGCAACGGCAGGGCCGGCCTGATCGGCCAGGTCGCGCAGACCCACCGCGTGCCGCAGCTCGGCCAGCAGCGGCGTGGCGTAGCGCGCACGCAGGCGTGCGCCCCCGGCGCGCAGGATCGCCTCGATCTTGGCCGGCTCGGCCATCAGCGCCTCGTAGCGCGTCCGCAACGGGCTGATCTCCTGATCGATCCGCTCGAACAGCTGCTGCTTGGCATCGCCCCAGCCGATGCCATCGGCAAAGGCCTGCGCGAAGCCGGCGGTTTCCTGCGGCGTGGCAAATGCCTGATACAGCTGGAACAACGCCGAGCCCTGCGTGTCCTTCGCTTCGCCCGGCGCGCGCGAATCGGTGAGGATGGAAAACACCAGCTTGCGCAGCTCCTCGCGCGAGCCGAACAGCGGGATGGTATTGCCGTAGCTCTTGCTCATCTTGCGGCCGTCCAGGCCCGGCAAGGTGGACACCTGCTCGTCGATCACCGCATCGGGCAAGGTGAAGAAATCACGGCCGTACACATGGTTGAACCGCTGCGCAAAGTCGCGCGCCATCTCGATGTGTTGGATCTGGTCGCGCCCCACCGGCACCTTGTGCGCATTGAAGATGAGGATGTCGGCCGCCATCAGCACCGGGTACATGAACAACCCGGCAGTCACGCCCGCATCGTCGTCCTCGCCGTCGGCGCGGTTCTTGTCCACCGCCGCCTTGTAGGCATGCGCGCGGTTGAGGATGCCCTTGCCGGCCACGCAGGTCAGCAACCACATCAACTCGGTGGTTTCGGGCACATCGGACTGCCGATAGAACCAGACCTTGTCCGGATCCAGGCCGCAGGCCAGCCAGCTGGCCGCGATCTCCAGCGTGGAGCGCTGGGTACGCGCCGGGTCCTGCGCCTTGATCAGGCTATGCAGGTCGGCAAGGAAGTAGAAGCTTTCCGCATCGGCGGCGGCGCTGGCCTGGATGGCCGGGCGGATCGCACCGACGTAATTGCCCAGGTGCGGGGTGCCGGAGGTGGTGATACCGGTGAGGACGCGAGTGGTCATCTGCGTAGTGCCAGGAAGTCAGCGTGCAAGTTTAGCGGTTCCGCGCCGTGCCTATCGGGTGGCTGCCAGCGGTGTGTTGCTGCCACCGGATTCCTGTCACCCGCCCACACACGCAGAAACGGGCCGCAGTGGCGGCCCGTGGTCTGCAACGTCGTTTGCCGCCGGGAGCGGCGCGTTATGGATCAGGTGTCGTCGCGCAAGGATTTTTCGAAGGCGCGGACTTCGGTCTGGGCGCGGTCGCGGTCCCAGCCATACCGTTCCTGCAGCTTGCCCTGCAGGTATTCGGCGTTACCTTCGGCAACCTTGAAATCGTCGTCGGTGAGGTCGCCCCACTTCGCCTGCATCTTGCCTTTGAGCTGGGTCCACTTGCCGGAAATGATGTCAGTGTTCATTGCGTTGACTCCGCTGCGATGCGGCCGCGATTGACCGTGGGATCAGGGTGCCCACGGATGCGTTCGTTGCTCATCAAGAGGTGTCAAGCCGGCGATCACCGCACTGAACCGTTGCCGACGCGCGATACCGTCAACCGATCTGGCAATCGCGCAGCTGCGGTGCGACCGTCGCGCTGGCGCAGGCTGGGCGCAAAAAAAAACGGGCCTTGCGGCCCGTTTTTTTGCATGCGGCGTCAGATCACTTACGCGCTGCGTCTTCCACCTTCTCGCCAGCGCCCTGCACGTCCTTGCCGGCACCTGCGACGGTGTTGCAACCCGACAGCATACCGACCGACAACACCGACAGCACCAGCAGCACAATTGCACGCTTCATAACAGACTCCTTCGTAGGTAAGCGGCCAGTTGCCGCAGATCAATCAAATCGAACACATCACACGCAAGACGTTGGGATCAGCACTTGCCGTCGCTGCATTTTTCGGCCGTTTTCTCGACCTTGTCGCCCGCACCCTGCATATCCTTGCCGGCGCCGGCCATGGTGTTGCAGCCAGTCATTACGCCGGCCGAAAACAGGCCCAGCACCATCAGTGTCAGCAGTCGCTTCATCGGTCTTCCTCGGTCTGCGCCCGGTGCGGTCGCACCTCGCTTGGCGCCAAATCTGACTGCGCGCACGTGGATTTGATGTGAACGGCAGCACGCCACGTTCAGCGCTGGATCAATCTCGCATCAGGGTCGACTTGCCGAACAGGCTCTCCACCAGATCCACTGCCAGTTCGGCGGTCGCGTTGCGGTTGTCCAGCACCGGATTGAGTTCGACGATGTCCAGCGATCCCATGCGGCCGGTGTCGGCAATCATCTCCATCACCAGCTGCGCCTCGCGGTAGTTGGGGCCACCGGGCACCGTGGTGCCCACGCCCGGCGCGATGCTCGGGTCGAGGAAATCCACATCGAAACTGACATGCAGGTGGGTCTCGGCGCTCATGCCCTGCAGCGCAGCTTCCATGGTGCGCTTCATGCCGGCTTCGTCGATGTAGCGCATGTCGTAGACGTCGATGCGGTGCTGCTTGATCAGCCGCTTCTCCTCCGGATCCACCGAGCGGATGCCGATCTGCCGCACCTGCTCGGGCAACAGCGCCGGCGCACTGCCGCCCAGGTGGGTCAGCGCCTGCGGACCCAGCCCGCACAGGCAGGCCACCGGCATGCCGTGCACATTGCCGGACGGGGTCACCTCGCTGGTGTTGAAATCCGAATGCGCGTCCAGCCACAGCACCCGCAACGGGCGCCCCTGCTCGCGGCAGTGCCTGGCCACCGCAGTGATCGAGCCGATGCCCAGGCAATGGTCACCACCGAGCATGATCGGCATCCGCCCGGCCTGCAGTTCGGCATAGCTGGCGTCCATCAGCGCCTGGTTCCAGGCCACCACTTCGTCCAGATGCCGGTAGCCGGCCTGCGGCAGCTGCCAGGGATTGCGCGGGCCATCCAGGTTGCCCAGATCACGCACCTCCACGCCACGGCCGATCAGGGCCTCCTGCAAGCCGGCAATGCGCAGCGCCTCCGGCCCCATCCGTGCGCCGCGGTGGCCGGCACCGATGTCGGTGGGAACGCCTATCAGGGAAACCGGCAGGTACTGCGTTGCCATGCATTGCTCCAGCATCGAGAAAGCCGTGCAGTCTAGTGGCGCGCCCGGGCGCTGACGCGCGGCAGCGCAGCACGGCATGTGCCTGCATCGGCTTGCCGGCCTCACGCAGCTGGCCGAGGCGAGGGGTTTAGATCTGCCTCGCCGCGCCGCTACTGTGACGTGCCACGGCAGTTTGTGGCGCGCTGGACTTTGCAGATTCTGCTTGTCTGACCGCCCAGTGAAACCGCTGTGGCTGGTGTGACTGTGCGCTTATACCTGGATGGTATGGTGCGCCGGCCAGCGCAGGACATGCACCACGCACGCGCTCGGGCCATCAGCAACAGGGGATCTTCATGCCGCACAACGCCGTCAACCAGGTCGTCAAGGCCGCCGTGGGTGAAGTCGCGCGCGCGTCGCATCAGTACGACCTGCAGCGCATCGGGCGCGAATTTGCGCAGACCATCGAACGCGAGCCCGGCATCCGCCTGCTGATGCTGTCCACCGCCGATGGCCGCGCCATCGCCGAACACTCCAGCCTGGACGTGGATGGACGTCGCCTGGCGGCGATGGCCAACTCGTTCCTCACCCTGGGCGAGACCCTGGCGCGCGAATCGCGCCTGAGCGAAGCCGATTACGCCACCGTGAGCACCCGCGGGGGGCAGCTGGTGCTGATCCGCATCCGCGCCGACAAGCCGCTGACGCTGACGGCGGTGGGCGGGCCTGACCTCAATGCCGCCGCGCTGCTGTTCAATGCGCGCGATTGCGCCGGCCGCCTGGCCACCGCCCTGGCGCAGCCGGCCGGCTGAGGCCTGGCACTGTTCGTGCTTGCCTGAGCGCACCGATTTTTCTCACCGTTTGGAAGGGGACCACCGATGTCAAAACTCACTCTGGAACAACTGCATTCGCTCGCCGGTTTCGTGGGCGCCGCGCTGGTCGACAGCGATAGCGGCATGGCGCTGGGCATGACCGGCGGCACCGAGCTCAACCTCGAGCTGGCCGCGGCCGGCAATACCGACGTGGTGCGTGCCAAGCGCCGCATCGCCGAGCAGCTCGGCCTGAACGACACCATCGAAGACATCCTGATCACCCTGTCGCGCCAGTACCACCTGCTGCGCCCGCTGGAGAGCAACCCCACCTTGTTCCTGTACGTCGTGCTGGACCGCGCCAAGGCCAATCTGGCGATGGCCCGCCACGAGCTCAAGGCGTTCGAAAAGACCCTGGATTTCGGTTGATGCCCCTCGGGCGGCGCCTGCGCGTCGCCTGCCCTGCCTGCCGGTACGTCCCGGCAGGCGTTGTCGCTCCATTGCGCCACGACGGCGCCCACTCATGACCACACCCATTCACGCCATGCGGGTCGCCACGGCCGGCCTGGACCTGCTGCACACCACGCGCCTGAAACTGGCGTGTTCGCTGCTGCTTGCCGAGCGCATCGACGTGCAGCTGGGCGAATGGCCGCAGCATGCGGCCGACGTGGTGGTGCTGGGTCTGGAAACCGCCGACGGCCTGGCCGCGTGGCAGGCGCTGCAGGGCCAGCCGGTGCGGGTGCTGGTGGTCTCGCGCACACCGGTTGCCGGCGCCTGGCTCAAGCATGGCGCCACGGTGCGCGAACTCAACGAGCAGATGCGCCTGTTGCTGTCCTCCCCGCACACCACCCAGGTGGCCGAACCGGCACTGCTGCTACGCCATTGCCGCGGTGAATTCGGGCCCGGCACGGTGATGGTGCGGCATGCGAGCCTACAGGTGCGGGTGGACCCGGCCAACGCTTGCGTGCATCTGCCGGCCGGCATCGGCTTGCCCGCGCTGGTGGCCGCCCTGGACCTGCCAGGCTGGCAGCGCGTGGCCGACGACGCCGACGTCGCGCTGCCCCAACGGCTCTCCTTCGAAGCGCTGTACTTCGCCCTGCCCGAGCATCTGCGTCCCGCGCTGCCGGCGGTGGAGCCGGCGCATGCGTTGCAATTGCGTCAGTGGCCCGAGCTGAGTGCCGACACCAGCTCGCCCGCACAACTGCTGGCCATCGCCCACCTGCATGCGCGCCCGTGGCGCCCGCAGGCCCTGGCCAATGCTTGCAAGCTCCCGCTGCAAACGGTGGAATGCCTGTTCGCCGCTGCACTTGCCAGCGGCCTTGCCCAGACTGCGGAGATTCCCGTGCCTTCTACGCCGCGTCGTCCGGACAGCAGCAATTCCCGGTTCTTTTCCTGGGTCGCACGTCGGTTTGGCCTCTCACTCTTTCAGGCGCAGTCATGAGTCTTCCAGCCAACAAACTGGTGTTCGTTGGCGGCATGGGCGCCGGCAAGACCACGGCGGTACGCGCCATCTCCGATGTGGAGCCGGTCAGCACCGAAATGCCGCTCAGCCAGGATGCCTACGGCGACAAGACCTACACCACGGTCGCGCTGGATTACAGCTCGATCGAGCTGGAAGACGGCGAGCTGCTGCACGTCTATGGCGTGCCCGGGCAGAAATATCTGGATTTCATGTGGCCGCTGGTCTGCGACGGTGCGCTGGGCGTGATCGTGCTGACCAATGCGCGCGATCCGCAGATGCTCGAGGCCACCATGGCGCTGCTGCGCGAGTTTTCGCAAATCGCGCCCGAGGCCAGCCTGGCGGTGGGCATCACCATGACCGACGAGGTCGAGGATTTCCTGGTGCCGCCGTTCCGCGAGGCACTGGTGGCCGAAGGCTTCCGCATCCCGGTGATGCGCGTGGATGCGCGCTCGGCCACCCAGATCACCTTCCTGGTGAAATCGCTGCTGTCCTATCGCTATACCTCGGCGACGTGATCGGCCGTTAGGCGAACGCGTGCCGTGCACGTACCGATAAACCGCACCGATAAACAAGGAATCCGGTCACGACGGGCCTGAGAGGGCGTCACGCGGGGGATGCCGCCTCTAGGGTGGCGGCGACGCGTCCTTCTTCCTTGAAGCCAGAAAGGCGACTCAGTCATGACACGAATGAGCGCTACGTCTGACTTGTTCAGTATGCCCAGGGGGCAGCGGCCGGGACATCGGGACGATTCCGACATCGCGCTGGACATATCGGTAATAAGTATTTGGCCATAGGGCTGGGATTTGGGATTGGCGATTGGGGTTGCGTCATGAGCTTGGGGATGGCGCGTGGGATGCCCTCGAAGCCGCCGCACCGCGGCGTCATTGCTCATTGCAGGCATGCGCCCGCGGCAGTGGCCATCGTGTATCGCCGGGTGTTCGCTCGTCCAGTGTCGACAGCGCCGGGTTGGCGTTGCCGCCGCGCTGTGGCTACTGGTCCATCGTCACGATCAGATAAAGTAGCGCGATGACAATCGAACTGAAGCCCGGCGGGCTATTGATCGCCATCGAAGGCATCGACGGCGCCGGCAAGACCACGCTGGCGCGCAGCCTGGCGGCCACCTTGCAGACCGCCGGCGCACGCGTGGTCTCCAGCAAGGAGCCAACCAATGGCCCCTGGGGCACCCAGCTGCGTCAATCCGCAGCCACCGGGCGCCTGAGCGCGGACGACGAGGCCGAGCTGCTGATCCGCGATCGCCACGAACACGTGGACAATCTGATCGCGCCGGCGCTGGCGCGCGGCGACATCGTGATCCTGGACCGCTATTTTCCTTCGATGGTCGCCTACCAGGGCGCCGCCGGCCTGCCACTGGACGCACTGCTGGAACGCAACGCCTTCGCGCCGCGCCCGGATGTGCTGTTGCTGCTGGACCTGCCGCCTCCCACCGGCCTGGCCCGTATCCGCGCACGCGGCGACGCACCCAACCATTTCGAAACCCAGGACAACCTGGAGCGCTGCCGCGCGATTTTTGCCGCACTGGAATTGCCGGGCAAACACGTGCTGGACGCCATCGCCGACGCCGACAGCGTGCTACGCCGCGCCCTCGCCATTGTCGTATCCGCCCTGGCCGAGCGCGTGAGCGGCGACGCCGGCACCGCCGCGCTCCAGCTGCTCTCTGCCGGCCGTCCCGCCTGATCGCTGGGCGCAGCGCGGGGCTGCGCGCTTCAGGCCAGACAGGGCGGCCCAGCCGACCCGGATCACACCTCGCGCAGCCGGGACACGCACCATGTCGTGACCAGGTCCTGTCTTCCGGCAGAAGGGGGGAGACGGGTCGGTGAGAATGAAGCAAGGCGTGCATCGATGCCACGGCGAGCCCGCACCTGGCGGTTGTCGCAGGAGCGCCACAGCCCGGCCTGCCAGAACCGCGCGTTGGAGATCCTGGACCCGGGCGTTTGCCCACTGCCGCCGCCACAGTGGTGCCATAGCGCCGAAATGTCCGGATGTCTGTCCATGCAGCAGGCATCTGTGCGAACACGTTGGCCAGCCGCGCCGGCAACGTCCAACCGACACACCTCACGCCATGAACCACGCCCGCTCCTCGCACGTGCAGGTTGGCCAGGGCAAGGCCGCTCGATCACGTCGATGCCGGCAGGACGCCTGCGATGCAAGGCCCGCCGCATCGCACACGAACCCGCCGCTGCGGCATCCGGCATGGGGCACAGCCCACACGCGTGCACGATCAGCGTGGTCGAACTTTGGGGGATGATCTCTGCAGGATGGTGCCGGCACCCGGATTCGAACTGGGGACCTACCGCTTACAAGGCGGTTGCTCTACCAACTGAGCTATGCCGGCAAAGGCAGGCGCATTGCGCGCCGGTGCGCATTCTAGCGCAGCGCGGCGCAATCTAGCGATCGCTGCCGCGTTGCACCGGCTGCGCCCTGCAACGCGGCGGCCGTGGCCGTGCTGCGGACATCGACCCACCAGCGCGACTGGCCGGTACCGCTGGGCACCAGCTGCGCCGGGAAGCCTGCGCCCACCAGGCTCGCCTGGCGCCGCTCGGCGCGCTCGCGGCTCTGGTATTGCCCCAGGGCCACGGTGTTGTCCTCGCCCTGCGCGATGACGTAATAGTCGCCGATGCCGGCGGCGGCAATGCGCTTGACCAGCGCCTGCGCCGCCGCGCGGTCGCCGACATTGGGCAGCATCACCCGGAACGTGCTGACACCCGCGTCCTTGTCCTCGCGCAGGCTGGCGCGGGCGGCCTGCCCACGCAGGCGCGTCAGCGCCGTGTCGGCATCCCCGCGTGCCGCATAAGGCCCGAAGCTGGCACAGCGTTCGGGATTCGGTGGTGGTGTCGGTGGCGGTGTCGTCGGTGGCATTGCAGCTGCAGTCGCCACCTTGGCAGCTGCAGTCGCCACCTTGGCAGCGGTGGAAGCGCTCTTCGCCGGTACCGCACTGTCGGTGGGCGCAGGCACCGGCCTGGCCGTGGCAGGCGTCGGCGTCGAGGCGGGCGCCACCACCGCAGTCGGCGCGGTTTGCAGCGGGACGGGCGCAGCGGCCGGGGGCACATCCGCAGCCGCGGCAGCGGTCTCCTGTGCTGGCGGCATCGCAACAACCGCACGCGGCGGCAGCACGTCCAACCGGGCCACACCGGCCGGCGGCGGCGGCGCGGCCGGTGGCGCCGGTGGCGGCTGCACCGCCCACCATGACGCCACCCCGGCATTGAGGATGAGCAGGACAACGATCAGCGCGCGGACGTACATGCCCCGATTCTACGGGCTGGCCGACGCGGTCGCCCAGGTTGCCAGCCCGTCCAGCACCAGCGCGGCACGGAAGCTGGCATCGGGCAACAACGGCAGCAACGGCGGCGCGCCGCCGCCGTGCAGCAGCAGCCGCACCGACGTGCCCAGGCTGCGCTGCGCGTGCTGCAGGCTGCGCTCGATCAGCGCCACCGCGGCGCCATCGCAGCCAGAGGTCAGGGCATCGTCGGTGTCGTTGGCCAGCTCGACATACTCGCCGCCACTGGCCGGCAACTGCACCGCACGCGCATGCAAGGCCTGCCGCATGGTGGTGGGCGAGGCCGCAATGCGGCCGCCGTGATGCTGCCCGTCGGCGCCGAGCACGTCGATGGTCAGCGCGGTGCCGACCCCCGCCACCAACACCGGCGCTTCGCCGCGCGCGCCCAGCAGGGCCAAAAAGCGATCCACCCCGAACCGGCCGGGATCGGCATAAGCGATGCGGACGCCGGCGCACTCGGCGCTGGTGCGCACGACGCAGACCTGCGCGAAGCGCTCCTGCAGGCAGCCGAGCATCCGCTGCGCCAGTGCCGGGGCCGCCACGCTCGCCACGTACGCGACGCGCCCGGACGGCAGCGCCGACAATGCGGCGGCGTCCATCGCTTCGGCACCGTGCGCCCAGGCCTGCACGTCGCCGGCACGGTGCCCCTGCAGCGGCGCGTACTTGAACCGCGAATTCCCCAGGTCGAACAACCACGCGCTCATGCAGGTCTCACGCTGACTTCTCCGGAATGGAACAGGCGTTCGGCCTCGCCCAGTTGCACGCGCAACGCCCCGTCGGCGGCCAGACCCAGCGCGACACCGTGATGCCGCGTGCCGGCTTCTTCCACCTGCACGGTGCGGCCGCGCAACACATCCAGCGCCGCGTAGCGGCTCAGAAACGGCGCCAGCCCCTGCGCCTCGAACAGGTCCAGTGCCGGCAGCAGACCCGACAACACCGCCGCCGCCACGGTGTCGCGCGACACCGCGCGGCCGGCCAGCGTCTGCAGATCCACCCATGGCTGGTCGATCGTGGCCGCGGCGGCTGGTGGCATGTGCACGTTCAAGCCCAGGCCGATCACCGCACGTGCGTTGCCGGCCATCTCGCCGCCGCCTTCGATCAGCAGGCCGCCCAGCTTGCGCTCGCGTGCCAGCAGGTCGTTGGGCCATTTCAGGCCGACGTCGGCAAACCCGCAGGCGCGCAAGGCTTCGGCCACCGCCACGCCCACCGCCAGGCTGAGCCCGGCCAGCTGGCCCAATCCGCCGCTGAACCGGCGCGACGCCGACAGATAGATATGCGCAGCCAGCGGCGAGGCCCATTGCCGGCCACGGCGCCCGCGCCCGCCGGTCTGGCGCTCGGCCAGCAACACCTCCACGCCCTGCTCCGGGGCCGGACGCGCCAGCAGCGTGGTGTTGGTGGACTCCAGGGTCCAGGCGACCTCCAACCCGGCCAGGCCGGCAGCAGCGTCGGCGGGCATGGCGGCGCGAATGCGCGCGGCATCCAGCAGGTCCAGCGGCGTGGCCAGCCGGTAGCCGTCACCGGCCCGCCCCTCGATGGCGATACCGGCAGCGCGCAGGTTCTGGATGCGCTTCCACACCGCAGCGCGGGTCAGCCCCGCATCGCGCGCCAGCGCATCGCCGGAGAGCCGGCCGCTTGCAAGTTTGGCCAGCAACGCGCGGTCGTCCACGGCAACGGTTCCCAAATCGATCCGTGAAAGTATGCGCCAAGGCTTCCCGGCCGCCCAGCGCGGCTTGCGTGAGGCAGTGAAAACCGCGTTATGATCGGCGACTCACGCCGCCTGCCCTGGATGTGGACGATGCGCCGACTCACAGTTTGCCTGCTTCTGTTGTTGGCTCCGCTTGCCGCACTGGCATCGGACCAGCTGGTCGACGGCGATCATGAGAGCTGCGTCAGCACCAATTCGGCCGCGCGCGGCAGGACGCCCAACGGCGAGCCGGCCACGCCCGCACGCGCGCCGCAGCACAAGCCCGCACCGGCAACCGGCGGCGGTGGCAACGATGGCGACGGCCTGTTTCCGCGCATGCGCATGATGCCGCGCTGGCACAGCTTCCTGCCGGGCATGTTCCGCTGATCCAGTGGTTGACGCGCTGGCTGCGCCGGCCGCCGCTTCAGATCGACGATGCGTTGTGGCAACCGGTCTGCACCGGATGCGCCTGGATCGCTGCGCTCGATACGGACCGCCAGCACCGCCTGCGTGCGCTGACTGCGCAGTTCCTGCACCAAAAAACCATCTCGCCGGTCGATGGACTGCAGCTGCAGCCGCAGGACCACGTGTTGCTGGCGGCCACCTGCTGCCTGCCGCTGCTGGAAATCGGCGCGGCTGGCTGGCGCGGCTGGTCGCAGCTGATCGTGTACCCGGACGCATTTCGGGTGCAGCGTACCCACGTTGATGCCGCCGGCGTCATGCATGCCTGGGACGACACCTTGATTGGCGAAGCCTGGGAACAGGGTCCGTTGATCGTCAGCTGGGCCGACGTACAGGCGGATCTGGACGACCCGAACGCCGGCTTCAACGTGATCGTGCATGAGATGGCGCACAAGCTCGATGCCCTGGATGGAGCACTCGACGGCACGCCGCCCCTGCCGCGTGCGGTGCAACGCCGCTGGGCGCAGGATTTTCAGCAGGCCTACGATGCGTTCTGCCAACGGGTGGATGCAGGTCGGCACACCGAGATCGACCCGTACGCTGCAGAAGCACCGGAAGAGTTCTTTGCCGTGGTCAGCGAATACCACTTCTCGGCCCCGCATGTCCTGGAGCGCGCAATGCCGGCGGTCGCCGCACATCTGACCAGGGTTTACGGCCCCTCGCCGTTTGCGTCGCCTGCACAGCGATGAGTGCGGCGCGTCCTGTCGGGTGATGGCGCGCGTCGTTTCACATCACTGCCCGTGATGTCACACGCACCACAGGATGTTTTACCCGCTCACACCAGGCCCAGGTCACGCGGTGTCGCACCGGGAAACACACGCTCCAGTTGCGCTGGCGACAAGCCCCACAGACGCTGCAGCACGCCGCCGAACAGGCTGCGGTAGTTGGTCAGCACCGGGTAATCGCGATTCTGCAGCAGGTGCGCCTGCTCTACAGCCACCTGCTCGCCTGCAATGCGGCCGCCGCGCACGCCGCCCCCCAAGACCCAGTACGTGGTGCCATGCCCGTGATCGGTGCCCTTGCTGCCGTTTTCGCGGAAGGTACGCCCGAATTCGGAAATCACCACCACCACGGTGTCGTTCCAGGCTGGACCCAGCGCGTCGGCATAGGCGGCCAGCCCCTCGCCGAGGTTGCGCAGGTTGTTGGCCAGCCCGCCTGCGACGCTGCCCTGGTTGGCATGCGTGTCCCAACCACCGACATCGACGAATCCCAGGCGGTACCGCTCGCGCATCAGGGTGGCCATGCGCCGGGTTTCGTCGGCAAAGGTCCGCGCGCTGGCAGCGCCGCGGCCGGCCTGTTCCATCTCTTCGCGCAGCTGCGCGGTGACCTGCTGACGCAAGGCAAGACCCTCGCGCGCGGCGGCCGCCAGTGGCGTGGCGTCGTACATCTGCGCCAGGATCTGCGCCTGCCGTGCATCCAGCCCGCCCTTGCCGATGCCCTTGAGCGAGACGTTGGGCAGATCCGCGCCGCCCTGAAAGGTCAACGGCAGCGAATCGGTGAAGGCAATGGCCGGCACCCCGCTGAGTACACCCGACAGCCGCGCCATGAACCCCGAGCGGTAATCGCGGTGCGTGCCAGCCTGCCCGGATTCTATATCGTCCTGGGTTTCGAAGTGACTGCGCGAGGTGTCATCGGTGCCGGCAAACGGCACGAATGCCAGCTGATTGCGTTGCCACAGCGGCAGCAAGGCATCGCGCATCACCGGGTTGAGCCCCCACTGCGCATCCAGCGCGATGGCGCTGTCGGGGTTGGACGGGTCCGGCCGCGCGATCGCCAGCGTGGGGCGCGACTGATAGTAGAAATCGCTGCCGTGCGGCACCAGCAGGTTATTGCTGTCGTAGCCGCCGCGCAAAAACACCACCAGCATGCGCGCGCCCTCGCGCGGGGCAGCGAACAGGCGGCCGGTCCACGGCAGACTCGCGGCAGCTGCCGAGGCGAGCAGAAATTGACGTCGTTGCATGGTGCACTCCTGCGGCGATCACCGCATCGCAAACTACAGAATCAGCGGTAGTTGAAGTCCGGCGAGGACAGCAAGAACCCGTTCCATTCCGCCGGCGAACGGGCCTGTTCCAGCGCCTGACGCGTCGCGCCGGAGAGCGAGGGCGCGATCCAGCGATACGCCGTGCGCGTATCGATCTGCGTCAGCGGCGGGACCGGCGTGTCGCTGTCGCCATCGAGCCGGAACACCTGCTTTGGCCCGCTGCCCAGCGAACGCGCCACCTCGAACCGGCGCGCCAGCTGCCCGGAGCTGGTCCAGGCCCGCGACTGCAGCGACCATCCGTCCGGCGTGATGCGCCCGAACAGGGGCTGGCCGAGTTGTTGCACCCAACTGACCATGGGCGCGGCGTTGATCACCGGCTGGTCTTCGTAGGCCAGCCGCATGGCCGACACCACAAACCGGTTGGGGTCCTTGAACTTGCGCGGTTGCGCCTGTGCAAATTCGGCCGAGCTCAGCATGGTCTGCACGACCTTGGCGATGTCGCCGTCGCTGCGCTCGAACGTGCTGGCCATGCGCGCCACCAGCGCCGGCGGCGGCGTATCGCTGACGAAGTACTCGGCCATCCGCTGCGACACGAAGCGCGCGCATGCCGGCTGACGTACCAGCAACTGCACGGCATGTTCGATTTCATCCAGCCCGCCAGCGGCGATGCGCTGCCCCAGCAGGACCTTGTCGCCGGGCTGGTGACGCGCCGGGTTGAACTCGAACAGGCCCTTGCGCACCGCCGGTGGCTGGCCGGGCACGGCCATCGGAACCGGCGGCGCTCCATCGGCCTTGACCGGCACCAAACCGGCGCCGGTGAGGATCAGGGCCAGCTGCTGCACATCCTGCTGGGTGTAGCCGCCGTGCACGCCCAGCGTGTGCAGCTCCATCAACTCGCGTGCGTAGTTCTCGTTGACCTTGCCCTTGGCGTTCTTGGCGTTGTCCAGGTACTCCAGCATCGCCGGGCTCTGCAGCGTGGCCATGACCAGCGTGGCGAACTTGCCGGTGGCGTTGGGGCGGATCGCGTGTTCCATGTAGTCGGCGGCCATCCACTTCACCCGGCCCTTGTCGGCATACACGCTGAAGTGATTGAGCCAGAACCACACCAGCTGCTCGCGCAGCTGGTCCGGCGCATATACCGCACGCAGCAACTGGGCCTGCCGCGCCTGGGTCAGCATCTGTCCGCCGCGCGCCTGCCAGTCCTTGCGCAAGGCTGCCTTCGCATCGCCATCGGGCATGGTCTGCAAGCGGATCTTGTCGGCCTCGTACTGGGTCAGCAAGGTGACCAGCGGCGTGTGCAGCGCATCGAAGCGCTGCAGTTGGGCACGCACCGGTGCCGGCAGCGCCGCATCGTCGCTGGGCTGCAACAGCAGGGCGCCATAGCGCCTGCGGCCAAGGCGTTGCAACTGCGCCGCGCCATCGGCATTCACACCGTAGCTGGCGCGTTGCAGCCAACGCACCTGGGTCGGCGTCAACGCCGCCTCGGCGGCATGGCCAAGCAGCGCAACTGCGCAGCCGGCAGCCAGTAGCGGCAGCCGCCATCGGCGCAGCTGCCGGTTGGCACGTGTTTTCACGCAAGAACGCTGTGCAACGCGCTCGACCATGCGGCTCTCCATCGCAACTGCCTGCAACCGAACCAGTATGGGCAAGCCAACGCGCGAGGCGTTAAACGGTTGTCGGAGCCGCGCGGGCGATTGCCCATGGGTTCATCGGGCCAGACGGCCGCTTACAGCCCCGCCGGCAGGGTGACATCGAAGCGGGCACCGCCCAGTTCCTGCGAGCGCACCACCTGCAGTTCGCCGCGGTAGGCCTTGATCAGATCCTGCACGATCGACATGCCGATGCCATGGCCCTGCACGCGCTCGTCGCCCCGCACGCCGCGCTGCAGGATCTTGGCCACATCCTCCGGCGCGATACCGGGGCCATCGTCTTCCACCGACAGGATCAGGCCGGCACGCCGGCTACCGGTGGTGGGACCAGGCTGGGCCGTGAGCAACACGCGGCTACGTGCCCATTTGAAGCCGTTTTCCAGCAGGTTGCCGAGCAGTTCCTGCAGATCGCCAGGCTCACCGTGGAAGCGCGCCTCCGGTGAAATGTCGAATTCGCACAGCACGCCCTTGACCGAGTACACCTTCTCCAGCCCGCGCACGATTTCTTCGGCGCTGGGCTCGATCGGCAAGGGCGCGGCGAACAGTTTGTGGCCGCTGGAGGCCGCACGCGCGAGCTGGTACGACACCAGGTCGTTCATGCGCCGCAATTGCACGTCCATTTCCGCATGCAGGTCGCGCTCGGAGGCACCGCTGTCCAGTTGCGTGCGCAGCACCGCGATCGGTGTCTTGAGGCTATGCGCCAGGTCGGCCAGCGTGTTGCGTTGACGCTCCAGGTTGTCGCGCTCACTCTCGATGAAGGCATTGATGCTGTCGGTCAGCGGTTCCAGTTCGCGCGGATGCTGCTCGCTCATGCGCTGGATTTCGCCGCGCTGCACCTTGGTCAGTTCGTTGATGACCCGCCGCAGCGGGCGCAAGCTCCACTGCAGGATGAAGGCCTGCAACACCAGTAGCACCACGCCGGCGCTACCGAGGTAGAACCACACCGCACCACGGAACACGCGCAGCTGCGCGCCCATCGAGCGCGCGTCTTCCATCACGTAGATGGTGTACGGAATCTCGCCGCCGTGTTCGCGCTCGACGTAGCTCACACCCAGCCCGTAACGATACAACTGGCCCAGGCTGCCATCGATCTGGGTCATTTCCAGCGGGCCGATGAACTCTTCCTGCCGCGGTTCGAGCATGCGGCCATGCGGAATGTTCGGGCCTTCCGCCGACATCGAGGTCCAGCTCTCGTCCGGGCGCACGACCTCGACATACAGCCCGCCACCGGGAACGTCGAACCGTGGGTCAGGCGGCTGCCCGCCGATGTACAGAGAGCCATCGCGAACAAAATCGATATTGGCCGCGTATGCGGAAGCGTAGTTCTTCAGCCGCTCGCGCAGGTTGCGTTCGGCCGTGTCGGCGAACGCCACATCCAGCGCATACCCGGCCAGCGCCAGGAAGGCCACCAGGCTGAGGCTGGCGGCCAGCAGCTGGCGCGCCTGCAGGGAGCGCGGGCGCCAGCGTTTGTACCATTTGGAGCGCACCGGCACCCGATCGTCCTGCTTGCCGCCGTGCGAACTCAGCCTTCGGTACGCGGAATGGCGAAGCGGTAACCGCGACCACGCACGGTCTCGATCGGCTTGAGCTCGCCGTCGGGGTCGAGCTTCTTGCGCAGCCGACCGATGAACACTTCCAGCACGTTGGAGTCGCGGTCGAAGTCCTGCTGATAGATGTGCTCGGTGAGGTCGGCCTTGGAGACCAGTTCACCGGCATGCATCATCAGGTACTCGAGCACCTTGTACTCGTAGCTGGTCAGATCGACGTTGGCGCCATTGACGCTCACCGTCTGCGCCGCCAGATCCAAGGCCACCGGCCCGCATTCCAGGGTCGGCTTGCTCCAGCCCGCCGCGCGCCGCAGCAGCGCATTGACGCGTGCCAGTAATTCCTCGACGTGGAACGGCTTGACCAGGTAATCGTCGGCACCCTGCTTGAGACCTTCGACCTTGTCCTGCCAGCTCGAACGCGCGGTCAGAATCAGCACCGGAAACTTCTTGCCCTCGTCGCGCAGCGCCTTGATCAGCTCCATGCCCGACATCTTAGGCAAGCCCAGGTCGATGATGCCGACATCGAATGGCACTTCCCGGCCCATGTACAGACCTTCTTCGCCGTCTTGTGCAGCGTCGACAGCAAAGCCTTCACGCTTCAGACGCGCGGCAAGGGTCTCGCGCAGCGGAGCTTCGTCTTCGACCAAAAGAATACGCATGCACTCTCCCTAGTAACGTTATCGGCCCGGGGCCGGGGATTTATGAGACTGAACGCAGAACTATGGGGGTTCAGTGGTTATCGTCGCGTGGTGGGGCATCGGGTGCGACGGAGGTGCGGGGCGGCGCAGCGTGCGCTTGTTCCGGCTCGTACACCGTATGGACGCGGCCATCCTTCATGTACTTGACCCGATTGAGGTTGCCGCCATCGAATGGCACCCGCTCGGCGCCCAGGATCGTCCCACCGGTGGAGCGCTGCACGGAGCGGATGGTGTCGGACAAGCTGCGGCTGTTGCCGCGCGCTGACGGCGGCATCGCCTCACGACTGCTCTGCGCCGTCGGATATCCCTGGCCCCAGGCAGACGGCGCCGCCATGGCGGCCCAGAGGGCAACCAGGACAACAAAACGGGCGCGGCTGAGGGTTTGGGTCACAACGGGATCCTAGCGGGTTGTTCAGAAACATTCAAAATTCGTGAAACCGGCAATGCATCACACTGCGGCCGGGCCCGGGAATCGAGCCAAATTCTTGATTTTTCGGGGTGAATCCGATCTGAACTTTTTAGCTTGGTGTTAACACCGTTCAGTCAAATGAATAGTCTGGATTCCGCATTGGCTCCAAGAAGAGGCCTGCGGCGCGACTGCCTTCGCCACTATCACTCCGGATACCTCCTGCCCATTCAGCATATGCAAGCGCCGGGCCAGTTCAGGCCACGACGCGCCAGGGCCGGGTGTCGGTCCGCTGCAGGGCCTGCTCCACCAGCTCCCAGCCGGCGCCAGGGCGGTGTGCGCCCTCGCTCAACACCTGCCGAAACGCGCGCCCGCCCGGCTGACCATGGAACAGGCCCAGCACGTGACGGGTGATGTGCTTCAAGGCCAGACCCTGCTGCAGCTGAGTGACCACATAGGGCTCGAGCGCTCGCAGCAACGACTCGCGCGACTGCTCGGGGCGCCGGTTCAACGCGGCATCGAGCTGATGCAGCACATACGGGTCGTGATAGGCGGCGCGGCCGAGCATCACGCCGTCGGTGTGCTGCAGGTGGGCCAGCGCCGCGTCGACGGCGGCGATGCCGCCATTGATCACGACCGGCAGGTCGGGGCGCTGCTGCTTGAGCCGGTAGGCCCAGTCGTACCGCAGCGGCGGCACTTCGCGGTTTTCCTTTGGCGACAGGCCCTTGAGCCAGGCGTTGCGGGCATGCACCACCACCATCGCGGCGCCGGCGGTGACCACCTGGTCGACAAAGCTGGCAAACACCGCGTAGTCGTCATCGTCGTCCACGCCCAAACGGCATTTGACGGTGATCGGCAGGTCGGTGGCGGTGCACATCGCCGCCACGCACTCTGCCACCAGCGCCGGCTCGCGCATCAGGCAGGCGCCAAAGCGCCCGGCCTGCACGCGATCGGACGGGCAGCCGCAATTGAGGTTGATTTCGTCATAGCCCCAGTCCTGGGCGATGGCCGCCGCCTGCGCCAGCAGGGCCGGCTCGCTGCCGCCCAGCTGCAGGGCCAGCGGGTGCTCCACCGGGTCGAAACCGATCAATCGCGTGCGATCGCCGTGGATCACCGCATTGGCGTGCACCATCTCGGTATACAGGCGTGCGGACGGCGCGAGCAGGCGGTGGAACACCCGGCAATGGCGGTCGGTCCAGTCCATCATCGGAGCGACGGACAGGCGCAGGGAGGCGGCGTAGCGATCGGCGGAAGCGGTCATGACGGTTGGCCGCAGCGAGCAGCCATTGCAATACGAAGCAGGATCAGCAGCTTACACGGGAGCCGATGAATCTGCGGCAGTGCGCCATGGCATGCTGAAGCTCCCCGCCTGCCGGACCCGCTCCATGATCACCTGTTCGCTGCGCTACGTGATCGACCCCTACCAACTGGCCGAATTCGAGCATTACGCGCGGCTGTGGATTCCGCTGGTGACGCGCTTTGGCGGCCAGCATCACGGCTACTTTCTTCCCTCGGAAGGGGCGAACAACATCGCGCTGGCGCTGTTTTCGTTTCCCTCGCTTGCCGAGTACGAGCGTTATCGCGAGGCATCGCTGCAGGATGCAGCGTGTCTGTCGGCGTTCGCCTATGCCGAGCGAACGCGTTGCATCATCAGTTACGAACGCAGCTTCTTGCGTCCGGTGCTGGCATAGGCGCGGCGCGCACTACACAGGACACAGATGGAATTACGGGTTGCGGAAACCCACACGCTCTTCGGCGCTCAGCGGCTTGCCGAGGGCGTGGTACGAGGCCGCCAGCGTGATCAGGGCCGTGCCCATCACCGCATAGAAGCTCCATGAGGTCGCCAGAACGTGGATCTGGCCAAACACCAGGGCGACGACGGCGGTGGCGGTGCACAGCACCATGGCCAACAGCGACATCAGGAAAGGGAGGGAGGGATCGATCTTCATGGCGGGGGTTCCAAGCTGCGATGGCTGAAGCATCGGCGTTCCCGGCCCGTTCTTGAACTGTTTTCTGCGCTTTTTCCAAGCAAATCCCAAGCGGGTCAGCGCGCGCTCAGTTTTATGTCAAAGCCTTGGCGCGCAAGGCTTTGCGCGTCGGAAATCTCCTGACGCCGCGCCGGTTCAACCACCACATTCGCCAGAGTTCCAACGCAGGTGTGGCGGAAAACCGACAGGGACAAAATCGCGATGCTGCGCTGCACAATCGCGATGCGCACCGACCGTTCGCGTGACGCGGCATGGGACGGCCATCCTGGTGGAGTGGCGTGTGCGGTCTGCCGATGCCCTGCCAGCGCCGCTGGTGCCCACGTGCCTGCCGGGCGCTGGGACGCTGCGGGCTGCGCTGTGCGGGGGCTCGGTGAATCCGTTGGATGCGATGCACGGCTCCACCTCGCCGCGTCTTATTTCCCGCAAACGTCTCTTCAATACGGGCCCCCGTTGCCGTGCGTGCGGCGGTCGCAGCAGTTGCCTGCGCCCTGCCGCGCACCGGATCAGAGGCATGGCGATCGCGTCATGCGGGGCGTCCGTGATGCGGTCATTGCGCAGGTAGGCCCTGCCGGGAGCAAGACGGCTTACGGCGGTCCGCGGCGCGCCTGGCCACTGACCAGGCGGTCCAAGGATGTGCCGGTCGCTTCAGGTCGGAGCGTGGCCACCCGTTCGCGGATGCGAAGTGACGCCGTGCATCGCTGCGCAGCAGAACCCTGCTCAAGGTTGCAGGCACCTGCTGCGCCCAGCCTGAGCGCAGCGCTAGTGGATCGATGCGCGAAGTGTGGCCGACGCCCCGGCGAGCGAGCCACTGACGAGGCACGCAGCGCGTGGTGAGACGCGCGATCGCTGCGCTCAGCGCGCCGGTGCCGTGGCGAACTCGCCGCGTTGCAGCTTGGTCACATCGTTGCCCTGGCCATCCTTGAGGCTGAGGTCGGCGCCCTTGGCGGCCAGGTCCTTGAGCACGTCGGTGCGCTGGAACAATGCTGCGTACATCGCCGCTGTCTGGCCGGCGTTGTTGCGTTGGTCCGGCGCACAATCGGCCTGCATCAGGCGCTTGGCGATGCCCAGTTCACCCTTGAAGATGGCGCCCATCAGCGCGGTGTTGCCACGCTTGTCCTGCGCGCAGGGGTCGGCACCGGCGCTGAGCAACTGTTCCACTGCCGGGCGTTGGCCGTGGTAGGCAGCAAGGATCAGGGCGGTATAGCCCTTTTCGTCGCGGGTGTTGAGGTCGTAATGCGAGCGGATGAACTCGGCCAGCATGTCCTGCCGGCCTTCGCGCGCGGCATCGAAGAAGTACTCGCGCAGCTGCAGCTTGACCTGTTTGGGATTGGCGGCCGCCGAGGTGGACGCGGCGGCAGGCGCCGACGGCGAGGCAGCGAGGGCCGGCGCGCACACCGCGCTCAGCAGAACCAACATCAGAGTGCGCATATCGCTCTCCTGAAAACGGGGACGGCACCGCGGCGTGGCCGCGATGCCGTCGGGGTGGATCAGTCCTGCAGGCTGGAGGCCAGCTGCTTGACGCGGGCCAGGTCGCCTTTGGCAACGCGGGCGACGCCGGTGCCGTACTCGGGGTCTGCCTTGTACAGGAACGACAGGATGATGTGCTTGCTCTCGGTATCGGTGTTGGCCAGCGACTCGCCAAAGCTCTGCACCAGGTCCGCACGGTCCTTCTTGCTGTAGGAGCGATACAACTCGCCGGCCTGCTTGAAGTTCTGTTCGCGGGTGATCTTGGCCTGCTGGGTCGTACCCGACAGCGGCAATTCGCTGTAACGCGCGGCGGTCTCCTGCGGACGCGGCTCCAGACGGCTCGGCTCGTAGTTCACGCCGCTGGTGGTCTGACCGATATTGCCCTGGCCATCCTGGTTGCCGTTGTTGACCGCCACACGCGGACGGTTGACCGGCAGGCTCAGGCCGTTGGCACCGATGCGGTACAGCTGGGTGTCGGCGTAGGAAAAGATACGGCCCTGCAGCAGACGATCTTCAGACGGCTCGATACCGGGCACCAGGTTGGCCGGCGCCATCGCCACCTGCTCGGTCTCCTGGAAGAAGTTGTCGACGTTCTTGTTCAACACCATCTGGCCGACCTTCTGCTCCGGCACGTCCGGCCAGATCTTGGTGGCATCGAGCGGGTCGAAATCGAACTTGGCCAGGTCTTCCGGCTTGAGCACCTGCACGTACAGGTCCCACTTGGGGTAATCGCCCTTCTTGATCGCACCGACCAGATCGTTGGTCAGGTGGCTGTAGTCCTTGGCCTGCACCGCAGCGACCTGCTTGGGATCGAGGTTCTTGATGCCCTGCAGCGTCTTCCAGTGGAACTTGACGTAATGCACTTCGCCCTGCGCGTTGACCAGCTTGTAGGCGTGCACACCATTGCCGTCCATGAAACGGTAGCCGGCCGGCGTCCCTTCATTGGAATACAGCAGGGTCAGGGTGCGGGTGCCTTCGGGCACGTGCGAGAAGAAATCGAAGCGACGCGAATCATCGTCCAGGTTGGTGCGCGGATCCGGCTTGAACGCGTGGACCATGTCGGGGAACTTGATCGCATCGCGGATGAAGAAGGTGGGGAAGTTGTTGCCCACCAGGTCCCAGTTGCCTTCGCTGGTGTAGAACTTGGTGGCGAAGCCATGCGGGTCGCGCAGCGTCTCCGGCGAATGATTGCCGTGCACCACCGAGGAGAAGCGCACGAACACCGGCGTCTTCTCGCCGGCGCTGAACACCTTGGCCTTGGTCAGGTTGGACAGATCGGCGGTGGCGGTGAACTCGCCTTTGACGCCGGTACCGCGCGCATGCACCACGCGCTCGGGGATGCGCTCGCGGTCGAAGCGCTGCAGCTTCTGGATCAGCTGCACGTCCTGCAACAGGATCGGGCCGTTGGCACCGGCGGTCTGCGAGTTCTGGTTGTCGCCAACCTTGGCGCCGTTGTCGCGGGTCAGGACGGATTGGGCGAAGACCGGCGGTGCGATCAGCGTGGGGGCTAGCAGGGCTAGCACCATGAGGGATCCAGGGCGCATGGCGTCAGCTCGTGTTGAGGGAGCTGAATCATGGCCAGCAGACCGAAGCGTGAGAAGTCATTAGTTCTGATCGCTTCGATAGGCGAACATGATGATGACTGCGTTGCGTGATACACATCGCGTTAAAGGGTGACCGTCTGTTGCAGATCGTAGCAATATCTCGCTGAGGCGCCCTAAGCAGCAGCGTCACGCCGAATCTGCTCACACGGCAACAGCAACAAAAATAGTGCAACGCAAAAGAACAGACAATCCGTGGAGCGTTGTGGTGCACGGCGTGCAAGTGCGTCCGCGCTATCTAACATCCAGTGGATCAGAACGCACCTGGTCTCGTTCAATCATCCTGTCGGAACGCTGCCGCACCGTCCCCGCTCCGGCCGTCATGCTGCATGAGCCAAGCAGATACAGCATGCATTGCGCCGACCCGTCGTCTGGCCGATAGCGGGGGTCCACGCACTCACGCAAGGGGACAGGACACAGGCTGCCGATTCCACACGAATGCAGGCGTACTCCCACTGCGCCACCCAGCGACCATGGCAGCGTATTCGGACCAGTGCCCCCCGGTGCCGCTCTACTCGTCAGGCAGACCCGCCTCTGTCCTGCGTTGCCGCAGCTGGGCAGGATCCTCCAACTCGAACAAGCTGCCGTCGGCCTTGCGTTGCGTACCGTAGCGCTGTGGTTTGCCCGACATGACGAGGTTCCGATCCACAAACAACGCAAGGTCGGCAGTGCTGTAGGACCCACGCTCTGATGCGGCCTGCATCTTCTGCAGGAAGGCATCGCGGAACTCGCGATCAGTGGAGTGTTGCGCAACCAAAAACCCCGCATGTGCGCCGTCCTGACCGACCGAGGCAATATCGGGAAAGCCGAATTTGTCCATCAAGGCGGACAGCGCCACCTGGTTTTCCCGTTGCGACGCGACCAGACGCATTGCCACCTCCTTCGCCGCGCCCTGATTGGCCTGCAATTGCTGCGGCGTGACTGCGCCACGAATCTGTTCACGGATCTTCTGATCGGCGTCGGCCAGGGCTAACAGCTGTTCACGGTAGGACGCATTCATGGACTGATGCCCTGATTGCAGCGCTTTGCTATCTGTGGCAACACCCTGCCCCGGTAGTGCCACCTGCCACAACAGCAGCAACGCCATCACCACGGTCTTCATGAGCACGCAACCCCCGATGCTGGAACGCGTTCGATAACTACCTCACCCTGGAGCACCACAGGTCTCTCGGATAAGCGTGGAAATTCGTGATACCTACTGGTCTGACCATAAACCAGAAAGGAACAAAATTTACTCGCGATCTCCATTCCGGAAAACCTGTCGTCCAAGCAAAATGAGTGCTGTAAAGCACACTGGGTCGCATAACGAAATGCCGTCATAGCGACCTATCCGCAGCAGAAACACCTCGTTGCGCTGGCTTAGCCGATCACCCGCTTGAAAGGCGGCAAGGCATCGATGATGCGTTTGCCGTAGCGACGGGTAAGCAGGCGCGAGTCGAGGATGATCACGCGGCCATGGTCGTTGGAGCTACGAATCAAGCGGCCGGCAAACTGCGTGAGCGTGCGTAAGGCATGCGGGATGGCGATCAGGTTGAAGGCGTTATGGCCGCGACTTTCCAGCCATTCGCTCAAGGTGGAGGTTTGCGGGTCGGTGGGCACGGCGAACGGCACCTGGGTGATGACCACCGTGGTGCAGGCTTCGCCGGGCAGATCCAACCCTTCGCCGAACGAGTTCAAGCCGAACAGCACCGAGCCCTCGCCTGCCGCGATGCGGCGCAGGTGTTCGGTGATCAGCTGCGACTTGTTGCCCTCGCCCTGCACCAGCACGCGGTTGCGTTGCGCCAGCGGCATCAGGTCGGCGACCTTTTCCATCTTCCAGCGCGAGGTGAACAACACGATGCTGCCCTTGGCGGTCCAGTCCAGTTCGCGCACCAGATACTTGGCCACTTCCTTGGGGTGGCCTTCGCGGTCGTCGGGCGTGACCGGGAAATTGGGCACGATCAACTCGGCCTGATTGGGCAGGTCGAACGGCGAGGCCAGTGAGGCCATTTCGGCGTGCTCGGGCAGGCCGTTGTCGATGGCGAAGGATTGGAAATCGCCGCCGCCGGTGAGCGTGGCCGAGGTCATCACCACCGAATCCACCTCGTTCCAGATCATCGTGCGCAGCACCTGCGCAGCCGAGACCGGCGAGCAATGGCAGATCAGGTCGCCGTCGCGCGAAAGGGTGATCCAGCGTGCCATCGGTGGCTGGCCTTCCTTGTCTTCGCGTCGCCAGCCGCTCCACAGATTGTGTTGCTGCTCGGCCGTCTCCAGGGCCAGGCCCAGATTGCGCTGCAGCCGCTCGCGCGCCGCATCGTCCTGCTTGCCCTTGGCCACCGCGCTGTGCGCAGCGTGCACCCAGTTGAACAGCGCGCGGGTGTCTTCGCCGAGTTCTTCGATGGCCGGGCCCCATTGCGGCGGCAGCTTGCCGTTGGCCGCGCGCCACAACGGATCGCGCTCGCCGGGCTCGGGCTTCCACACGCGCTCGACTTCGGCATGGAAGGCCTTGAGCAGTTTGGACACGCGCGCAGCCACCTCGATGGCCTCGTTGGGCAGCAGGTTGCCGATCCTGTCCTTGTCCACTGCGCGGTACGCGGCGGCGATGAGAATCTGCATGCGGCCGGTGCGCTTGGCCATCTCGTCCAGCGGCAGATTGGCTGCGCCCTGGTCGATGGCCACACCGGCGATGTGATGGCCTTCGTCGAGCACCAGCAGCATGTCCGACGGTGGCGCGATCAAGGGCTGGCCGTTTTCGGCATCGCCCAGCGACAAGGAGGACAGCAGCAAGGCGTGGTTGGTGACCACGATCTGCGCTTCGCGCACGTCGGTACGCGCCTTGAGCACCGGGCACTGCGCGGCATAACTGCAACGGCGGCCCGCGCAGCCGGAGGCCGGCGTGGTGATGCGCATGCGCAGCGGCACCGAGACCTGCTCGGGCGCGTCGTCCAGGTCGCCGTTCCAGGTGCGCGCGGCATAGGCCTTGGCCAGCCGCTTTGCCAGATCGGCATCGACCGGGCTGAGCGGGCGGTCGTAGAGCGCCTGCTCGTCTTCGAACATGGCGTTCTGGTTGGTATCGCCTTCCAGCTCGGCGGCGTTGCGGGTGCACAGGTAGCGGGTGCGGCCCTTGGCCAGCGCCACGGTGGCCTCCAGCCCGGTGGCCTTGAGGAAGGCCGGGATATCGCGTTCCACCAGCTGCGACTGCAGCGCCACGGTGCCGGTGCTGATGACCAACTTCTTCTTGGTGGCCAGCGCGATCGGCACGCCGGCGGTGAGATAACCCAGGCTCTTGCCCACGCCAGTGGGCGCCTCGGCGATGCCGATGCCGCCGGAGGTGGCCAGTGCCCGCGAGACCAGGCCGATCATCTGGCTCTGCGCACGCCGCGTGGCAAAGCCGGGTGTATTGGCCTGCAGCTTGGCGTAGGCGTCGCGGATGCCGGCCTTAATCGGGTCGGTCAGAACACGCTGGGTGGGAACGGGCGCGGACGGCGCAGCCGGTGGGGCAACTTCAGTCATGGCGCTATTTTCGCACGGACCGGCGCAACGCCTGCGACCGGCCGGTTGGGCAGCTGAACGTGTTTGTCCGGTACACCAGGACAGCGGCGGCGTGGCCGGGCGGCGGCTGGGTGCGGGCAACGCAGCAAAGAACCAGTGCTGCGCCGTGCGAGCGAGATCAGCGGCCGGGCAGGCGACGGCCGAAGACCACGTGTCCGGTCAGCCGCGCGCCCTGCGGCGCGGCCAGGCGTAGCGCGCCCACACGCTACCGATCAGCAAGGTCACCACACCCATCACCAGCATGCCGACGCCCACGCCGGCCGGGCCGAAGCGTTCGTATAGCAGGCCGCCGCGGTTGACGGCGGCCAGTGCCTGCGGGTGCAGCAGTGTCCAACCGCCTTGCCCTGCGCAGAGCAGGCCAATCAGCACGAGCGCCAGCGGCTTGATCGGGATCATGCGCGCGGCCCGGCTGCCGGCGGCAGTCGTTGCAGGCTGCGCGCCAGGGTCCACACCAGCACCCCGACCCCCACGCCCTGCACGGCGGTCAGCACGAAGCGGCCGATGCCCATGACCAGGCTGATCTGGCGCACGTTGCCCTGCTGCAGCAGCAGCATCGGAATTGCCTGCAGGGCGACCTCGGCCAGCACGCAGCCCAGCAGCACCCACAGCGCGGCCAGTGCAGCGCTACGCAGGCGCCCGCGCTGCGCACGCCACAGCAGCACCAGGCCCAGCAACAGCGCGATCAGCATCGGTGCGCGCGACAGCAGGCTGGTGATCAGGCTGAGCAGGATCTCGGTGACGTTCATCGCCGCCGGCTCAGTCGGCGCTGACCAGCACCGCCTCGCGCGCGCGCAGCGCGGCGTAGACCGGGTCGGTCTGCGGGCGCACGCCATGCCACAGCGAGAAACTTTCCGCGGCCTGCTCCAC
This sequence comes from Xanthomonas cannabis, assembly GCF_040616535.1. NCBI lineage: Bacteria > Pseudomonadati > Pseudomonadota > Gammaproteobacteria > Lysobacterales > Lysobacteraceae > Xanthomonas > Xanthomonas cannabis. The sequence goes on from NZ_CP136580.1 coordinate 4,425,548, forward strand.
CAGCATGCCCAGGCCATCGATGGCGTAGCGGCATTGCGCCGCGCGCGCCCAGGCCAGGAAGGCGATGGCGGTGGGGCCATAGTTGAGGTCAACCGCCGCGGTGAGGCTGTTGACCAGGCCCAGCGGCAGCGCGAACGCGCCGGCATCACGGTCGCGGCCCGCAGCAGTGGCGTTGACGATCAACTCGAAGTCGCCCAGATCCCGCAGGTCTTCGATGTAACGCGACACCACGCGCCCGGGTTCGCCCAGCGCATCGCACAACGCGTCGGCACGCTCGGGCGAGCGGTTCACCACCACCATTTCAGTGATGCCGGCATCCAGCAGCGCCGGAGCCACACCGCGGGCGGCGCCACCGGCGCCCAGCAGCAGGACGCGGCGACCGCGCAGATCCAGGCCATGGCGATCGGTGAGATCGCGTACCAGGCCGACGCCGTCGGTGTTGTCGCCCTGCCATTGGCCATCGTTCCGCACCAGCGTATTGACCGCTCCGGCCAGGCGCGCGCGATCGCTCAGGCTGCCGGCCAGCGCGCAGGCCGCTTCCTTCAGCGGCAGGGTGACGTTGGCGCCCTTGCCGCCTTCATCGGCAAAGCGCTCCAGCGCGGCGGTGAACTCTTCCGGCGGTGCGTCGATGGCGGTGTAGTCCAGCGCGATGCCGGTCTGCTTCCCGAAGTCGGCATGGATGGCCGGCGACAGCGAATGGGCGACGGGGTGGCCGAACACGGCATAACGGGATACGGGCATGAAACGCTCTCTGGTTGACTAGACTGTGCGCAAGATGAGGCAGGAACACCGCATGCACTATCGATGGACACTGCTCGCGCTGGCGGCGAGTTTACTCTGCGTCCCGTCTGCTTCGGGGCTTGCTGAATTCGGGATCGAAGGCATGGGCGTGGTGTCCACGCCGGCCAACGAGGCGCACGCCACGCTCAGCCCGGACGGGCAGCGCATCGTCTGGGCCAGCGACCGCGCCGGTGGCGCCGGCGGCTGGGACCTGTGGCAGGCACAGCTGCGCGGTGGGCGCTGGCAGGATGCGCAAGCGCTGCCGATCAACAGCGCCCAGGACGATACCTCGCCGCTGTTCAGTGCCGATGGACGCTGGCTGCTGTTTGCCTCGGCGCGGCCTGGCGGCGCCGGTGGCAGCGATCTGTACCGGGTGCCGGTGGATGCGCAAGGCAAGCTCGGTGCGGTGCAATCGCTGGGTGCCGCGATCAACAGCCGCGGCGACGAGCATGCGCCCAGCCTGTCGCTGGATGGCACGCGCCTGCTGTTTGCCAGCGATGGCCACGGCGGCGCCGGTGGCCTGGATGTATTCGTGGCGCGCTGGGATGGGCACGCATTCTCCGCACCGGCACCGCTGGGCGACATCAGTACGCCGGCCGACGAGCTGGATGCGGCCTGGCTCGGCGACGGGCGTGGGCTGGTGTGGACGCGCGGGAAGAGTGCAGGCCCCAGCCAGCTCCTGCTGGCTGTCTGCAAGGACGGGCACTACGCTCACGGTCAGCCAGTGCCGCTGTCGTTCAATGGCCCGCAGGAGCGCACCTTTGGTGCAGTGGTGGACGCCGCCAAACCGGGCGAACTCCTGGTCACCGGCAGTGCCCGCGCGCCACGCGCAGGGCAACTGGATCTGTACCGGATGAAGGCGCCGTCGGTGGACGGCGATACCAGCTGCCGCTGAGCGCGCGCCACGGTGGCGCGCGTGGAGGCTTCATCGCCGGATCAACGCACGATCTTGTGCCGGCGCCGCGCAGGGTGGCTGAAACGTAGGACCACTCCCGGCGAGGCCGCATCATCGCGGCACACGATCTCGCACCGTCGTGCTGATCGCCGCATCGCACGATGCCGTGGCCCCATCCAGCCATCGTGCGCAGCGCGCTGCCTCACGCAGGCAGTCGGCAACCACCCTGGCTCAATACACATCGCGCCGGTAACGGCCGGCGGCGGTCAGTGATTCCACGCGTGCCTCGCCGAGGAGTTCGCGCAGCGTGGCGTCCACCGCACGCGCCATGCTGTCCAGGCTGCCGCAGACATGGATCACCGCACCGCGATCGATCCAGTGCCGTAGCGCCTCGCCGTTGTCGTGCAGCCGATGCTGCACATAGTGTTTTTGCGGCTGGTCGCGCGAGAACACCTGGTCCAGCTGCTGCAGATGCCCACTGGCCTGCCAGGCCTGCAGCTCATCGGCGAACAACTGGTCGTGCGCGGCCTGCCGCTCGCCGAACAACAGCCAGTGCCCATGCACGCCGGCCAGTTCGGCCTCGCGCAACAACGCGCGCAGCCCGGCGATGCCGGTGCCGTTGCCGATCAACACCATGGGTGCCGCCTCGACGCGATGGAAGCCCGGGTTGGTGCGCAGACGTGCACGCAGGGGCGTGCCGACGGGCGCGTGGCAGATCAGCCAGCCCGAGCCCAGGCCGGGGCTGCCGTCGCTGCGCGTGGTCAGCCGGACCACCGCGCTCGCCGCGCCATCGGCCGGCACGCTGGCCAGCGAATAGTCGCGGGTGGGCAAGCAGTCGCAGGCATCCAGCCAGGCCTGTGGATCCGGATGCTGCGCTGGCGGCGTGGCGGGCGCCTGCGGCAGCACACGCTCGGCGGCGGCCTGATGGAGCGGCAGCAACTGCGCATCGACATGCACCAGCGCCTCGGGCGGCAGGCGCCATGCGGCCAGGCAGGCCCGCACCTGAGAGTCGGCATGCGCGGGCTGCACTTCGAGAATGTCGCCGGCCTGCCAGTGCGCCTCGGGCGGTGGCTGCAGGTCGATGCGCCAGATCGGCGCGCCTTCGCTACCCGGATTGAGATGGGCGCGCGCCAGCAATGTCCAAGAACTCAGGCGTGGCCGCGCCAGGGTCGCGGCGGCCACCGGTGCGCCGGCAATCTGCTCCAGCTGCGCATGCCATTGCGCCAGCGCCTGCGGATCGGCGTTGTCCATTTCCACCGTTGCAAACAGCGCGCGGGCGCCCTGCGCGTCCAGCCACTGTTCGACACGCCGCGAGAACCCGCAAAACTGCGCGTACTGGCGGTCGCCCAGTGCCAGCACCGCATAGGCCAGCTGCGGCAAGGCGATCTGCTGGCGCAGCAGCTCACGCTCGACCACGCGTGCTGCATCCGGCGGCTCGCCATCGCCGAAGGTGCTGATCACCAGCAGGGCGTGCCGCGTGCCCTGCAGGTGCTGCGCATCCACCTGTGCCAGCGGGCGCACCTGCACGGGCAGGCCGGCGGCCTGCAGATGCCCGGCCGCCTGCCAGGCCAGCCGCTCGGCAAAGCCGCTCTGGCTGGCGAACGCAATCAACCATGGTTCGACCTGCGACGCCGGCGGGGCGCTTTGCAGCATCACCCGGGCGGCGCGCAACGCGCGCTTCTTGCCGCGCCGGTCCAGATACAGCATCCAGCCGCTGACGAAGAACACCGACATGCCCAGGCTGGCCAGCATCACCACGATGCGCCCCGGCAAGCCGAAGAAACTGCCCGAATGCAGCGCAAACATGCTGACCATCAACTGCTGCCCGCGCGGCCTTGCCGCGTAGTCCTGCCGGCGCAGCACGGCACCGCTGGCGGCATCGAGGTCCAGGGCGTTCAAGGCGCGGTCGTGATCCGCGTGATCGGGCAGAAACCGCACATTCAAGGCCTGCCCGGCACGCGCTGGAATACGCAGATCCAGCGCGGCGTGATGCGTTGCCGGGATGCCATCCAGGGTGCGTTGCACGCGCGCAAAATTCACCATTGCCGGACGCCGGTCGCGCCGGTCGTCGCGCGCCGCGGGCTCGCCACCGAGCACGGCCGCCATGCCGTCGCGGTACCAGGGATAGGACCAGGTCAGGCCGGTCAACGCGATGAGCAGATACACCAGCAGGCACCAGGTGCCGAACACCGCGTGCAGGCTCCACAGAAAACTGCGGCCCTGCCGGCGCCACTCCACCACCCACCAGGTGCGCAGGCTCCACCACCGGCGTGGCCAGCGCAGATAGAGCCCGGATGCGCAGAAAAACAGCAGGATCAGCGTGCAGGCGCCAGTCACTGCCTGGCCGCGTTTGCCCGCCGCCAGATGGCGGTGCAGATCCTCAAGGAAGGCAAACGTACTGCTCAGCCGCGGCGCCGCCACCCGCTCACCGGTATACGGGTCGAAATACACACGTGCACTGCCCTTGGCGGCGAGCCGCGCATTGGAGGGCCGCTCACCGGTGGGGTCGATCAGCATCCGGGTGACCGGCGGCGGCCCGGACGTGGTCGGTGCCAGATCCAGCCGCTGCAGCAGCACATCCACCGGCAACGCACGCTCGCCTGCCGCGTGCCGCTGGGCCAGCTGCACGAGGGGCGGATTGGCCAGCCGAACAAGTTCGTTCTCGAAGGACATCGAGGCGCCGGTCAGCCCCATCACCGACAGCACCAGACCGGCCGTGATGCCGAGCAACCAGTGCAGCTGGAACAGCAGCGTTTTGATCAAGACGGCAGAAGATCAGTGACGGCCCGGCATTGTAGATGAGAATGCGTCTCGCATGCGCCGCCGCATGGGTGACTCGGCGCCACGGCGGCGCATGTGGTCCAACCGTCATCAGCCGCACGTGGGACTGCTGGATGCTCTCGATCGACGACCGTGCAGCATGCGGCGTGCGACGCGGTGATCGATCGCATGTGGCCAAATCGGCAACACAGCGCGATCCGCATGGCGTTACCGGCGTGGCAGGAAGTGTCTGCACAGCGCCTGGAGCGATCTGGAACGGGTCGTGCTGCATCTGAACACGACGCACCGAATCGCCATGCTCCAGATGCAGTGATCGCAGTCATCGCAGTGACTTTCGTGGCACCTGGATGCTGTTTGAAACGGCATTGGTCACGCCGCAGTGCATCCCGGTGCGTGCGGGTTGGACACCGCAGGGAACCGACTCGGTCGCACCGCAAAACGTTCGGAACGTGCCGCTCATCGAACCATGATGTCGTTGCGGGTCGAGTGCACTCAACCCATCCGCGCGGCCGCTCGCCGCGGATGGGTGACTGGAACCGGCGCGCTTTAGCCTCTTCCTGCGCGGGGTTTACTCCCGCACTCGGCTCCACCCACGGCTCTGTCAGTCGCGCATTCAGCGCGTGCGGCTGCGTCGCCGTGGCGCAGCCGCGCCGTGCGGGTCAGCGTGCGTCTTCGCGCAACCAACGCGCCACTTGCGGGGCGAAGTAGGTCAGCACGCCATCGGCACCGGCGCGCTTGAAGGCCATCAGCGCTTCCAGCACGCACTTGCGCTCGTCCAGCCAGCCGTTGGCCGCCGCCGCCTTGAGCATGGCGTACTCGCCGCTGACCTGATACGCGAAGGTCGGCACGCGGAATTCGTCCTTCACCCGGCGCACCACATCCAGATACGGCATGCCCGGCTTGACCATCACCATGTCCGCGCCCTCTTCCAGATCCAGCGCGATCTCGCGCAGCGCTTCGTCGCCGTTGGCCGGGTCCATCTGGTAGGTGGTCTTGTCGGCCTTGCCCAGATTGCCGGCGCTGCCCACCGCATCGCGGAACGGGCCATAGAACGCCGAGGCGTACTTGGCCGAATACGCCATGATGCGCACGTTGAGATGCGCATCGGCATCCAGCGCACGGCGGATCGCACCGATGCGGCCGTCCATCATGTCCGAGGGCGAAATGATGTCCACACCGGCCTGCGCATGCGACAGCGATTGCCTGACCAGCGCCTCCACGGTGATCTCGTTGAGCACATAGCCTTTGTGATCGATGATGCCGTCCTGCCCGTGCGTGGTGTACGGGTCCAGCGCCACGTCGGTCATGACGCCCAGCTCGGGGAAGCGCGACTTGAGCGCACGTACCGCGCGCTGCGCCAGGCCGTCCGGGTTCCAGGCTTCGGCCGCGTCCAGGCTCTTGCCGGCCGGGTCGATCACCGGAAACAGATCGATCACCGGGATGCCCAGTTCCAGGGCGTTCTCTGCCTCGCGCAGCAACTCGTCCAGCGACAGCCGCTCCACGCCCGGCATCGAGGCGATCGGCGCGCGGCCCGGCAACTCATGCACGAACACCGGCCAGATCAGGTCATCGGTGGTCAGCGTGTTTTCGCGCATCAACCGACGCGAAAACGCATCGTGGCGCATGCGGCGGGGGCGATAGTGCGGATGGGCCATGACAAGGCTCCTGGAGACAGCCCACAAGTCTACGCCCGCCGCCTTGCCGCAGACGCGCTGCGACGCACTGTCGCAGCGCTGCAACGAGCTTAGATCACCCCGCCGCCCAGGCTCAGGCGGATCACCCCGACCACGATCACCAGGCCGTTGAGCAGCAGGCCGGTCTTGGCCCGCCCACGGTTGCCTGCCGAGGTGAACAACAGCGCGATCGCCGCGATGATGGCGCCGACCGCCGCGAACGGAATCAGGAACCAGTTGCCCCACCCCAGCAGCGGGATGAAGGCCAGCACCATCCACAGCAGCGCCACAATGCCCCAGAGCAGGCTGATCAGTCCCACGTGCCACCTCGTCCGTCGAAGAAAGGCGCAGCTTAACGGTGCGCCTGCCAAGACGCCGTGGGCGGGTGGTCACCCTGACCAATGGCGGCTTGGCGGCAGCCTCACATGGGCGTGGCTAGGGTGCGTCAAACTCCGGTGCACTTCGGAACCACTCGCACCACGGCCGCCCGCGCCGTGTTGTTAGCCACTCTTCAGTTCGGCCACCGGATCATCGCTGTCACTGTCGTCAACAGGGGGCTATTGCATGAACAAGCACATCGTCATTGGCGCCACGCTGGCCCTGCTGCTGGCCGGCTGCGCCAGCAGTTCCAAGGTGATGCTGGGCCAGGCCCGCGCGCCGATCGACCCCGCGCAGGTGCAGGTGTATTCCAACGCCCCGGTCGGCTCGGTGGAGATCGCCCAGCTCGAATCCACCAGCGCCGCTGGCTTCGGCACCCAGGGCCAGACCGATGCCGCCGTGGAACGCCTCAAGCGCGAAGCAGCCAAGCTCGGCGCCAACGGCGTGGTCATCGTCGGGGTGGGCTCGGAGCGCTCTGGCGGCGGCCTGTCGGTGGGCGGCGGCAGCTACGGCGGCCGCGTCGGTGGCGGGCTGGGTATCGGCATCCCGACCACCCAGAAGCGCGCGGCTGGCATGGCGATCTGGGTGCCTGCGGGGGCGCAGCAGCGCGCTGCGCCGGAGATGCCGCCTCCAACGCGCTGAGGCGGCCCGCGGAATTCGAGAGTGTTTAATGCAACGGGGCGCGATGGTTGGCTGATTCCAGCTCCATCGCGCCCCAGGTTTTTTTACACAGCCCTACTGCTTAGCGCTTGCGTTGCTGCGCGGGAATGAACTGTGTCTCTACCGCCTTGGCCAGTTGGTCGGGCGGCAACAAGCCCTGGTCGAGCAGGAAATTGTTGAAGGCCAGGCGGTCGAACTTCTTGCCCAGTGCCAGTTCGGTGCGCATGCGCAGTTCCAGGATGCGGGTGTAGCCGTAGAAGTAACTGCCGGCCTGGCCGGGCGCGCGGACGGTGTAGCGGTCCAGTTCCTGCCGGGTCATGGCCGGTGAGAGGCCGACGTCGTCTTCCAGCACCTGGCGCGCGCGTTCGCGGTCGATCAGGCCCAGGTTGAGCATCGGGTCGAGCATGGCGCGGGCGGCGCGCAGCAGGCGGAACTGCAGGGCGATCAGCTGACCATCGAGCGGTTCGTACGGCACCATTTCGGCTTCGGCATACAGCGCCCAGCCCTCGACGTTGACCGAGTTGAAGGCGAACAGGCTGCGCGCCAGCGAGATGCCACGTTCGACCATGGCGGTGAACTGCAGCTCGTGGCCGGGGCGGCCTTCATGCGCGCTGAGCGTCCAGGCCGCTGAGCCGAAGTTGAAGTCGTCGTACTGCTCCTTCTTGGCGCCATCGGCGGTCGGGTTGCCCAGCGGCAGCACGAACTGGCCCTGCTGGCCGGTGTTGCCGATCAACGGCGCCGGCAGGAAATGCGGGGCCGGTTGCGCGGCGCTTTCGGCGGCGCTACCCAGGCGCATCTGCATCGGGCGGTTGGGCACATCGACGATGCGCTGCTGGCGGATGATCGGGTCGATCTGGTCGATCACGCCGCGGTAGTGGGTTTCCAGCTGGTCGTCGGCGATCTTGTTGCCCTTGAGCGCACGGATCACCTGCACATAATCGCCGCCCTGCACGCCCTTGGCCTTGGCCACCAGCGGCGCCAGCTGGCGCATGGCCGAGCGGGTTTCCATGAATTCCAGCTGCGCGCGCTGGATCAACTGCTGCGGGGCGATGTCGATGCCGACCTGCTTGAGCTGGAAGGCGTACAGCGGCTCGGGCAGGCGGGTGTCCTTGCGCGCCTTGGGCAGCACCGTGCTGCGGGTCCAGGCGGCATAGTCCTTGAGCTGGGTGGACATGGCCTTGAGCGCCTCGTCGGCGCCGGCGATCTTGTACTTGACGAACAACTCGCCGATACCGGCGACGTAGGTGTCCACATTGGCCAGCGCCTGCTCCACTTCGCGCTGGGTGGGCTGCAGCAGTGCGGTGTTGCCCAGCTTTTCCTCGTAGCGCTGGCGCGCCAGCGTGGTGGTGGGCGTGCTGCCCGGCACCAGGCCGACATAACGCTTGAGGCGGTCGAGTGCCTTGGCGCGGCGTTCGGGCACGGTCTGATCGGACAGCAGGCCATTGAGGCCACTGAAGACCGCCTCAGGAGCGTCGCTCCAGGGCAACAGATACCGCTCGTTGAGCTCGCTGCCTTCGATGTTCTGCGCGGCCGCGCCGATCATGATCTGCAGGTCCTGGCGCACGTTGGCATCGCGCTCGGTGGCCAGCTTGGTCTGCAGCGTGGCGCGCGCCTTTTGCATCGCATCGCGATAGCGCGCAGCGTTGTCCGGGCCCAGGTCGACAACCTGATCGTCGTAGCCAGGCACGCCGAAGAAGCTGGCGTATTCGGGCTGGAACGGCGCCTGCGCGTTGAGCAGGATCTGCGCATAGCCGTTGCTGGTCTGGACCCAGGCCGGGCTCGCCGGCTGGGTCGGCGCTGCCTTGCTGGTCTGTGCCTGCAACGGCAACGAGGAACCGAGCGCCAGCGCGACGGCGAGAACGAGTGGCTTCATGAGGCGGATCCGCAAGTTAAGTAGCGCGACCCTACCCATCTGCAGCGACCGCGGCAATCTGCCTTTGGTCATGGCAGGCGGGGCACCGTAGCGATGCTGCGGATGGCAACACATCGATCGGGTCGCCTTGAGTGCTGCGGACGCCAGTGCTGATCGGCCCCGACGGCCATGCCTGCGCGTGGCATCCACCTGCACTCTGCCCTCCACGCGGCCCCGCCGTCCAGCGTTGGCGCGCGACGTCGGTGCGCAACACGCGGACGCTCCGGTTCCTGGACGCCGCACACGCCGAGCTGACAACCGCTCGCGACGTTTTGTGCGCCGCGCCTAGTCGTGCACCGGCATCAAACAGCGCTGCAAAAACGCTTCGGCGGTCTTGTAACGATGCAGTGCAGTGGCACCTGAAACACTGTGCTTCGCACCGGGATAGGTCATCAGCTCGAACGCAGTGCCGCGTTGCTGCAACTCGCTCATCAGCGCGGTGGAGTTGGTGAACAACACGTTGTCGTCGGCCATGCCGTGGATCAGCAGCAGCCTGGCGCGCAGGCCGTCCAGATGGGTGGCGATGCGTGCGTCGCGATATCCGTCGGCATTGCCGGCCGGCAGGTCCATGTAGCGCTCGGTGTAATGGGTGTCGTACAGGCCCCAGTCGGTGACCGGTGCGCCGGCCACGCCGCAGGCATAGGCGTCGCTGTGCTTGGCCAGCAGCATCAAGGTCATGTAGCCGCCGTTGGACCAGCCCTGCACGCCGATCCGCCTGGCATCCACCCAGGGCTGGCGCTTGAGCCAGGCCACGCCTTGCAGCTGGTCGTCCACCTCGACGGTGCCCTGCCTGCCGTACAGCGCGCCACCGAAGTCGCGCCCGCGCCGTGGGGTGCCGCGGTTATCCAGCGAAAACACCACGTAACCGCGCTGGGCCAGGTATTGATCGAACAAGGCATCGCCACGGCCGGGCCAGGCATCGAGCACGGTCTGCGCGGCCGGGCCGCCGTAGACATAGACGATGACCGGGTAGCGCTTGGCCGGATCGAAATGGTCTGGCTTGGTGAGGCGGTACTGCAAGGGCGTCTTGCCGTCGGCGGCAGTCAGCGTGCCGAACTCCACCGGGCGCTGCGCGTCGCGGTAGCGAGCATACGGATGCTGCGGATCGGCAAGATCATTGGTGAGCAAGGTGGCGATTTTTTCGCCATTGGCCCGGAACAGTTCGATCTGCGGCGGCGTGGTGGTGTTGGACCAGGTGTCGACATACACGCTGGCATTGCTGGCGAACGTGGCTATGTGCGTACCGTTGGTCCTGGAGCGCTTTTCGATCGCACCGCCGGCCAGGGGTACCGCGTAGATCTGGGTCTGGGTCGGCGACTCTTTGCTGGCGGAAAAGTACACCGTGCCGGCTTGTTCATCGACGGCGAGCAAGGCATCCACCACCCAGTCGCCGGAGGTCAGCGGCGTCAGCGTGCGGCCGTCTTCGGAGGCAAGGTAGAGGTGCTCGTACCCGCTGCGTTCGGAGTTCCAGAGAAAGCGACCGTCCTTGAGGAAACGCAGGTCGTTGGTCAGCGGGACCCAGGTGGGCGAGGTCTCGGTGATGAGCGTGCGCTGCGCGCCACTGGCCAGCGTGGTTTCGATCAGCTCGAGGGTTTTCTGGTCGCGCGACTGGCGCTGGAAGGTCAGCCGCTGCGCATCGCGCCAGTCCACCCGTGCCAGATAGATATCCGGATTCTTGCCCAGGTCGATCCAGCGTGGAGCCGCCTTGGCGCGCGGCGCGATCACGCCCAATTGCACCGCCACATTCGGCTGGCCGGCCTGCGGATAGCGTTGGCTGATCACTTCGGTGTGGTCGGCATATACCTCCGGGCGTTTTTGCACCGGCACCTGCGCTTCGTCGATACGCGCGAAGGCAATGGCCGAATCGTCCGGTGCCCACCAGTAGCCGGTGTGGCGATCCATTTCTTCGTCGGCGACGAATTCGGCCACGCCATTGCCGATGGTGTCGCTGCCGTCGTGGGTGAGCTGCAATGGCTTGCCGCTGGCCAGGTCGATCACCCACAGATTGCGCTCGCGCACGAAGCTGACGAAGCCGCCCTTGGGCGAGAGCTTGGCATCGGTGGCGAAACCTTCGCCATGGGTGAGCTTGCGCACCGCGGCCGCACCGGTCTTGCGCAGGTCATACAGATACAGCTCGCCGCCGAGCGGGAACAGCAACGCCTGCGCATCCGGGGCCCATTGGTAATCGACAATGCCGGTCAATGCGGCGATGCGTTGGCGCTCGCGCCGGGCCTTTTCGGCATCGCTCAAGGTCTCGGTGCCGGGCAGCACGACCTTGGAATCGACCATCAGGCGGGTCTGGCCGCTGGCGATGTCGTATTCCCACAGATCCAGCTGGTTGCGGTCACTGTCCTTGCCGCGCAGGAAGGTCACCCGCGAGCCATCGGGCGCCACCTTGGGCTTCATCAGCGTCAGGCCGGACAGCGGCAACGGGCCGGTGATGGCCTCCAGGGTGAGTTTTTCGGCGTGGGCCATGGGGATGGTGATAAGAGCGGCTAACAACACGTAACGGGCAGTCAACAGACGGGTGTGGACGGCGCGCAGGAACCGCAGTGTACGAGTCCATGCCGATTCCGAGCAGCGGCCGCGTTGGCCTGATGGCGGCACAGTCGGCATGAGGGCAAGGTCGGCGGATGGGGCGCGCATTGAAGATCCTGTCTGAAGACTGCGCACAGGATGCGGGTGCGTGCAGTGTTTGAGAAGTGTGGCGGTCGTGCGCGTCCGTGGCGATGGGTCTCTACGCGGGATGATCGGCGGTGTCGAGGCCGAGTCGCGAACAGGCCAGCGTATGTGCTTTCTGCTCGATGCCGAAGTGCGATGCGGGCGGGCTACCACGGACCTGACGCGGCGCGGGTGACCGGCGCCTGCGACTGTGATGCGGACCCGTACCCTCACCCCAACCCCTCTCCCGCGGGGAGAGGGGCTCTGGCTTGCTTCTCCCAGCGGGAGGGAGAGAGGCGCTGGCTCGCTTCTCCCAACGGGAGAAAAAGTGGCTTAGCTTCCTTCTCCCGCCGGGAGAAGGTGGCGCGTAGCGCCGGATGAGGGTCGGGCGCAGCTTGGCCTTGCGATTGGTACCGCTGCATAGCGCGGTGTCTGACCGCGCTACTGCGCGCGGCGCTCCACTCCAGGACATCCCCATGCAAGGCAACCTCTGCGGCGCTCAGCCGCAGCAGCACGGCGCCTCAGCACCATGCTTGCGCGCTCTGCCTCAGCCCTACGCCTCAGCGCTTACCGAACAAATGCTTGCGCTCTTCCTCGCTGAGCGGCTTGCCGGCGTTGGGGTTCACCTGCTCTTTCAGCGCATAGGCGCGCTGCGTAGCCGGGCGCGCGGCGATGGCGTCATGCCAGCGCTTCAGGTGGGGGAACGCGGCGTAGTCGGGGCGGATGTCCGCATAGACCTCCAGCCACGGGTAGCTGGCCATGTCGGCGATGCTGTAATCCTCGCCCGCCAGGAAGGCGTGCTCGGCCAGGCGCTTGTCCAGCACGCCGTGCAGGCGGCGCACCTCGGTGTTGTAGCGATCCACCGCGTAGGCAATCTTGTCCGGGGCATAGACGTTGAAGTGACCCATCTGGCCGGTCATCGGGCCCAACCCGCCCATCTGCCAGAACAGCCATTCCAGCGCGGCGATCCGCCCACGCGCATCGCGTGGCAGGAAGCGGCTGGTCTTTTCGGCCAGGTACAGCAGGATCGCGCCGGACTCGAACACGCTCTGCGGCGCGCCGCCATCGGCCGGTGCATGGTCGACGATGGCCGGCATCTTGTTGTTGGGCGAAATCTGCAGGAACGCCGCTTCGAACTGCTCGCCCTTGCCGATGTCCACCGGCTTGATGGTGTAGTCCAGCCCGGCTTCTTCCAGGAACAGGGTGACTTTGTGGCCGTTGGGGGTGGGCCAGTAATACAGATCGATCATGGGTGCTCCGGTAGATGAGGGGTGATGCGCGACGGGACGACGCCGAATTCCTCGGCGTGCACAGCCGCGTGTCCGAGGTCGGCAACCGCGTTGTAGCCAGGGCAGTTCACCGGTGCACGCGTGCCGCCCTGTCGGTCGCAATGAGACGCCTTCGGGACGGAACAAGCACATACGGAACAAGCGCATGAGAAGTGCACACATTGGCCGCCCCAAAATGACCGATCCCAAGCGCGGACCATGCCATCCACGCCGATGGTACGGCCCCCGCTGTTGGGCGCGCGTGCACCGTCAGTACCCGTGCTGGAACGATGTGTGACGCCATTGGCTTGCGGCCGATGCTGCAGTGCAAATTGACTTTGTTAAGCCTGCGCTAACAAATGCTCGATTGTTCGATCGACCTTTGCCTGTCCCGCTCGGGGCCGGCCTTATCTTTTGTTTGGGGAAGCAATCACCGTGAGAGAGACACGCACCCTGCCGCGCACGCGGCGCCTGACGTCTGCCCTGCTGTTCGCATTGTCGACGCCGCTGGCCGCGCAGACCGCGCCGGCGCCGCAATCGGCATCCACCGTCCCGGGCTCCAGTCAGGCCGATCCCGCCACCCTCGATACCGTCCAGGTCAGCGGTATCCGTGGCAGCCTCACCTCGTCGATGAACGTCAAACGCGATGCGCAAGGCATCGTCGACGGCATCGTGGCCGAGGATATCGGCAAGTTCCCCGACACCAATCTGGCCGAATCGTTGCAGCGCATCAGCGGTGTGTCGATCGACCGTTCGCTGGGCGAAGGCTCGCGCGTCACCGTGCGCGGCGTCGGCCCGGACTTCAACCTGGTGCTGTTGAACGGCCGGCAGATGCCGGGCGCCAGCATCGAGGAATCCAATGCCTCCAACTCGCGTGCGTTCGACTTCGCCAACCTGGCGTCCGAGTCGATCTCCGGCATCGAGGTGTTCAAGACCAGCCGTGCCAGCACGCCTACCGGCGGCATCGGCGCGACCATCAACATCAAGACGGCCCGCCCGCTGGACAACCCCGGCATGCATGCCAACGTGGGTCTGAAGGGCGTGCACGATGCGTCCAACGAGAACCTGCCCGGGCGTTTGCAAGGCGATTCGCTGACGCCGGAAATCTCCGGCATCTTCAGCAACACCTCGGCGGACGGGCGCTTCGGCGTATCGCTGAGCGGCAGCTACCAGGAACGCGACTTCGGCTACAGCCAGGTCGGTGTGCCCAACGGCTGGCGCTCGTTCCGTGGCGATTCCACCGCCTACGGCACCATTCCGCAGCCGGGCACGGCGGGCTCGGAAAACATCGTCAACCGTCCTGGCCCCAACGATATCTATTCGGTGCCGCAGAACCTCAACTACCGCGTGGTCGGGGTCGAACGCCAGCGCACCAACGGCCAGCTGGTGCTGCAGTACAAGCCGCTGGACAACATCACCACCACGCTGGATTACACCTACTCGGAAAACAAGATCCAGCAGCAGCGCAACGAGATGTCGGTGTGGTTCAACTACGGCCCGTCTGCCAGCGCCTGGACCAACGGCCCGGTGGCCGGCCCGATCACCTATTCGGAAATCGTCGACCCGGCCACCAGCGATCTGGCCACCGCCGGCTCCAAGGCGGCCACGCGTAACCAGAACAAGTCGCTGGGCTTCAACGTGGATTGGGCGGTGAACGATCAGTTCAAGCTCAACTTCGACATCCACCGCTCCACCGCCGAAGCCGGCGCGGACAGCCCGTACGGGTCGAGCAACTCGCTGGGCGTGTCCGGGTTCTACCGCGGCACCTCGGTGGTGGATTTCAGCAAGGATTTCCCGGTGTTGCAGCAGCAGCTGGGCTTCGGGCTGACCGGGCTGGACCCGTCGCGCACGCTGGTCACCGGCTCGGCGTTCCGCAACAGCTACATGAAGTCGGAGATCGACCAGGCGCAGGTCAACGGCGACTTCACCTTCGAAAACTATTCGCAGTTGAAGTTCGGCATTGGCAGCACCGAGGTCAAGAACCGTTCGGCATTTTCCAACGTGCAGCGCGACACCTGGGGCGGCAACGGCACCGCGGCCGATTATCCGGACGACCTGTGGATTCCCAGTTCGTTTGCGCAGTATTTCGATGCGATCGACGGCAGCGGCAATCCCGCGCAGTTCAACCAGTTGTTCCTGTTCGACTTCGAACGTGCCCGCCAGGCCGCCGCGCAGGCCGCCGGCGACGACGCGCTGTACCGCATCTCGCCGGTGTTCACCACCGACCGCCGCGTCACCGAAAAGTCCAAGAACGCCTACCTGCAGTGGAACAACAGCTGGGACGATCTGCGCGTGCCGATCAGCTTGGCCGCCGGCGTGCGTTACGAAGAAACCAAGGTGGACGCGCAGGCACTGGTGCCGGTGGCAGTGGGCATCGACTGGGTCGCCAACAATGAGTTGCCGATCCGCCTGGCCGACTCGGCGTTTTCCGGCGCCAGCGGCAAGTACGAATACTGGCTGCCCAGCCTGGACCTGAGCTTCAAGCTCACCGAGGATCTGGTGCTGCGCGGCAGCTATGGCGAAACCATCGGCCGTCCCGGCTGGGGCGACATCCAGGGCGGGCAGACGCTCAACCAGATCGCACGCCTGGAAGGCGGCACCGGCCAGGAAGGCAACCCCGGCCTGAAGCCGCTGCTCTCGCACAACATCGACCTGTCGCTGGAGTGGTATTACAGCGACGCCAGCTACGCCTCGGTGGGCTTCTTCCGCAAGAACATCGACAACTACATCGGTGTGACCACGCGTAACGACACCTCGCTGGGCCTGAACACCCCGGTGGGCGGTGCGTACTGGAACGAGGCGCTGGGCAATGGCTGCGCCTCGGCCGACCTGACCTGCATCCGCAACTACATCTTCCGCAACCGCGGCGGTGCGCCGGGTGTGGTGCGTGGCGCGGACGATGCCAACGGCAATGCCACCGGCGTGATCAGCGGGCAGCCGGGCGACCCGGTGGCCAACTTCGCCATCACCGCGCCGGCCAACCAGCGCTCGGCCTCGCTGGACGGCTGGGAATTCAACCTGCAGCACATGTTCGGCGCCAGCGGCTTTGGCGTGTCGGCCAACTACACCATGGTCGACTCCGGGCTGACCTACAACAACGCCGTGATCGGCGAGCAGTTCGCGCTGGAAGGGCTGAGCGATTCGGCCAACGTGGTCGGCTTCTACGACAAGGACAAGTGGCAGGTGCGTGCGGCCTACAACTGGCGCGACGAATTCCTGGCCGCGCGTTTCGACGGCAGCGGCCAGCCCAATCCGGTCTATACCGAAGCCTACGGCCAGCTGGACCTGAGCATCGGCTACCAGTGGAACGAGAACCTGTCGCTGAGCCTGGAGGCGATCAACCTCACCGACGAGGTGCAGCGTCAGCACGGCCGGCACCCGAACCAGATCGTGTATGCCACCCAGACCGGCCCGCGCTACATGCTGGGCCTGCGCTACAAGTTCTGGTGATCTAGGCAATGCACCGCACGTCCCGGCAGCCTGGCTGCCGGGACGTGGTTACGACCTTCCTGCGTGCTGACCGGAGCTGCATGCTCCGGCACTTGCCGTGCGAAGGGGATTGTCCAAGCATGGGCCACGCGCCCCCGCGTGATATAGCGACCCCCATGACCAATGCCGTGTTGTTGAACAATCTCGATCACCGCGATCTGCGCGTGATCACCGCCCGTGGCGCCGCCTATGGCGACGACGTGATGTCGGCGGCCACCTTCCCGCAGGAATTCCGCCAGCTGCAGGGCCAGTACCCGATCGTGTTCCATCGCAACGAGAACGGCCGTTTTCAACCGCTGGCGCTGCTGGGACTGCGGCTGGGCGAAAACCTGTTCCTGGACGGTGCGCGCTGGGACGCGCCATACATCCCGCTGGCGATCCAGCGGCAACCGTTCCTGATCGGCCAGCAGCCGGAGGGGCCGATGGTGCACGTGGACCTGGACAGCCCGCGCGTCAGCACCGATGAAGGCGAGCTGCTGTTTCGCGAACATGGCGGCACCACCGATTTTCTGTATCACATCAGCCAATTGCTGCGCACGCTGCACGATGGGCTGGCAGCCAGCGATGCGTTTGTCGAACGCTTGCTGGGTTACGAACTGCTGGAGCCGTTCGTGTTCGAAGCCACCCTGGACAACGGCCTGGAATGCCGACTGGCCGGCCTGCACACCGTGCATGAAGAGCGCCTGCGCACGCTCGGCAATACCGCCTTGCTGGACCTGCACCGCCACGGCGATCTGGAACCGTTGTACATGGCAGTGGCCTCGATTGCGCAGTTCCGTCACCTGCTCGAACGCCTCAACCGCCGCCATGCCGGCTGAGCCGCGCGCCATCGAAGAACGGCATGGCCTGGATCCGCAGCAGCTGGACCCGGCCCTGCTGCGCTCGACCACGCCGCTGGTGCTGCGCGGGCTGGTGCGCGATTGGCCGCTGGCACGCGCCGGCGCCAGCTCTGCACAGGCCGCCGCCGCCTACCTGCGTGGATTCGATCGCGGCGAGGCAGTGGTGGCGCAGGTCGGGCCGCCGGAGATCGGCGGGCGCTTCTTCTACAACGCGGACATGACCGGCTTCAATTTCCGCCCCGAGCGCGTGCCGCTGTGCGTGGTGCTGGACACCTTGCTGCGCGGCCTGCACGACGCACAGCCGCCGGCGATCTACGTCGGCTCCACCACCCTGGACACCTACCTGCCCGGCCTGCGCGCGGCCAATCCGATCGCGCTGCCGCAGGCCGAGCCGCTGGCCAGCATCTGGGTCGGCAACCGCACCCGTATCGCCGCCCACCAGGACCTGCCCGACAACCTGGCCTGCGTGGTGGCCGGGCGCCGCCGCTTCACGCTGTTTCCGCCGGACCAGCTGGCCAACCTGTATATCGGCCCGCTGGACCTGACCCCGGCCGGCCAGCCGGTCAGCCTGGTGGATATCGCCGCGCCCGACCTGCAGCGCTTTCCGCGCTATGCGCAGGCACTGCAGCACGCGTGCGTTGCCGAGCTGGAGCCGGGCGATGCGCTGTTCATTCCCAGCATGTGGTGGCATCACGTCCAGGCGCTGGAAGGCTTCAACGTGCTGGTCAATTTCTGGTGGCGGCAAAGCCCGGCCTACATGGACTCGCCGATGAACGCGCTGATGCTGTCGCTGCTCACCATCCGCGACCTGCCCGCCGAACAACGCGCCATCTGGCAGGACGTGTTTCGCCACTACGTGTTCGAACCCGATGAGCGCACCGCCGCGCACGTGCCGGACGTGGCGCGTGGCGTGCTGGCCCCGATGGACGACACCCGTGCGCGCAGCCTGCGCGCGCGCTTGCTGCAACGCTTGAACCGCTGAGGACTGACCCATGGCCCACACCACTTCCCCAGACGCGGCGCAGCGCCCGGTGCGTCGCGTCGTCATCGCCGGTGGCGGCACCGCCGGCTGGATGGCCGCCGCCGCGTTGTCCAAGCTGCTGGGCCGGCAGTTGCAGATCACCCTGGTGGAATCGGACGAGATCGGCACGGTAGGCGTGGGCGAGGCCACCATCCCCAGCCTGGTCACCTTCCACCGGCTGCTGGAGATCGACGAGGCCGCGTTCATGGCCGCCACCCAGGCCACCTTCAAGCTCGGCATCGCCTTCGAACATTGGCGCGACGTGGACAGGCACTATATCCACTCCTTCGGCCATACCGGCACCGATCACTGGAGCGCGGGCTTTCATCATTTCTGGTTGAAGGGCCGCCAGCGTGGCGTGGCGCGCGACTTCGGCGACTACTGCCTGGAATTGCGCGCCACCCAGGAAGGGCGGTTCGCGCATCTGCCCAACGGCGGCATGAACTACGCCTACCACCTGGATGCCGGTCTGTACGCGCGCTTCCTGCGTCGCTTCAGCGAAGGCTTCGGGGTGCAGCGCATCGAAGGACGCATCGGCCAGGTCGAGACCGACCCGCACAGCGGTTTCCTCACCGCGCTGACACTGGACAACGGCAGCCGCGTGGAAGGCGACCTGTTCATCGATTGCACCGGCTTTGCGGCATTGCTGATCGGCAAGACCCTGGGTGTGGACAGCGACGACTGGTCGCGCTGGTTGTTTGCCGACAGCGCGCTGGCCGTGCAGACCGAATCGGTGGGCCCGCCGGTGACCTATACGCGGGCGCGGGCCGACCAGGCCGGGTGGATGTGGCGCATTCCGCTGCAGCACCGGGTGGGCAACGGCATCGTGTATTCCAGCCGCTACACCGACCAGGACAGCGCCCGGGCCGTGCTGGAGCGCAACCTGCAGGGACGCGCGCTGACAGAGCCGCGCGCACTGCGCTTCACGCCCAACCAGCGCCAGCGCGTGTGGGAGAAGAACTGCGTGGCGCTGGGGCTGGCCAGCGGCTTCCTGGAGCCGATCGAGTCGACCAACATCCATCTGATCCAGCGCGGCATCGTCCGCTTGTTGCAGACCTTTCCGCAGGTCATCAACGCGGTGGACATCGCCGAATACAACCGCCAGGCCGCCGACGAAATTGCGCACATCCGCGATTTCGTGATCCTGCATTACCACGCCACCGAGCGCCGCGATACGCCGTTCTGGCGCGACTGCGCCGCGATGGACATCCCCGACTCGCTGCGTCACCGGGTGGAGCTGTTCCGCCAGAGCGGGCGCGTGTTCCACCAGGGCAACGAGTTGTTTGCAGAAAATTCCTGGGTGCAGGTGATGCTGGGCCAGGGCATCGTGCCGCAGCAGCATCACCCGGTAGCCGACCTGATGGGCGATGCGGAGCTGAGCCACTTTCTGGAGAGCATCCGCCAGCGCGTGGACGCCACCGTGGCCAGCCTGCCGCCGCATGCACAGTTCCTGCGTCACCACTGCCCGGCCGTCCCGCTGCCCGACCCTGCCGCATGCACACCGGCCGATGTAGCCGCCATGGCGGCCCCGGCGGGATGAATTTCGCCTCCTGGCGCTGCAACCCTTGGCTTCCAACGCCCCAGCAATGCTAGATTGCGGCACTGCCGTCCATTGCGGGAACAATGGCCGGCGCTCGCCGCAGCAACGTAATCTTTCGCACTCGGGGTAAGGGGGACGCATGTTGGATCTGACACAGGGCCGTATGGCACGCCGGATCGCGCCGGTCATTTTGCTGGTGGGCCTGGCCGCCTGCTCCAAGCAGGAAGACAAGGCCGCCACCACCGCGCCAGCCACCGGCGCCACGCCGGCCGCACCGGCTGCGGCAGCAACGCCGGCCACCGCGGTCTCGCCGCAGGTGCAGTCGATGGCCGCCGACCAGTTGCGCGCATCGGCCACCAAGGCGCTGCAGGACAACCGCATGTACGCGCCGGCCGGCGACAACGCGGTGGAGTACTACCTGGCCTTGCGCGAAAAGCAGCCGCAGGACGCCACCGTCAACAGCGCGCTGACCGACCTGCTGCCCTACACGCTGATCGCCGCCGAACAAGGCATCAGCCGCGAGGAATTCCCCGAGGCGCAGCGGCTGATCGCACTGATCGAAAAGGTCGACCCCAAGGCCCCGGCACTGCCGCGCCTGAAGAGCGGCCTGGACACGGCCATGAAGACCGCCGCCAACCGCTCCGAGCAGGATGCCGAGCAGGCCAAGAAGCTGGTCGAGGACAAGGCCAAGCAGGCCGCCGAGCAGAAGCGTCTGGCCGAACAGCAGACCCGCGAGGCCGCCGCTGCCCAGCAGATTGCCGCCCAGCAGGAAGCCGCCCGCCAGCAGACCGCCGACGCCGAGCGCCAGGCCGCTGCGCGCCGTCAGGCCGAGGCCCCGGCACCCGCACCGGCGGCGCCACGTCCGGCCCCGGCAGCCGCCGCGGCCGCCGCACCGGCCGCGCAGTCGCTGCGTCCGATCAGCACCCCGGCACCGCGCTACCCACCCGAGGCCCTGCGCGCCGGCACCTCCGGCGAAGTGCTGGTGGAGATCACCGTCGGCACCGACGGCTCGATCACCGCCTCGCGCGTGCTGCGTGCCAACCCGCCGCGCGTGTTCGACCGCGAAGCGCTCAATGCGGTCAAGCGCTGGCGGTTCGAGCCGGTGGCCGCACCGGTGACCACCCGCCGCACGCTGTCGTTCAACCCGGGCGGTTGATGGCCGGATCGGCGATGACATAGGAAACGCAAAAGCCTGCAGCGATGCGGGCTTTTGCGTTGTGGCGGTGATGCGTTGTGGAGGCTGGTGCGCCGACACGTTTAGATGGTTGTGCACCTAGGAGCAGCGGTGGTTGCAAGTGCTGCTGAACCTGCACGCGAGCCCGTACCCTCATCCGCCCTTCGGGCACCTTTTCCCGACGGGAGAAGGCACATCACCCAGAAATCGCCAACCGCTCCTGGTGATACCGGCGGACTGCTGCGTACCACAGCACTGCCGCCACCCCGAAACCGGCCAGCAGATACACCGCCCAGGTCTGCGCGTTGATGGTCTCGTGGCGGATCACCTTGAGCAGCATCTGGTTCTGCGCCAGAAACGGCACCGCAAACTGCCATAGCTGGGTCTTCAACGGATACGCCATCAACGCATAACCCGGCAGCATCGGCAGCAGCAATAGCCAGGTCATGTGGGCCTGCGCTTCCTTCATGCTCTTGGCGGCCGCCGCCAGATACGTCAGCAACGAGGTGCCCACAAACAACATCGGCACCAGGATGAAGAGCATCTGCAACATCGGCACGAAGCCCACGTTGAGCTGGCGTCCCAGATTGGACGAGGACAATTGCGCACTGAGCTTGAAGGCCAGCAAGGTGAGCAACAACGACACCATGCCGATCACGCAGGCCGCCGCGATCTTGCCGCTGACGATCGCGCTGCGTGGCGCGGGCGTGGCCAGCAACGGCTCAAGCGATTGGCGTTCGCGCTCGCCGGCCGTGGCATCCAGGATCAACGAGGCGCCGCCCAGAAACGAGGTGATCACCAGCAAGACCGGCAGCAGCATCGCCATGACCTGACCACGCTTGGCTTCGGCGGTCGCCAGGTCCTGTGCGGCCACTTCCAGCGGACGGCCCACCTGCGCATCGATACCGCGCGCCAGCAACCGCAGTGCACCCACCTGCTGGCTATAACCACTCAATGCCGCCTGCAGGCGCATGCTCGGCACGTCGGCTTCGCGGCGCGTGCTGTCCTTGATGACCTCCACCAACGCCGGACGGCCTTCGCGCCAGTTCTCGGCGTAGCTGTCGCTGATGCGCAGGGCGACGTCCACATCCTGGTTGCGGATGGCGGCAGTCAGGTCTGCAGGTGCATCCACCGCGTTGAGCCCCTGCGCGGCGAGAAACCGCACCAGGTTGGGGGCGTGTTCGCGACCGAGCGTGGGGATGTCCAGCGGCTTGTCGATCTGGGTGCGCACGCGGCTTTCGCTCAAGGCGCCCATGCCGAGAATCAGGATGGGATACAGCAGGGGCGAGAGCAGCAATGCCAGTGCCAGGGTGCGGCGGTCGCGCGAGATGTCGCGCAGTTCCTTGCGCAGCACCGTCCACAGCGTGGCCATCAGGGTGGTCTTGCTCATGCGTGCAGTCCTTCTTCCGAGCCGATCGCCTTGACGAAGGCATCTTCCAGGTTGCTTTCACCGGTGGCAGCGCGCAGTTCGTCGGCGCTGCCGCAGGCCACTACCGTGCCCTTGGCGATGATGACGATGCGATCGCACAGCGCCGCCACCTCCTGCATGATGTGGCTGGAGAAGATCACGCAGTGCCCTTCTGCACGCAGCTGCTGCAGGAAGCCGCGCATGGCGCGGGTGGTCATCACGTCCAGGCCGTTGGTGGGTTCGTCCAGGATCACGTTGCGCGGGTCGTGCACCAGCGCGCGTGCAATGGCGGTCTTGGTGCGTTGACCCTGACTGAAGCCTTCGGTCTGGCGGTCGAGAATGTCGTCCATGTCCAGCGCGGCGGACAACACCTGCGTACGCTGCGCGATCTGCGTGCGCGACAGGCCATGCAACTCGCCGAAATAGGCGATGTTTTCGCGGGCGCTCAGCCGTTTGTACACGCCACGCGCATCCGGCAGCACACCGAGCGCACGGCGCACCGCAACCGGGTCGTGCGCGGCGTCCACGCCATCGACGGTGACGCGGCCCTGGTCCGGCGACATCAGCGTGTAGAGCATGCGCAAGGTGGTGGTCTTGCCGGCACCGTTGGGCCCGAGCAGGCCGGTGATCTGCCCATCGGCGGCGCTGAAGCTGACCCCGTCCACCGCGCTCACCAGCCCGGTCTTGGTCTTGAAGGATTTATGCAGGTTCTCGACGACGATCATGCGTGCGCCTCCGTGGCGTGGTCGATGCGGCTCATGGTTCCCATCCGTTGAACGAGGTGAACGCAGGCACGGTGGTGAGGCTGGCCACGCAGGTGGTATCCAGCGCCTTGGCGTCGGTGGTCTGCAGGAACTGGCTCAGCACCTTGGGCATGCACCCCAACCGGAACACGCCATGCCCCTGCCCTGGCGCGATCACATGGCGGCCATTGGGCAGGCCTTGCAGCACGCGCTGGGCGTAGCGCGGCGGCGTGACCGGATCGAGCTCGCCGGACAGCAGCAGCACCGGCAGCGTCGATTCGAACGGCTTGAAGGCCCCGGCCGGCGCCGGCTTCGATGGCCACACCTTGCACGGCGCGAAGAACATCTCTGCCACGTCGTTACCCAGCAAGGTGGCGTCCTGGTCACGCGGCGCACGATAGCGGCCGGCATCTTCGCTGCACAACACCGACCATTGCATCGGGCGATTCATCTGGTCGGACATGTCCGACGCACTCATCTGCGCCAGCGCCATCAGCGAGGCGTAACGGCCTGCCGCCGCCTCGTCCAGCACCAACGGTAGCAACGAGGCGGTTTCCGGTGCGTACGAAAACCCGAACGCCAGCCCCACCACCGTATCGGCGGTCACCTGTTCGTGGCGTAGCGCGCCAGTGCGCGGGTCGCGATAGTCCACCGCCACCGGCGCCTGGCGCAGGCGCTCGACCACCTGCCGCAGCTGGGTGCGCGTGTCGACCGTAAAACGTTTCGCACAGGCCGGCGTGGAGGCGCATTGCCTGGCCTGCAGCGCAATCGCATCTTCGAAGGTGCGTGCAAACTCGCCGCCAATCACCAGATCGTTGGGCGCCACACCATCGAGCACCACGCTGCGGGTGTGCTGCGGGTAGCGCATCGCATACTGCTGCGCCACGCGCGTGCCATACGAACCCCCAACCAGGTTGAGCTGCTGCACGCCCAGGGCGGCGCGCACCGCATCCAGGTCGGCAACGGCCTCGGTGGTGGTGAAGTAGCGCGGATCGGCATCGTTGCGCAGGCCGGCCGCGCACTGCCGCGCGTAGTCGGTGAGCTGGGTCACGCTGGCTGCTGCACCGCCTGGCATCTCCAACGGCGTGCCGGCGGCCGTGCGACATTGCAGCGGGTGGGAGCCACCGGTACCGCGCTGGTCGACCAGAAAGAGGTCGCGCTGCTTGCGCACCTCACGCAGGCCCATGTCCACGATCGCCGCCACCTGCGTGGCCGACTGCCCGGGCCCGCCGGCAATGAAGAACACCGGGTCCGCCGCGCTGCCGGCGCCAGCATCGCTTTCCAGCCAGGCGATCTTCAAGGCGATGCTGCGCCCGCTCGGCGCGGCCGGATTTTCCGGCACGCGCAGGCTTGCGCACTGCGCTTCGATATTGCCGGCGGCGCTGCCGGAGCTCAGCGTGCACGGTGCGAACTGCAGGCTGCCATACCGATTGCCCGCCGCATTGCCTGTCTGCGTGCTTTCGGCGTGAGGCTGCGCGGTGCCCGGCGCCACTGCACCGGTCTTCCCGTCGGCAGGCGCGTGTGCGCGCTGACAGCCGCTCGCGAGCATCGCGATCAGCGCTGCCGCCACCACTGTGGATTGCTTGACCATACTCACCCTATCTCCTGGTAGTCCCTGTCCCCTGACGTTGCATGCGCTCATGCGTGACCGCAGCAACTACTGCCCGTCTTCGTAAAGAAAGACGTGCTCGATCGATTCCCCGAACAACCGTGCAATCCGAAACGCCAACGGCAGGCTGGGATCGTACTTGCCGGTTTCCAGCGCATTGATCGTTTGCCGCGACACGCCCAACCGCTCGCCCAGTTCCCCTTGTGACCAGCCATTGGCCTCGCGCAATTCGCGTACGCGGCTAATCATGCAAAACGACGCGCATGGATGCCCTTGGTGATGCCGTAGACCGCGCATAGCAGCGGGAACACCCATAGCATCGCCGCGCTCGCGGGCACGTCGATCAGCCGGGCGGCCTGCAAAAACCCGGCGGTCATGTACGCACCGCTGACCAGGCCGGCGGCAATGGCGATCGCTTCCAGCTCGATACGACGTTGCATCTCGTCCGAATCACGCACGTAACGCGCCACCGCGCGGATCACCAGCATGACCAGCACCGCCGGCAGCAAGGCGATCAGCACCCGCGCCCAGTCCGGATTCACCTGTGCAAGCAGATAGCGCCAGAACAGCATCACCACCACGTACAACGCCATCGGCACGCCGAATTCGCGACGATAGCGGCGCGCCAACACCGGGCGGGTGCTGTCGCGCATATCGCCGCGTGCCAGCCACAGCGGCAAGGACAGCAGGATGCACGATCCACCGATGCCGGCGCTGAGCCCGGCAAGGTAACTGCTCAACGGCAACACCTGCCACAGACCAAGCAGCCCGACGCCGAGCAGGGCCAGTCCCATGCAGAACACGAGCAGCGCAGTGCGTTTGCAACGTGTCATGCGCATGGCCTCTGCACCATCGTCGCCCGCCACGGCAGGCCATCGCACGCGCGCATGCCAGCAGCCGTCCGAGCCAGTGCCGGCAACGCGTGGTGTTGCAAACATTCCATGTGCGCGTGCCGCCGCTGCATCCGGTTCACCCTGTCAAGTACGCTTGACAGGCACGATGCGCCTGCCGGGTTCGCCTGTCAAGCACCCTTTACACCCTAAACCGGGCGCATCCGTCCCGCGGCCGCTGCTCACGGGAACGTGTGGCGCGCAACTGCAGTGCAACGCCCCACCTGCGTTAGGCTGCATGCCCAACCTTCAACGGAAGCGACGATGCGGTTACCTGTTTTGTTGGTGGCGATCCTGGGCTGCGTGGCGACCTCTGCACTGGCGCAGGGCAACGCGCCGCGCACGATCCAGCTGGACTTGGCCACGGCCGGCGCGCCGATGGATCGTTTCTATGACCTGTCGGTCGGCTCGGATTTCCCCGGCACCCTGATCCGCCCCGATACCCAGGCGCATCTGGTGCCCGCGGTGCAGGAGCTGGGGTTTCGCTACATCCGCTTCCACGATGTCTTCCACGATGCGCTCGGCACGGTGAAGGAGGTCGACGGCAAGCTCGTCTACGACTGGACCAAGCTGGACCAGCTCTACGACGCGCTGCTGGCCAAACGCATCCGCCCGTTCGTCGAACTGGGCTTCACCCCGAGCGCGATGAAGACCTCCGAGCAGACGTTGTTCTACTGGAAGGGCAATACCTCGCATCCGGACCCCGCCAAGTGGACGCAGTTGATCGATGCGTATGTGCGCCACATCCGTGCACGCTACGGTGCCGATGAAGTGCGCCAGTGGTACTTCGAGGTGTGGAACGAACCCAACCTCAAGGATTTCTGGGAAAACGCCGATCAGCAGGCCTATTTCGACCTGTATGCCAACACCGCGCGCACCATCAAGGCGATCGACCCGCAGCTGCGCGTCGGCGGCCCGTCCACCGCCGGTGCGGACTGGGTGCCGGAGCTGTTGGCCTTCGTGGCGAAAAACAAGCTGCCGATCGATTTCGTGACCACGCATACCTACGGCGTGGACGGCGGCTTTCTGGATGAAGACGGCAAGCAGGACGTCAAACTGTCTGCATCCCCGGACGCCATCGTTGGCGATGTGCGCCGCGTCCACGCACAGATCAAGGCATCGCCATATCCCGACTTGCCGCTGTATTTCACCGAGTGGAGCAGCAGCTACACGCCACGCGATTACGTGCACGACAGCTACATCAACGCGCCCTACATCCTGACCAAGCTCAAGCAGGTCAAGGGCCTGGTGCAGGGCATGAGCTACTGGACCTATACCGATCTGTTCGAAGAACCCGGCCCGCCGCCCACGCCGTTTCATGGTGGGTTTGGGCTGATGAATCGTGAAGGCATCCGCAAGCCGGCCTGGTTCGCTTACAAATACTTGAATGCGCTCAAGGGCCGCGAGATTCCGCTCGCCGATGCACATGCATTGGCCGCGGTGGACGGCAAGCGTCTCGCTGCGTTGGTGTGGGATTGGCAGCAGCCGGTGCAGGCGGTGAGCAATACGCCGTTTTATACCAAGCAGGTGCCAGCCACCGACAGCGCACCGCTGCGCCTGCGCGTGACGCATGTGCCTGCCGGCACGTACCAGCTGCAGGTGCGCAAGACCGGCTACCGGCGCAACGATCCGCTGTCGCTGTACATCGACATGGGCCTGCCCAAGGCGTTGAACGCCAAGCAGCTGACCCAGCTGCAGCAGGCCACGCGCGATGTGCCCGAACAGGACAAGCCCGTGCGCGTGGGGGCCGATGGCGTGCTGGACGTCAGCGTACCGATGCGCAGCAACGACATAGTGCTGGTGACGTTGGAACCGCGCTGAGCATCAGGCACAGCGGCGACCGGCAACCGCACGCAATGTGTCCACCGCAGCTGCGCGGTGATGCGTTGCGATTGGACATAGCGCCGCGGCCGACACGCCCGGCGCCACAGGGTCACTGCACCCTGACCACCTCAAACAATCACTTCAGATAGGTCTTGAGGATGGCTGCGACGTCGTCGACGGCCTGTTCGCGGTCGCCCGGTGCGTCCGGCGCAGCCACGTGATGCTTCAGGTGCTCACTGAGCAGCTCGACCATCAAGCCCTGCGCCGCGCCGCGGAACGCGGCCACCTGGGTCAGCAACGCGGTGCACTCCACGTCCTGCGCCAGGGCTTTTTCCAGCCCTTCCACCTGCCCGCGGATCCTGCGCACGCGCGCGAGCAGCTTGGATTTGTCGTGATTCAGATGTGCCACTGACTATACCCCATGGGGGTATCTGAGATACCCTGCGGGGGTATCGTAGCCAGAGCCACCGCCGATGTCGATCACGCACGCCGCGCCGCATTGCGCACAGTCGCACACCTTTGCCAGTGGCAACCCGCTCGCCGAGCGCAGCACCCGCAAGGCGGTGATCCTGACCGTGATCATGATGGTGGTGGAGATCGTGGGCGGTTGGACGCTCAATTCGATGGCCCTGCTCGCCGATGGCTGGCATATGAGCTCGCATGCGCTTGCGCTGGGCCTGGCATTGTTTGCCTACCGGTTCGCGCGCCGCCATGCCGGCAGTGCGCGCTTCACCTTCGGCACCTGGAAGGTCGAGGTGCTGGGCGGCTACAGCAGCGCGATGCTGCTGCTGGGCGTGGCCGGCCTGATGGCCTTCCAGTCGGTGGAGCGGCTGTTCTCGCCCCAGCCCATCCACTACCAGGAAGCCACCGTCATCGCGGTGATCGGCCTGCTGGTCAATCTGGTCTGCGCCTGGTGGTTGCGCGATTCGCATGGCCACGCCCATGGGCATGATCATGGTCACGGGCATGAGCACGCACACCATGGTCATGGTCATCGCCATGAAGGCCATGCCGATCTGAACCTGCGTGCAGCCTATCTGCACGTGGTGGCCGATGCGGCCACATCGGTGCTGGCCATCGTGGCCCTGGTGGCCGGCATGCAGTGGGGCGTCAGGTGGCTGGACCCCATCATGGGCATCGTCGGCGCGGTGTTGGTGACTGTCTGGGCGTGGGGCCTGCTGCGCAGTACCGGCCGGGTGCTGCTGGACGCGGAAATGGACGCGCCGGTGGTGGCGGAAGTGAAGCAGGTCATCGCCGAACTGCCGCATGCCATCGACATCACTGACCTGCATGTCTGGCGCGTCGGCAGCGAGCGCTACGCCTGCATGCTGAGCCTGGTGACGGCGGCACCGATCGATGCAGACCAGGTGCGCACGGCGCTGCGGGTGCACCAGGAGCTGGTGCACGTCACCGTCGAGTTGCGGCGCCCGGCGCAGCTCGTTGCTTCGTCATAAGGCCACAGAACTTCCGGGTGGCGCGGGACAGGCGCCAGTCACCACGCCAGGCGACAGCGCCAGTGCGTGGAAGCTGACGCCTGTGCTCAGGTTTTCGGCGGCGTGGAGCTGACGTACTTTTCGCGACGGATCTGCGCATTCGGCAGGCCGGCGGTCTTGAGGGCCTCGGCGCAGCTGTCCACCATGTCCGGGTTGCCGCACAGATAGGCAATATCGGTCTGCGCATCAGGGGCGACTTCGGCCAGATGCTGCTGCACATAGCCATGTCGCACATCGGCATGCGGCTGGGCGGGCAACTCGCGCGAGAAGCACGGCATGTAGCGGAACTGCGGATGCGCATCGGCGAACGCACGGAAATCGTCGCCGTACAGCAGCTCGGCCGGCGTGCGTGCGCCCTGCAGCAGCACCACCTGCACGCCGCGGGTGGCCATCGCCTCGGCCAATAACGGCAGCATCGAACGGTACGGGGTGACGCCGGTGCCGGTGGCGATCAGCACATAGCGCTGGTTGTGGTCGCCCGGCTGCAGGCAGAGACGCCCATACGGGCCGCTGGCCTGCAGCTGGTCGCCGATCTGCAGGCCTTCGAACAGCGCCGTGGCCGAGCCGCCCGGCACGAAGCTCACCGCGATATCCACCGCCTCGCCCGGTCCCAGCGCATGGTCGTGGATGGTCGCCAGCGAATAGCTGCGCTTGGTTGCGGTGCCGTCGACGTTGTCGAAGTGGATCTGGATGAACTGCCCGGGCTGGAAATCCAGCGGCTGCCCGTCGTCACGCAGAAACTGGCAGTGGGCCACGGTGGGCGCAATCATGCGCCGGTCGACAAGCTTGAGGGGGAATTGAACGGGCACGAACGTATTTGGGACAGTCTGTGATCGGGGCGATCCCCCGCGGGCTTCTATAATAACGGGCTGCAACTCGCTGCGCCGTCACCCTGGCGCGAAGGACCCGGCTTGAATTCCCCATCTTCCAATGCGCCCGCCCTGCGCGTGTGCGATCTGCGCAAGACCTACGACAACGGCACCCAGGCGCTCAAGGGCGTGTCGCTGGACGTGGCACCGGGCGATTTCTTCGCCCTGCTCGGCCCCAACGGCGCCGGTAAATCCACCCTGATCGGCATCATCAGCTCGCTGGTGAACCTGTCCGGCGGGCAGGTGGAAGTGTTCGGCACCGACTTGGTCGCCCATCGCAGCGAAGCGATGCGGCTGATCGGCCTGGTGCCGCAGGAAATCAACTTCAACCTGTTCGAAAAACCCTTCGACATCCTGGTCAATTATGCCGGTTTCTACGGCATGCCGCGCAGCGAGGCCGAGGCGCTGGCCGAAGTGGAACTGCGCCGCGCGCACCTGTGGGAAAAGGCCCAGGTGATGAGCCGCACGCTCTCCGGCGGCATGAAGCGCCGGCTGATGATCGCCCGCGCCATGATGACCCAACCGCGCCTGCTGATCCTGGATGAGCCCACGGCCGGTGTGGACATCGAGATCCGCCGCGACATGTGGCGCGTGCTCAAGGACATCAACGCGGCCGGCACCACGATCATCCTGACCACGCATTACCTGGAAGAAGCCGAGCACCTGTGCCGCAACCTGGCCATCATCAACCACGGCCAGATCGTCACCCAGGGGCCGATGCGCGAACTGCTGGCCAAGCTCGACGTGGAAGGCTTCCTGTTCGATATCGACGGTGACCTGCCCGCGCAGCTGCCGGCGATCGAAGGCACCACGCTCACCGCCATCGACGGCCATACGCTGGATCTGGACATGCCGCGCGCCATGGACCTCAACCGCGTGTTCGCCGCGCTGGGCGATGCCGGCATCCGGGTGCGCTCGATGCGCACCAAGAGCAACCGGCTGGAAGAATTGTTCGTTCGCCTGACCGGGCCCGGCGAGACCCTCGCCGCTCCGGCCCCTGCCGCAGCGGCGCCCTCGCGCCCGGCAGGTCACCCATGAGTCCCTCGGAGCCGTCGATGTCCGCCACGCCTGCCACACCCCGCCAACGCAACTGGATTGCGCTGGGCACCATCGTGCGCCGCGAAGTGCAGCGCATCCTGCGCATCTGGGGCCAGACCCTGGTGCCGCCGGCCATCACCATGACGCTGTACTTCTTGATCTTCGGCGGGCTGATCGGCTCGCGCGTTGGCGACATGGGCGGCTACAGCTACATGCAGTTCATCGTGCCGGGCCTGGTGATGATGAGCGTGATCCAGAACAGCTACGGCAACATTTCTTCCAGCTTCTTCGGCGCCAAGTTCGGCCGTCATGTGGAAGAACTGCTGGTCAGCCCGATGCCCAACTGGGTGATCCTGTGGGGCTATGTCTCCGGCGCGGTGTTGCGCGGCGTGATGGTCGGGGCGATCGTGCTGATCATCGCGATGTTCTTCACCCCGGTGCGCATCCCGCACCCGATCGTGACGCTGACCACGGTGCTGCTGGGCGCGACCATCTTCTCGCTGGCCGGCTTCGTCAACGCGGTCTACGCCAAGAAGTTCGATGACGTGGCGATCGTGCCCACCTTCATCCTGACCCCGCTGACCTACCTGGGCGGCGTGTTCTATTCGGTCAAATTGCTGCCCGGCTGGGCCGAAGCGGCCACCCACGCCAACCCGATCTTCTACATGGTCAACGCCTTCCGCTACGGCCTGCTCGGCAGCTCGGACGTACCGATCTGGGTCGCCTACGCGCTGATGCTGGGCTTTGTCGCGGTGCTCAGCGCGCTGGCGCTGTGGCTGCTGCGGCGCGGTGTGGGGTTGCGGAGTTGATGGCCATGCGCATTCTCATCCTGGGCGCCGGCGGCACCGGCGGTTATTTCGGCGGGCGCCTGGCCCAGGCCGGTGTCGATGTCACCTTCCTGGTGCGCGATGCGCGCGCGGCGCAGCTGCAGGCTGAAGGCCTGCGCATTCGCAGCCCGCTCGGCGATGCCGATCTGCCGGTGGCGCACGTCACCGCGCAGGGCTTGCCAGCCCTGGTGGCGCAGCAACCGTTCGATCTGGTGATCCTCAGCTGCAAGGCCTATGACCTGGACAGCGCGATCGAAGCGATTGCCCCGGCGGTGGGCGAGCACACCACGGTATTGCCCATCCTCAACGGCCTGCGCCATTACGCGGCGCTGGACGAACGCTTCGGCGCGGCGCGGGTGCTGGGCGGGCTGTGCTTCATCAGCGCCACCAAGGGCGAGCATGGCGAGATCCTGCACCTGGGCAAACCGGCGTCGCTGACCTTCGGCGAGCGCGATGGCAGCGCGGAGTCGGCGCGCGTGCAGGCGTTTGCGGCCGCGTGCACGCAGGCGGGTATCGACCATGTGGCCAGCGCGCAGATTGCGCAGGAGCAGTGGATCAAGTACAGCTTCCTCACTGCGCTGGCGGCGGCCACCTGCCTGATGCGCGCCCCGGTCGGGGCGATCGTCGCCACCGACGATGGACGCGCCTTGATCAACGGCCTGTACAACGAATGCCTGTGGGCGGCCGATGCGGCCGGGCAGTCGATTCCGGAAGCTGCGCGCGCCAAGGCGCTGCAGACCCTGTTACAGGTCGATTCGCCCTTGAAGGCCTCGATGCTGCGCGACCTGGAAGCCGGCCAGGACGTGGAAGCGGCGCAGATCGTCGGCGACATGCTCAAGCGCGTGCGCGAAACCGGGCGCAATGCGCCGCTGCTGATGGCCGCCAATGTGCATCTGCAGGCGTATCAGGTGTTGCGGCATGGTTGATGGTTGAGGGCCGGTGACTGTGCTGGGCCGGTGAGCTGTCTCCCCCATCCGCCCTTCGGGCACCTTCCCCCGCAGGCGGGAGAAGGGAAGGGTCATCAGCGCTGCAGCAGTGGACGCATGGCTTGCCCCCCTGTGCCCAGCCCCTCCCTTCGCCCGCCCGCGGGAGAAGGTGGCGCGAAGCGCCGGATGAGGGCACTCCGGATGAAGCCGGCCAGTTGGGCGCAGCCTTCGTGCCTGTGCACGCGCGGCCTGTCATGAAACTGCTCAGCCACCTGTACTGGCCACTTCGCAATCCTGTCGGTCATCATTCGGCGACATGCTCAGGCGCGTGCGCGAAACCGGTCGCAACGCGCCGCTGCTGATGGCCGCCAATGTGCATCTGCAGCCGTATCAGGTGGTCCGGCATGGTGGATGGTTGAGGGCCGGTGACTGTGCTGGGCCTGCGAGCTGCCTCCCCCATCCGCCCTTCGGGCACCTTCCCCCGCAGGCGGGAGAAGGGAGGGGCCATCAGCACTGCAGCAGTGGACGCATCACTTGACCCGCTGCACCTAGCCCTGCACCTAGCCCTGCACCTAGCCCCTCCCTTCTCCCGCGTGCGGGAGAAGGTGGCGCGAAGCGCCGGATGAGGGCGCTCCGGATGAGGCCGGCCAATTGGGCGCAGCCTTCGCGCGGCCGCGACGTCAGGCCCACGATGCTCTGCATCCCTTCCCTGTCGCGCCTGCCATGAAACTGCTCAGCCACCTGTTCCGTGCCGGTCACTTCGTGATCCTGGCGTTCTTCGTGCTGTGCGCGGCGGGCCTGGTGACCATGGCCGGGCTGGAGTTGTGGCATGGCTTTACCCCCGGCGGCGACATGGTGGTGCGCGACCGCTTCAATGTCGTGCTGGAAGCGGTCGGCCTGCTGACGGTGGCGCTGGTGACGCTGGAACTGGGGCAGACCATCTTTGAAGAAGAGATCCTGCGCGACGTCAAGGTCAGCGGGCCCACGCGCGTACGGCGTTACCTGTCGCGTTTCTTCGTGGTGATCGTGATCGCGCTGGCAATCGAGACGCTGGTGTCCATCTTCGAGCTGATGCACGCCGACCCGTCCAAGCTGCCGTATGCCGCGGCGGTTGGCTCATGCG
Source organism: Xanthomonas cannabis (assembly GCF_040616535.1). Lineage (NCBI taxonomy): Bacteria > Pseudomonadati > Pseudomonadota > Gammaproteobacteria > Lysobacterales > Lysobacteraceae > Xanthomonas > Xanthomonas cannabis. Next base: position 4,459,369 of record NZ_CP136580.1, read on the forward strand.
CGGCCTTGCTGCTGATCGCCTGGGGCGTGTTCGTCAAACTCAATCGCAGCGCCGAAGAACTGGAACCGGAGGCGATGGAAGAGACCAAGCGCGAGGATCGCGAAGTGCAGGAGTAAGCGCAGTGGACTGATCGAGCGGGCGGTCGCCAGAAGAGGCACGCACGTTGCGTGCAAACGCAGCGGACGTGCGGCACTCATCGGTTCCGGCATTGCCGGCGCTTCTCAGGAGGCCGCGCAGCCGTCTAGTCGGCCGCTCGTCGCCCGGTCATTCGGCGGCCGACGGCAGCGGCGGTACCGACGTCGGCTTGCCGTCGGCATCCAGTGCAATCATCACGAAGTGCCCGCGCGTGCATAGTTCGCGTGCGCCGCTGAGCAGGTCTTCGGCGATCAGTTCCACTTCCACCTTGATCGAGCTACGCCCCACCGACACCACGCGCGCAATGGTTTCCACCATCTGGCCCTGGCGGATGGGCAACTTGAAATCCACCTGGTCCGAGCGCGCGGTCACCACTGCCCGCCGCGCATAGCGCGAGGCCGCCAGGAATGCGGCCTTGTCCATCCACGCCAGTGCCTGGCCACCGAACAGCGTGCCCATGTGGTTGGTGTGGTTGGGGAACACGATCTCGGCCATGCGCGCTTCGATCGGCGGGTGGGTCTGCGAGCTGTCTGACATGGTGATGATCCGTTGGGAAAGCGCTGGTGGCTGATGCCGTGCGTGCCGCTGCGATTGCAGCAGCAGCGACGCTGGAAGGCAGGCCGCTGGACGCAGCGGCGTGCGCGGGAGCGTAGTGAGGTGCTTGCTGACGGGGCTGCGGCGTCCTGGAGCAGGTGCGGCTGAGCGGGCCATGTCTGGATGCAAAAGCGTGCCATCTGCTGGATACCGACGGCGCGCTGCTTGGTGGTATCGGCGAGGCCCTCGCGGCCAGGGCCGCTCCTACGAAAGCGTCGGTGCGTACTCGTTGAGCACTCACGCCATCGCTGCCTGGCCGTTCCTACGGAGACGTTGGTGCGTGCGTCGACCGGCGCGGACTTGGTCGCTCTTCCGGGGAGCACCGCCATTACGGCATGCGGGCGCTCGGACCTACCGATGCTTCAGAGGCTGGTCCTGACCGCGGTTTCCACCTGCGCCGGCGACTGGAAGCCAGGCAGGCGCGCCACCTCACTGCCGTCGCGGTACAGCGCAAGGGTCGGCGTCTGGCGCAGGCCCAGGTCGCGGAAGAATTCCTCGCCCACCACTTCCAGCTTGACCTTCAGCAAGGCCACGCCACTGGCGGCTTCGCTGTTGGCGAACTTGTCCAGCGACATGTCCAGCATCCGGCAGCCGGGGCAGTTGTCCTTGTAGAAATCCACCAGCGCGCGCGGATGCGCGGCCAGGGTCTGGGTGTAGTGCTCAGGCGACGTGACGGTAATGGTCTGCATTGGGATCGTTCTTGCATTGGGCCAGAACCTCGTCGGTCCAGGCGGCGATGGCCTGCGCATCACGCTGGCCGTGGGGCATCTGTTCGATGGTCAAACGGGGAAACGGGCTGTCGAAGAAGCGCGCGATGCGATGCACCGCCCCGCAAAAATACTCTTCGCCCCACTGCGTTTCGCCGGTGCCGAACACAGCAACACGCGGCGGCTTGCCCAGCGTGTCGACCAGTTCGACGATGAAACGTTTCATCTCTGCTGGCGTACGGCCGCCGTTGCTGGTCCAGGTTCCCAGCAGAAACAGCTCGTACTGCTCGTGCGCATGCGGCACCTGGTCCAGCCGCTGCACATCGGTTTCCAACCATGTCACCGCATGCCCGGCCGCTTCGCAGCGCAGTGCCACACTGCGCGCAACATCACGCGTGTTACCGCTCAACGAGGCCAGGGCGAGCAGGATGTTCATGGGCGGGGATTGGGGAGTCGGGATTAGGGATTCGCAAAGGCGGCAACTGATACCTCATTGAAAGTCGTTAATCGATGTGTCTTAGCGCAAATGCTGCTGTGACGAATCCCAAATCTCGGATGCCTAATCCCGGCGCTTCAACGAATCCCGAATCCCGAATCCCGGCTCCTCACAGATCGTCGAAGCCGTTATCCGAATTGGTCTTCTTGTACGACGCATTCCGCATCTCGAAGAAGTCGGTCTTGGTCTCGGTGAAGTTGTCGGCGTAGGCCTTGATCCACGGCATCACGTTGTCGTTGGCGCCTTCGTACAGTTTCTCGATGCCGAGCATGCCGGCCATCTTGTTGGCGCGGTACTTCACGTAGCGGATCATCTCGTCGACGTCGATGCCGTCGATGCCGTCCAGCACTTCGGCGGTCCACACCGTTTCCAGGTCGATCGCGTGTTCGAAGGCCTTGTGCACGTAGTCGGTGAGCTCGTCGCCCTGCAATGCCTGGTTCTCGCCGATGATGGCGCGAATCAGCTCGCTGATGAACTTGGAATGCGCCAGCTCATCGCGGTTGATGAAGCTGATGATCTTGCCGGTGCCGGTCATGCGGTTCTGGCGGACCAGATTGTAGAAATACGCAAAGCCGGAATAGAAGTTGATACCTTCCAGGATCGAAGACTGGATCAGCGAACGGATCAGCGTTTCGGCCGTCTTCTCGCGCATGAAGTCTTCGTAGGCGCCCATGATCGGCGCGTTGCGCTTGATGATGGTCGGGTGCGTACGCGCGATTTCGAACACGCGGTTCTGGTCGGCCAGGCCGGTGATCGAGGCCAGCACGTAGCTGTAGCTCTCGTTATGGATCACTTCCTGCTGGCCGATGATGGCGGCATTGGCATGCGCGGCCGGGTCGGTGATGTATTCGGCCACGTTGTAGATGAAACGCGTCTGCGGCGAATCCAGCGTGGCCAGCAAACCGATGATCGAATCGTAGGCGTTCTTTTCGCGCGCCGACAGCTCGTTGTACTGGCGCGCATCGCCCTTCATGTCCACCTCGTCCGGGATCCAGAAGTTGGTCGACAGTTCCTTGTAGGCCCGATAGAAGGACGGGTACGGGATGTCGTTCCAGTTGAGGATGCCCGAGGTCTGACCGTTGATGATGCTGGTCGAACGGTTCGGGTGACGCGGCTCAAGAATTTTGATGCGTTCAAGCGGTGTTGCGGACATGGGTCTCTACTCGTGTTTCAGGCGTCGCGCGCGTACAGCAGGGACGACGGCAGCAATCGTTTTGGAGGAAAGCCCCCTGAGTCAGGGGGCGCGCCGAAGGCGCGGGGTGTGGGAGCTGGTGAAGCAGGGTCCACAGTTCGCCTTGCGAACTGTGGAAGCGAAGCGCGAATGCGCTTAGCTACTGCATGCGCTTTAGCTCGAACACCACTCGCACTCACTGATGTCGATATCGTTGGAGCGCACGTAATACGTGGTCTTCAAGCCTTCGCGCCAGGCAGTCATGTGCAGGTCCAGCAGCGTGCTCGCACGGATGGTGCTGGGCACGTAGAAGTTGAAGCTGATCGACTGGTCCACGTGGCGCTGGCGGCGCGCGTTCTGGCGCACGCTGGCGAACTGGTCGACCTTGTAGGCGCCCTTTTCGTAGTACGGCCAGGTTTCCAGCGACAGGCCGGGCGCGGCGACCGGGCGACGGAAGTCCTTCTTTTCTTCGTAGTAGAACGCGCTGTAGATCGGGTCGATCGACGCAGTGGAACCGGCGATCTGCGCGGTGCTCATGTTCGGCGCAACCGCCAGCATCCACGCGTTACGCACGCCATTGACCGCCACCTGCGCCGACAGCTCCAGCCATTGCGGGCTGTTGTAGTCGCGCGCACGGAAGTACTCGCCGTTGTGCCAGTCGCTGCCGCGGAACACGCTGTAGGTGCCCTTTTCCTTGGCCAGCTCCATGCTCGCCTGGATGGTCAGGTAGTTGATGCGCTCGTACAGCTCGTCGCTGTAGTCCTCGGCTTCCTTGGCATTCCAATGAATGGACTTCTGTGCCAGCAGGTGATGCCAACCGAAGGTGCCCAGGCCAATGGCGCGGTACTTCTGGTTGGTGATGGTGGCCTGCGGCACGGGGAGCTGGTTCAGATCGATCACGTTGTCGAGCATGCGCACCTGGATCGGGATCAAGCGCTCCAGCACGTCGGCGCCCAGCAGATCGGCCTGGTCGGCCTGCACGGTGATCGCGCGGCCCAGGTTGATCGAGGACAGGTTGCACACGACGAAGTCGCCCGCCTTCTTGGTGGTGACGATCTGATTGCCGCTGATGATCTCCTGCATCATCCGCGTCGGGCTCATGTTCTGCAGGATCTCGGTGCACAGGTTGGACGAATAGACCATGCCCTCGTGCTTGTTCGGGTTCTTGCGATTGACTTCATCGCGGTAGAACATGAACGGATTGCCGGTTTCCAGCTGGCTGACCATGATGCGCTTGAAGATGTCGATCGCCTTGACGGTCTTGCGCGTGATGCGCTCGTCGGCAACCACTTCCTCGTACTTGCGACGGAAGCTGCTGTTGGCGTCGCCCTTCTTCTCGTCATAGAAGTCCTGCAGGTACCAGCCCTTGATCCGCTTCACTTCGTGCGGGTCGAACAGGTACCAGTCGCCGCGACGCTCGACCGCTTCCATGAACAGGTCCGGGATGCATACCGAGGTGAACACGTCGTGCGCGCGCAGACGCTGGTCGCCGTTGTTCAGGCGCAGATCCAGGAACGCTTCGATGTCGCGATGGAAGATGTCCAGGTAGACCGCGATGGCGCCCTTGCGCTGGCCCAGCTGATCCACCGACACGGCGGTGTTGTTGAGCTGCTTGATCCACGGCACCACGCCGCCGGACGAATTGGACACGCCACGGATCGCCGAACCCGACGAACGCACATAGCCCAGGTACGCGCCCACGCCGCCGCCGTGCTTGGACACGCGCGCCACGTCGGTGTTGGAGTCGTAGATGCCCTGCAGGCTGTCGTCGACGGTGTCGATGAAGCAGCTCGACAGCTGGCCGCCGACCTTGCCGGCATTGGCCAGCGTCGGCGTTGCCACCGTCATGTACAGGTTGGACAGCGCCCAGTAGGCCTCGCCCACCAGCTGCATGCGGCGCTCGCGGCTGCCCTTGCCGGTGCCGATCTCGTCCTGCATCAGGTACAGCGCAATGGTCAGCCAGCGCTCCTGCGGCAGCTCGAACACGCCGCGCGAGTTGTCGGTGGCCAGGTAACGGGTGGCCAGCAGATACAGGCCGTTATAGGCGAACAGCTTGTCGCGCTCGGGCTCGATCATCTTGCCGGCTTCGATGAGCTCGTCCTTGGAATAGCGGCGCAGGATGTCGTTGGAATAGACGTTGCGGTCGGCCAGGCTCTCCTGCAGGCCCACGAACGAGCCGTACTTCTGGCTGGCGTCGTAGAAGCGGTTGCGGCTGGCGCGCTTGTACAGGCGGCGCAGGTACAGACGCGCAGCGAAGTGCTCCCACTCCGGAGTGGTCAGATCGACGCGGGCTTCGGCCTCGCGGATCAGGTGGTCGACCAGATCGTCGGCGTTGACGCTGTCCTTGCGCTCGACAAAGCCGAACACCGAGCGCTTGTAGTCGGCCACGTCCAGCTGCGGGAACTCGGCATGGATCTGGTCGATGGCGCGCTCCAGGCGCTCCGGCTCGAACGGAATCTTGCGATTGCCCGCTTCCTTGGTGATCCAGGTGGAGACGTTTTGTTCTTCGATGGTCTGTGCGTGCATTGCAATGGCTTGGCGGGGAGGCGGCACGATGTCCGACGGGTCGGTCAATTCCGGCGCGCCACAGGCAGGCGCGGCGACACTGGCGGAGACGCTGGTGGGTGTTGCGGTACCGGCGGCGATCGCGGAAAGGGTGTCGTTGGTGGTCATGCGTCCTCCATGCGTAGGCACACGAACCCGCTCGGGGAGCGAGTTGCGGCCGGATCCGGACTCCCTGGACAGCGATGACGGTGCAGGGCGAGCGGCACGCAAGACAGGCGTCTGCGGCGGCATCGACATCACCAGCCATCTCCTCACCGGAGATTCCACGGCCGCCACCGCGCGGTGTGCTGTCGCGCAGTGGTCGGTGGCGAAACAACCGCGGCGCAACGAGACCACGCCGCCTACTCCAGGCGACGCCCGGATGGCTGTAGTCATGAGTGCGACCGCGGCGGGGAGGCCCTCGACCGCGGCCCCGCCGCGATACGTGCTCCCACTGGTCCGGCCGCCTTGTGCGACCAACCACCGACTCCCCCAAGATAGTGGGGTACCCGGGAGGGGTCAACACCAAATGTGGGAAAAACCCGCAAACCCTTGTAGCGCAAAGAACTGTCTGACGAACGGTCGATGCTGCCCCTTGGAACCCGCCAATTTGAGTGCGCAGTCAAGACCCAAACCGGCAATTCTGTCGATCAGTTGGGTCCGGTTGGGTTGGCCGCGACACGCATCGATGCTGAAGCCAGTCAGTTGGCCGTGACCGTCTCAAGCGGCACCGTACGCCTGACGCGCCGCTCTGACGCCGGCACACCCAAGCTGCGGCAGTAAACTCGCCACCGCCGAATCCAGGTGTGCGCCGCCGCTTTCTCTATTGGACGTTGCGGTCAAGGGCCCTGCAGCAAGAACGCGCAGCGTCGAGGGCGCGGCGCCCTCACCGCTTGCGGGACACGCCGTGAATCCGTCCCTGGAGGCTCCTTGGCGGCATCCATGCCGCCAAGGGTCCCGCAACCGGCGAGGACACCGCACCAGTCAGTTGGTCGGCACTCATCTGAAAGCCGTCTGTCGTGCGGTGTGAATCAGGCGTGGGACCGATGCTTCATGGGGCGAACAAGGCGCATCCAATACTGCTCTTGCCATGCATACCGACCATCTCGATAGGTCCTTGCCCGCCCACCGTCGCGGGACCTTACGCGGCATGGATGCCGCGTAAGAGCCTCCATGGACGGATTCACGGCGTGTCCCGCGAGGGTGGGCGGGCAAGGGCCCTGCAGCAAACTCGCAGCGTCAAGGGCATGGCGCCCTCGCCGCTTGTGGGACACGCCATGAAATGACCAAGAAGGTGCTTCGTTGCCCCCCTCAGATGAACTACGTGACGCCTTGCACTGCCACGCGCGGTATCAGATCTCGGTCGGGCCGATGTGGTGACGCTTGCGGTAGCGGATCGAGGACCACACCGAGGCGGCGATGAAGGCCACGCCGATCAGGCCGGTCAGCACTTCCGGCACGTGGTAGACGGTGCCCACCAGCATGATGATCGCCAGTACGCCGATGGCGTAGTGCGCGCCGTGCTCCAGGAACACGAACTCGTCCAGGGTGCCCTTGTGCACCAGGTAGACCGTCATCGAGCGCACGAACATCGCGCCGATCGCCAGGCCCAGCATGATGATCACCACGTCGCGGGTGATCGCGAACGCGCCGATCACGCCGTCGAACGAGAACGAGGCATCCAGCACTTCCAGGTACAAAAACGCGGCAATGCCCGAGCGCTTGGCCGGGCCCATGCTGCCGTCTTCGCTTTCTTCGGCCTCGAACAAGGCATCCACGCTGCCGACCAGCAGATACAGCAGGATGCCGCCCAGCCCGGCGAACAGCACGCTCTGGAAGATGGCATCGGGCAGGAACAGCTTGGTGCACAGCAGGACCGTCACCGCCACAATCACCGACATCGCATCGGCCTTGCCCAGCTTGCCGACCAGCCGCTCCACCGGGCCCAGCCAATGCAGCTTGCGCTCCTGGTCGAATAGGAAGTTGAGGAACACCAGCAGCAGGAACATGCCGCCGAAGGCGGCGATGGACGGGTAGTTGTCGGTCAGCACCTGGCTGTAGCGGTCCGGCTCCTTCAGCGCCATCTGCATCACCGGCACCAGGCCCATGCCGGTGGCCACCGACACGATCACGATCGGAAACACCAGGCGCATGCCGAACACCGCGATCAGGATGCCGACGGTGAGGAACAGCTTCTGCCAGAACGCGTTCATGTGCTTGAGCACGCCGGCGTTGACCACCGCGTTGTCGAACGACAACGACACCTCCAGCACGCTCAGCACCAGGCACAGCCACAGCGCCTGCCAGATGCCCATCGCGGAGGTATGACCCCACCAGGCAGCCAGGCCCAGGCAGATCGCTGTGACCAAGAACGACATTCTGAAATCGCGAAACATTGACACTCCCAGGCGGGCCGAGACGACAGCCGGAGCAACGGGCCAGGGCAAGGCCCGGCAGATCCGGCGTGCGGTGGAGGATGGGGGACCGCGGCGTGACGCAACGTCAGGCCGGGCGCGGCTCGCCCATTATAGGGAGTGTCACCGCCATCAGGGTCGCATCGTCCGGATCCGGGCGCACGCCGAAGCCCAGGCTCTGGCACATCGCCAGCATGGTGCGGTTCTCGCGCAGCACCTGGCCTTCGATCTGCTTGAGGCCCAACCAGCGCGCGTACTCGATCATGATGCGCATCAGCTGCCAGCCGATGCCGTGGCCCTTGAGGTCGGAGCGGATCAGGATGCCGTACTCGCCGCCTTCGTAATCGGCGTCTGCATGCAGCCGCACCGCGCCGAGCATGTCGCCGGTCTTGGGGTCGATGGCCACCAGCGCGATGGAACGCGCGTAATCGAGCTGGGTCAGGCGGGCGATGAATTCGTGGCTGAAATGCTTGACCGACTGGAAGAAACGCAGCCGCAGGTCTTCGTCGGTGACGCGCGCGAAGAACGCGCGGAACAACGCATCGTCTTCCGGGCGCACCGGGCGCACCAGCGCGTGGGTGCCATCGCCCAGGCCGATCTGACGCTCCCATTCCTTGGGGTACGGGAAGATCGCAAAACGCGGATGGCCGCGGCCCTTGTGCAGCTTGCGCGCCGGCGCCACCGCCACGCGCGCGTCCAGCGCGATCACGCCATCGCGGTCGGCCAGCAGCGGGTTGATGTCCAGCTCGGTGATTTCAGGGATGTCGGCGGCCAGCTGCGCCAGCTTGACCAGCACCAGCGCCACCGCGCGCTCGTCGGCGGCCGGCACGTCGCGGTAGGCCTTGAGGATGCGCGAGACGCGGGTGCGGCCGATCAGCTCGTGGGCCAGGCGCAGGTCCAGCGGCGGCAGCGCGAGCTCGCGGTCGTTGATCACTTCCACCGCGGTGCCGCCGCGGCCGAACACGATCGCCGGGCCGAACACCGGGTCGTCGGCAATGCCGGCGATCAGCTCGCGCGCCTTGGGCCGCAGCACGGTGGGCTGCACGATCACCCCTTCGATCAGCGCATTGGGGTGCGCGGCGCGCGCACGCGCCAGGATGCCGGTGGCCGCCTCGCGCACTGCCGCCACGCTGGACAGGTTGAGCCGCACGCCATCCACATCGGACTTGTGCGCGATGTCGCTGGACAGCACCTTCAGGGTGACCGTGCGCCCCATCGCCAGTAATGGGTCGGCCAACAGCGCGGCTTCGTTGGCGGTGGCGGCCACCTGCAACGGCACGATCGGGATGCCGTAGGCGGCCAGCAGCCGGTTGGTGGCCACCGGGTCCAGCCAGCGCCGCCCGGCCACCAGTGCCTCATCGACCACGGTGCGGGCGATGCCGGCATCCACCACGAAGTCTTCCGGCAGGCTGGGTGGGGTCTCCATCAGCGCCGCCTGCGCCTCGCGGTAGCGCACCAGGTGGGTGAAGCCGCGCACTGCGTCCGATTCGGTGGCATAGGTGGGCACGCGCGCGGCGTTGAGCGCGGCGATGGCCGCATCGTCCTGGCCCAGCCACACCGCAAACACCGGCTTGTCGCGCTGGTAGCGGTTGCGTTGGTCCAGTGCGCGGGTCAGCGCCTTGGCCGCATCGGCGGAGGAAGTGAAGGCGGTGGGCACGTTGACCACCAGCAGCGCGTCGTTCTCCGCATCGTCCAGCAGCGCTTCGATCGCCGCGGCGTAGCGCGCGCCATCGGCATCCACGATGATGTCCACCGGGTTGCTGCGCGACCAGCCTTCCGGCAGCGACTGATCGAGCTTTTCCAGCGTCTTGGGCGACAGCTCGGCCAGGGTGCCGCCGCGCAGCACCAGCTGGTCCACCGCCAGCTGCCCCACCCCGCCGCCATTGCTCAGGATCGCCAGCCGCCGGCCGGGGAAGCTGCCGAGCCGGCCCAGGGTCTCGGCCGCGGCGAACAACTCGTCCAGCGCGCCCACCCGCAACAGACCGGCACGTGCGAATGCCGCGCCATACACCGCATCCGAGCCGGCCAGCGCTTGGGCGTGGGTGTCGGCATTGGGGTTGATGCGGAACTGGCGGCCGGACTTGACCACCACGACGGGTTTGGCACGTGCCGCAGCACGCGCGGCCGACATGAACTTGCGCGCATCGCCGATGCGTTCGACATACAGCAGGATCGCGCGGGTGCGGTAGTCGGTGGCGAAGTAATCGAGCAGGTCGCCGAAATCCACATCCAGCGTATCGCCCAGCGACACCACCGCGGAAAAGCCGACCGAACGTGCCACGCCCCACTCCACCAGCGCGGCGGCAATGGCGCTGGATTCGGAGATCAGCGCCAGATCGCCGGCCTGCGGGCAATGTGCGGCAATGCTGGCATTGAGCCGCGCGTGCGGCGCGATCACACCTAAACAGTGTGGGCCGAGGATGCGCATGCCCTTGGCGCGCGCAGCCGCCTCCATACGTGCGGCCGGCGAGCCGGGCCCGCGACCCAGGCCGGCAGTGAGGATGATCGCCGCGGCCACCCCGCGCCGCGCCGCGATGGAGACGATGCGCGGCACGATGCGCGCCGGCGCAGTGATCACCACCAGATCCGGCACCCACGGCAGATCGGTCAACCGCGGCACCGTGCGCACGCCGTCGATTTCGGTATAGCGCGGGCTCACCCAACCGATCTGGCCAGGGAAGCCGGCCGCGCGCAGGTTGCGCACCACCGCCCGCCCGGCCGAGCGCTCACGCGGGCTGCCGCCCACCACCGCCACGGTGCTGGGGCGAAAGACCTGCTGCAGGTGGTAGGTACTCATGGTGCGGGGGACGCGGAAGCCATCGCGCTACGGTACACGTCAGGCAGAGCTGGCGTCATCGACCCGGCGGCAGAGAAACAGCGACACAGCACATCCTATTGTTGTGAACGATTCTTATTTTCGTTAATATCCCGTGGTCAGCCAGCTTCCCGCGCCGCCCCGCGCCCCTGCCGCCAGCGACTCATCCGGAACAGGGACCCCCCATGAAACTGCTGACACTGTCGGCGCTGCTGCTCGCTGCATCTGCCTCCGCGCATACCCCTTATCTGGCGCCGAACACCTTCGCTCCGCAGCCCGGTCAGACGGTGACGCTGGACGCGGCCTTCGCCGAGACCTTCTTCGTGCCCGAAGCGGCCTTCGACCAGAGCCATTTCAGCATCACCGGGCCCGATGGCCGCGATGTCGAACCGGCGCGGGTGCAGGCGCTGGACACCCGCACCGTCGTCGAACACGCGCTGGGCAAGCAGCCCGGCACCTATCGATTCAGCAGCGGCCTGCGCGTAGGCGCGCAGTTCCGCACCTGGGAACTGGACGGCAAGCGCGAGACCGTGCGCGACCCGAAGGTGCCCATGCCCAAGGGCGCCACGCTGATCGCCAGCTTCCAGTCGCGCACCCTGGCCGAAACCTATGTGAGCGTCGGCAAGCCCGATCGCACTGCATTGGCGCCGCGTAACCGCGGTCTGGAACTGGTGCCGGTCACCCATCCCAATGACCTGTTCGTGGGCGAGACGTTCGCTTTCACGGTGCAGTACGACGGCGTGCCGCTGGCCAGGCAGACCGTGGACATCAGCGAGGCGGTGTGGACCTCCGACCGCAAGCCGACGGTGCTCAGCGTGACCACCGACGCCGCCGGCCGCGCAGTCCTGAAACTGGACCACGCCGGCACCTGGCTGGCATTGACCCGCCACCGCACCCCCGCGCCGGCCGACGCCCCGGTGCGCGAGTACAGCAACAGCACCACGCTCACCTTCCAGGTGCTGGAGCAGTAGCGCTGCGCAACCGCTGCGGCGGTTGCGTGTCTTGCGGCGTCCACACACCGGTGCGGACGCATCTGCCTGGCTCAGCTGGCCGTCTGCAGGCAGCGCTCTGCCTGTCGCACCGGCGCCAAGGCCCGGCACTTTTTTCTTCCCTCACGAGGCAATCCATGAACACTGGCTCCCTGGCCGGCGCGTGTCTGTGCGCGCTGCTGCTTCCTGCCGTCGCTGTCGCCCAATCCGAGCCGCGCCCGCTGCTCGGCGGTCACGGCAACAATGTGCAGGCCTTCATCAACCAGCACGACGACAACCACGACGGCCGCATCACCGCCGCCGACTTTGCGGCCTTCCGCCGCAGCCGCTTCGATGCCACCGACCGCAACCACGACGGCACGGTCGATGAGGACGAGTACGTGGCCGAGTTCCGCGAGCGCCGCCAGCATGCGCTGGAACAGGAACGCGGTGCACAGGTCGCGCAGGGCAAGCAACGCTTCGCCGCACTCGACAGCGATGGCGATGGGCAGGTCTCGCGCGCTGAATTCGATACTGCCGGCGCGCAGGACTGGGCGCGCGGACAGGCAGCGCTGGCGGCCGCCGCCAATGCTGCAGCCACCGAACCGACGGTCGCCTTCGATCGCGACGGCGGCCGCCCGGGCATGCCCGACAGCCAGTCGGCCGACGGCTTCCTGGCGCTCTACGACGAGAACGGCGACGGCAAGGTGGGTCGCGCGGAATACGCGGACCTGCGTGCGGCGCAGTTTGCCGGTGCCGACGGTAACCGCGACGGTGCGCTGTCGATGGACGAGTACCGCGTCGAGTTCGAAGACCGCCTCAACCGCCGGCTTACCGCGCTCGAGCAGGCCGACGATCGCCAGGTGCACGTGCGCTTCAACGTGCTCGACACCGACAAGGACAAGCGCATGAGCTTCGCCGAATACCAGGCCTCGGGCCTGCGCACGTTTGCCCGCGTCGACCGCAATCACGACGGAGTGGTGGATGCCAGCGACGCGGCGTTGCCGGCGCCTGCCCCGGCTTCTACACCGGCCCGGGCCGACTGACGAACCGGCCGACTGCCCCTTCCGGCGCGGATCGACACCCGCGCCACCTGGCCCGCCACTGGCGGGCCCCACCCAGCCACGCGACCGCCCCGTGCCGCCCGCAGCCAGGTCCGCGCCTTTCGCGCCCCTTCTTTTCCTGACTGTGGACCCCACGATGACTTCGACACCGACCCTGCTGGCCCTGGCGATCGCCGCCGGCCTGGCCTTCCCGCTGCATGCCGAACAGGCGCCCGCCGACGCCACCACCTTCGACCCGGTCGAAGTGAAGGCCGCGCGCGACAAGCGTGCCTCCAGCAACCAGAACGTCACCACCCTGGACACTGCGCAGCTGCAGCAGGAACAGGCCGAAAGCATGGAGGACCTGGTGCGCTACATCCCCGGCGTGAGCATCGCCGACATGGGCCGCTTCGGCGAGAACGGCTTCAATATCCGCGGGCTGGAAGGCGACCGGGTGGCGATGACCATCGACGGCCTGTCGATGGCCGAAGGCGTGGAGACCGCGCGCGACTACGAGTTCTTCCGCGCTGGGCGCGGTGGCGTGGATGTGGATTCGCTCAAGAGCGTGGACATCGTCAAGGGCGCCGATTCGATCAGCGCCGGCAGCGGTGCGCTCGGCGGCGCGGTCGTCTTTACCACCAAGGACCCCTACGACTATCTCAAGGCGCAAGGCAACGACACCTATGTCGGCCTGAAGACCGGCTACACCGGTCATAACGACCAGCTGCTGGGCAACGTCACCGTCGCCAATCGCACCGGCATCGTCGAATCGATGCTGACCTATACCCGCCGCGACGGCCACGAATCGGAGGGCTGGTATTCCAGCACCGAAATCGACACCGGCAGCGCGCGGCGCACGCCCGACCCGATCGACAGCGAAAGCGACAACGTGCTGGCCAAACTCGACGTGGTGCCGAATGCACAGCACCGCTTCGGCGTGGTCTACGAACGCAACCGCTCGCAGAACCGGGTCGACAACCTGAGCCGTGTCAGCGCGCCAAGTTATGCCGAACGCATCGGCGACGACAGCAACGACCGCGATCATTACGGCCTGCGTTATCTCTGGAACGCCGACAACGCCTTGTTCGACACCCTGGAAGCGCAGCTCGACCGCCAGCAGACCGACAGCCGCGGCACTACCCGCATCCTCACCCAGAGCGGCACCTCAAGCACCCCCGCCACTGCGGCCACCACGCGCTGCACGGTGGCGCTGCCATGCCGCCGCGCCGAAGACCGCGACACCGAGCAGACCCTGGACCGCATCGCGCTGGATTTCGACAAGCAGGTGCACGGCAACGGCTGGTCGCAAGCGCTGCTGTACGGGGCCGCCTGGCAGCGCCGCAGCATCGATTTCAGCGCGGTCGACTACCGCTGGAACAACGCCGGCGCGCTGGACACCGCCACCGTCGACCCGGCACAGGTGCCACAGACCGATGCCGACACCTGGAGCGTGTACTTGCGCGATCGTATCGGCCTGCTCGACGACCGCCTGCAGCTCACCCTGGGCGCCCGCTACGACCACTATCGCTATACGCCGACACTGTCGCCCACCTTCATCGATACCACCGGCACGGTACGCGAGGTGACGTTCGCTTCGCCCACGTGGCAGGCCGGCATCAGCTACGCCTTCACCCCGCAGCAGACGCTGTGGTTCCAGGCCGGGCGCGGCTTCCGTGCGCCGACCACCGCCGAAATGTACGCCCCGACCAGCATCACTGCGCTGACCCGGGTGGACACCGGCACCACCGTCAACGTGCCGACCGTGGCCGCCAATCCCGCGCTGGAAGCAGAGCGCAGCCTCAACCTGGAACTGGGCTGGCGCTGGGAAAGCGACTGGGCGCGCGTGGGCCTGTCGGTGTTCCGCGACCGCTACGACGACTTCATCCAGAGCGAGACGGTGACCGCCGATGCCGGCACGCGTTACCAGACCTGTACCCGCGGCGTGTGCACCTCGCGCAACGGCTACGCCTACACCACGCTGCTCAATGTCGGCCAGGTCGAGGTCAAGGGGGTCGAACTGGATGCGCAGTTCAAACTGGGCGATGCCTGGCTGCTGCGCGCGGCCTGGACCCACAACCAGGGCGAGCTGGAAGACGGCCGCCCGCTGGACAGCATCAATCCGGATCGCGGTGTGCTCGGCCTGAGCTGGCAGGGCCTGGACGAGCGGCTGCGCATCACTGCCAACATCACCCACACGCTGGCCAAGAAGGCCAAGGACGTCAACGTGGAGAGCGATGTCTTCGGCGCGCCGGCCGAGCCGTTCCTCAGCGACGCCTACAGCGTTGTCGATCTGTTCGGCAGCTATCGCGTCAACGCACACGTGCGCGTCAATCTCGGCGTGTACAACCTGTTCGACGAGCGTTACTTCCAGTGGGCGCGCATCCGCAACGTCACCCGCGGCGATTTCTATCTGTACGGCTATGCCACCGAAGACGGCCTCGGCCGCTATAGCGAGCCTGGCCGCAATCTGCGCGCCACGGTGTACGTCAACTTCTGACCCGCGTTGCCGGTGCGCAGTGATGCACGGTCTGCCATGCATCACTGCGCAGGCTGTGCAAGATGTTCCGCAACCGCACGGCCGGGTACTGCAGCGCCTCTGCGCGCCAAGTGATGGCACGCAGAGGCGACTTACCCCGTATGAAATGCCGCCCTGCATACCGCACCTCGACCGTCGGATCTCGACGATTGCAGACGTGACGAGGGCGGCGCGCAGCTGCTCGCACACGCGCCACGCATCGCGACGCTACAACAACGTGCCGCTCAGGATCGCCGCGGCGATGCTGAAATAAATCACCAGCCCGGTGACATCCACCAGTGTGGCCACGAACGGTGCCGAGGCGCTGGCCGGGTCGAAGCCGAAGCGTTGCAACACAAACGGCAGCATCGAGCCGGACAGCGAACCGAAGGTGACGATGCCGATCAGCGCCGCGCCGATGGTCAGCGCCACCATCTGCCAGTGCGGGCCGTAGTCGTACAGGCCGGCGTTTTGCCAGATTGCGATACGCACGATCGCCAGCACGCCCAGGATCGCGCCCAGGGTGAGGCCGGTGGGCAGCTCGCGCAGCGCCACCTTCCACCAGTCGCGCAGGCGCAGTTCGCGCAGTGCCAGCGAGCGGATCAGCAGCGAGGTGGCCTGCGAGCCGGAGTTGCCGCCCGAGCTCATGATCAACGGAATGAACAGGGTCAGCACCACCGCCTTGGACAGTTCATCCTCGAAGTGCTGCATCGCGCTGGCGGTGAGCATTTCGCCCAGGAACAGCACGCTCAACCAGCCGGCGCGCTTCTTGATCATCTGGCCAAAGCCGATCTGCATGTAGGGCCTGTCCAGCGCCTCCATGCCGCCGAACTTGTGCACGTCTTCGGTGGATTCGGCGATCAACGCATCCAGCACATCGTCCACGGTGACGATACCCAGTACATGGCCATGCGCATCCACCACCGGGATGGCGAGCAGGTCGTGGCGGCGGATCAGCCGTGCGACTTCTTCCTGGTCCAGCGCCGGGTCCACGGTGACCGGCGGATTGACCTGCGCCACATCCAGGATCGATGCCTCCGGCACGCCGGTGATCAGCCGGCGCATGGTGACCACCTGCTGCAGCACGCGGGTGTGCGGATCGAGCAGATAGATGGCGTAGACCGTCTCGCGGCTGCGCTCCACCTCGCGGATGTGCTGCAGGGTGCGGCCCACCGTCCAGTCGGACGGCACCGCCACGAACTCGGTGGTCATCAGCGCGCCGGCGGTGTTGGGCGGGTAGCGCATCAACGCCTGGATCGACAGCCGCGCCTCGGCACTGAGCAACCACAGCAGCGGCTGGCGCTGGTCGGCATCCAGGCCATGGAAGATATCGGTGGCGCGGTCGTCGGCCATCTGCCCGAGCAGCGAGGCGGCCTGTTCCGCAGGCAGTTGCGCGATCAGTTCGCTGGCATCGCGCAGCTCGGGTTGTTCGAGCAGCTTCACTGCACGCGGGGACGGCAACGCGGCCAGCACATGCGCTGCGTCGTCGCGGTCGAGGGTGTTGAGATATTCCACCGCATCGGCCGTGTTGAGTTCGGCCAGGGGTGCGGTCAGTGCATCGACGCCTTGGGCAAGGCGCAGGGTTTCGTTGTACATGGTGGTTCGCCTGGTGACGACCGTCGTCGATGACAGCCGGCGAACCTCACGCCTCAGGCGCGCGCCAGCTGGGTCATCGACCCGGGTCTAGGGTGACTGTCGCTGGACATGGATAAAGGCTCCGAAAGTGCGCACCGACCGGTGATCCGGGCGGCAGCGCGGCGCAGTCTGCGCGCCTGAGTCGGCTTGGTCAATGCCCTGCGCAGGCCGTGCTCAGCGACCGTGCAGGCCCGTGCAAGTGGCCAGCGTCTGCCGCCGTAGCGCGCCTGGGCGGCACCTCGCAGCATGCCCGCATGGAGACCCGACGCCTGGAGCGTGCGCTCACCTGGCCTGTTGCAGCGCGGCCCGGAACAGGCGATGCGCTGGCGACCGCAATGCGGCGTACCGTGCCTCGCTGCCGGGATCGGGCGCAGGCAGGCGTCGTTGCCGTGCGGCCGCGTCATCTCATCGGACGGACACCGGTTGCCGGTGGCGTGCTGCGCGCCTCACATCGCTTGGTGAATCACCGAACCGAAGCGCACCGCCGGCCCGCACCGTTGCACGCAGCGCACGCCAATCCAGGCGGGCACACGCAGGCCGGCGGCATAATGAGCACCTCAACGGAGAACGTGCATGCATAGCGGTGGTCTTGAACTGGCTCTGGTGCTGATGCTGGCCGCCATCGTGGCGGTGCCGGTGTTCAAGCGCTTTGGTCTGGGAGCCGTGCTGGCCTATCTGGTGGCCGGCGTGGTGCTCGGACCCGATGGCGTGGGCGTGGTGCAGGACGCCGAGCGCATCAGCGGTGCGGCCGAGATCGGTGTGGTGATGCTGCTGTTCGTGATCGGGCTGGAGCTGTCGCCGGCGCGGCTGAAGGTGATGCGCCATTCGGTGTTCGGCGCCGGCGCCACCCAGGTGGTGGTGACCACAGTGATCCTGGGCGGCCTGCTGATGGTGGGCAATCTGGGCTGGAAGAGCGCGCTGATCATTGGCGTGGCGCTGGCCTTGTCCTCCACCGCGGTGGGCCTGCAATTGCTGGCCGAGCGCAAGGCGCTGGGCAGCGACTACGGCCGGCTGGCGTTTGCGATTCTGCTGTTCCAAGACTTGATTGCGATCCCGTTGCTGGCGGCCATACCGCTGCTGGGCGGCAGCAAGAACGCCACCCTCGCCTGGCCGGACGTGGCCAAGGCCGTGGCGGCGCTGGCGCTGGTGATCCTGTGCGGGCGCTTCGTGCTGCGCCACCTGTTCAACGTGGTGGCGCGCACGCGCATGCCGGAGGTGTTCACCGCCAGCGCCTTGCTGGTGGTGCTGGGCACCGCCTGGATCATGCAGGAAGCCGGATTGAGCGCCAGCCTGGGGGCCTTCATCGCCGGCGTGCTGCTGGCCGATTCGGAATTCCGCCATGAACTCGAATCGCAGATCGAACCGTTCGAAGGGCTGCTGCTGGGGCTGTTCTTCATCTCGGTGGGCATGGGCATCGACCTCAACCGCGTGGTCGCCGAGCCCGGCTTGATCGCGGCGGGTGTGGCGATCCTGCTGGTGGTGAAGTTCTCGCTGCTGGTGGGCATCGGCAGCGTGGCCAAGCTGCCGCTGCGCAGCAGCCTGATGCTGGGCAGCGTGCTGTGGCTGGGCGGCGAATTCGCGTTCGTGGTCTTCAACGAGGCCGACCGCGTGGGCCTGCTGGAAGCTGCCAATCACGACCGGCTGGTGGCCATCGTCGGTGTGTCGATGGCACTGACGCCGCTGTTGCTGCTGGGCATGCAACGCATCCTCAACGGACCGCTGCGCCTGCGTGCGCCCAAGTCCGAGCGCCCGTTCGACACCATCGACGCGCAGACGCCC
Source organism: Xanthomonas cannabis (assembly GCF_040616535.1). Classification (NCBI taxonomy): domain Bacteria; kingdom Pseudomonadati; phylum Pseudomonadota; class Gammaproteobacteria; order Lysobacterales; family Lysobacteraceae; genus Xanthomonas; species Xanthomonas cannabis. The sequence goes on from NZ_CP136580.1 coordinate 4,478,185, forward strand.
AAGGTGCTAGTGGCCGGCATGGGCCGCTTTGGCCAGGTGGTTGCCCGCCTGCTCACCGCGCGGCACGTGCCGTTCGTGGCGCTGGAACATAATCCCGACACGGTGGAAGACCTGCGCCGCTTCGGCAGCCAGCTGTATTACGGTGACCCCACCCGCCCGGAGCTGCTGCGCGCCGCCGGTGCCGACCGCATCAAGGTGTTCGTGATCGCGGTGGACGACCCGGAAACCAACATCAAGACGGTGCGCCTGATCCGCCGCCTGTACCCGCAGGCCACGGTGCTGGCGCGCGCACGCAACCGCCAGCACGCCTGGAAACTGATGGACCTGGGTGCAGAACCGTTCCGCGAGGTATTTGCTTCCAGCCTGGAACTGAGCGGGCGGGTATTGACCTCGCTGGGACTCGGCGAGGCGGATGCGCGCGAACACGTCAAACGCTTCCGCCAGCACGACGAAGACCTGCTGCGCCGCCAGCACCTTGTCTACGACGACGAAGCCAAGGTGATCCAGACCTCGCGCGACGCCCGCGCCGACCTGATGAACCTGTTCGAAGCCGACGTCAAGGCGGATGTGGATGGCGAGCCGGCACCCACCACTACGCACGAGCGTTGAGTCCGGCACATCGCACTGACGTAGGCGCGCGCCTGAGCGCGATGAGGCTTTACCGGTCATGCCCCGTCGCGCTCGGGCGCGCTCCTACGAAGCAGCGAATACCGGCCGCTCGCTGGCGAGTGCCGACTCAAAAATCGACGAATCGTTGCGCCATCAACAACCGCGCATCAACTCGCGAAGCCGCGCTTTTGTAGGAGCGCGCCTGGGCGCGATGAGGCTTTACCGGTAATGCGCGCCGCGCTCGGACGCACTCCTACGCGGGCGCTTGTGTTGCGTGACTGCGATTCATTGCACGCTGTATGCGTGCACAGCCGCCGCCCGGCGGCGGCGCTTCTGTCGTCGCTCAGCTGCGTGGCTTGCGTGTGGTGCGGGCCGAGGATTTCTTCGCTGCTGCCTTGCTACCTGCTGCGCTGCTGGTGGTCCTGGGTGCTTTTGCCACGCGCTTGCTTGCACGCTTGCTGGCGGTCTTCTTTGCCGACGTGCCCGAGGCTGCCGCTTGCGCAGGCGTGCTGGCAGAGGCCGACGCTCGCTTGGTTGACGCTTTGGTTGCCTTGGACGCGCTACCCGTCCTGGTCGCTTTCTTGGCCGCCTTCTTGGTGGCTTTCTTCACCGGCGTTGCAGCACTGGCACGCGCTTCCGGCGGCCGGCGCGGTGGCGGCTTGCGGCCCGGTGTGAGCGCGCGCCAGGCGTGTCCGCCGTTCATGGCCAGCAGTGCGTCGGCGGCCGAGGGGCCGGCGCTGCCGGCGGCGTAGTTGGGGAAGTCGCTCGCCGGTTGCTTCCAGGCATCCAGGATCGGCTGCACAATGCGCCAGGCGCCTTCCACCATGGCTGCGTCCTGGAACAGGCCGGCTTCGCCGTTCATGCAGTCCTGCAGCAGGCGCTCGTAGCCCACCGTGTATTCCTTGGGGAACCAGTCGCGATAACGGAAATCCATGCGCACCGGCGCCAGTGCGACCTGTGCGCCCGGGCGCTTGACGTCGAACTGCAGCGAGATGCCTTCATCCGGCTGGATATGCAGCACCAGCCAGTCGGGGCCGTAGCCGCCGACCTCAGTGCTGCGGAACGGTGCCAGTGGCGCGGGCTTGAAGCGGATCGCGATCTCGGTGGTGCGCTCGCGCAGGCGTTTGCCGGTGCGCAGGTAGAACGGCACGCCGGCCCAGCGCCAGGTGTCGACCTGCAACTTCATCGCCACATAAGTTTCGGTATCGGAGTCGTCCGGCACGGTGTCTTCTTCGCGGTAACCGGGGACGGCGTTGCGATTGACCGCGCCGGAGGCGTATTGCCCGCGTACCACGTCTTCGGGCTTGATCGGGCGTACCGCTTCGATCACTTCCGCACGCCGGCGATGCATGGCCTCGGTGGTGAAGGCGGCCGGCGGCTCCATTGCGATCATCGCCAGCAGCTGGAACAGGTGATTGGGCACCATGTCGCGCAGGCACCCGGTGGGGTCGTAGAAGCGGCCGCGCCCTTCCACGCCGATGGTTTCGGCGGCGGTGATCTGCACATGATCGATGCGGTCGCGGTTCCACACCGGCTCGAACAGGCCATTGGCGAAGCGGAACGCCAGGATGTTCTGCACGGTTTCCTTGCCCAGGAAATGGTCGATGCGGAACACCTGATCCTCGTGCAGCACCTTGGCCACGGTGGCATTGAGCGCGACGGCGCTGGGCAGGTCGTGACCGAAGGGTTTTTCCACGATCACGCGGCGCCAGCCCTGGTTTTCGCGCTGCTTGACCAGACCGGCTTCGCCCAGGTTGAGCAGCACCGGCTCGAAGAAGCGCGCGGCGGTGGCCAGATAGAACAGCACATTGCCTTGCGTACCGTAGCGCTTGTGCAGTTTCTCCAGCACGCCGTCCAGCGCCTGGTAGGCGCCTACATCGGTGAAGTCGCCGCGCAGGTAATGCATGCGCTCGCGCAGCCAGTCCCAGGTGTCGGTGTCGAATTCGTCGGTCTGGAATTCCGCATCGCGGCTGCTGAGCAGCTGCGTCATCGATTGGCCCATGTTGCTGCGCCAGGCGCGCTCGCTGATGTCGCCGTGGTCCATGCCGACGATGGCGACTTGCTCGCCCAACGCACCGGCGCGGCGCAGGTTGTACAGCGCCGGCATCACCAGCCGCCGGGTCAGATCGCCGCGCGCGCCAAATACCACGATGATGCAGGGCGGTGTGGTCTGTTGCTCGTTCATGGATGTGTTTCCTCTTCGCCCATGCGTCCGTGCAGGCGCAGTGCCGCATTGACCAGGGCCACGTGGGAATACCCTTGCGGGAAGTTGCCAAGCATGCGTTTTGCCCGTGGGTCGTACTCTTCGGCGAGCAGGCCCACGTCGTTGCACAGTCCGAGCAGGCGCTCGAGCAATGCGCGCGCTTCGTCGGTACGACCGACCAGCGCGAAATTTTCCACCAGCCAGAAACTGCAGGCCAGGAAGGTGCCCTCGCCCGCCGGCAGGCCATCGGCGCTGTCGTCGGCGCGATAGCGTTGGACCAATCCGTCGATGGTGAGCTCGCGCGCGATCACATCGGCGGTTGCCGCGATGCGTGGGTCGTCGGCCGGCAAAAAGCCGACGATGGGAATCAGCAGCAGCGATGCGTCCAGGCGGTCCGAGCCATAGCTCTGCACGAAGTGCCCGTCCGGGTGCACGCCCTTCTCCAGCACTTCGGCGCGGATCTCCTCGGCGATGCGGCCCCAGTGCGCGCGTTTTTCCGCAGTGGCATGGGTAATGCCATCGCGGGTGCCGCAATCGAAGGCCAGCCAGGCCATCACCTTGGAGTGCACGAAGTGGCGGCGCTCGTCGCGGATTTCCCAGATGCCTTCATCGGGTTGGCGCCACAGCGTTTCCAGCGTGTCGAGGATCTTTTCCAGCAGCGAAGCAGAAGAACCATCGTCATCGGACGGCGGCGCCACGCCTTTTTCACGCGCGTAATGGAAGGCGCCAATCAGCTCGCCGTAGACATCGAGCTGGAACTGATCCACCGCGCCGTTGCCGATGCGCACCGGGCCGGAGTTCTCGTAACCGGGCAACCAGTGCGCCTCCCATTCCTGCAGGCGGCGTTCGCCACCAATGCCGTACAGCGCCTGCAGTTGATCGGGCGAACCGGCGATGGTGCGCTGGACCCAGTCGCGGAACGAGGCAGCTTCGTCGCGATAGCCGGCCTGCAGCAAGGCGATCAGCGTGAACACCGAATCGCGTAGCCAGCAGTAGCGGTAATCCCAGTTACGCGTGCCGCCCAGATGCTCGGGCAACGAGGCGGTGGGCGCGGCCACGATGCCGCCGGTGGGCAGATAACTCAGCCCCTTCAACACCACCAGCGAGCGGCGCACCTGCTCGGTCCACGGGCCGACGTCGGTACAGCGGCGCGCCCAGCCATGCCAGAACGCGGTGGTGCGTTGCAGCGCCTGCTCCGGGTCGATCGCCGGTGGCGTGGGCTGGTGCGAAGCGCCATGGCTGAGCAGGAACCAGGTGCTCTCGCCGTCGCGCAGGGTGAAATCCGCTTCGGTGCCCATGTCCTCGCCGTGCAGCGTCTGCGGCGAGCGCAGTGCGAGCTGATCGGGGCCGGCGATGGCGCGGATGCCGTCGTCGATGCGCGTCACCCACGGCACCGTGCGGCCGTAGTTGAAGCGGAAGGTCAGGCGCATGTGCATGGGCACTTCGCCCTGCACGCAACGCACGATGCGCACCAGGTGCTGATGCACCTCGCCGTCTTCGCTGGCCACCATGAAATCGGTCAGCTCCACCGTGCCGGTATCGGTGCTCAGCCGCGTGCACAACACCAGGCTGTCGTCTTCATAGGCACGTTCGCTGCGGAAGTCCGCTGCGGGCGCCAGTGCCCATTGCCCGTGTTGCTCGTCGCCCAGCAACGAGGCGAAGACCGCATCGGAATCGAAGCGTGGCAGACACAGCCAGTCGATGGTGCCACGGTGGTCGACCAGGGCCGCGCTGTGGCAATTGCCCAGCATGGCGTGGTCTTCGATACGCACGCTCATCGTATGGGCGCTTCCTTCCGGCGAAAGAACATGCAGTCTTGCATGTGCGGTGTCGGGATCAGGTTACGAATACGCCGGCAAGCGCAGCAACGGTGGCACCGTGTGTTCCAGCCGACGGATCAGTGCCGGGTCCATGTAGGCGTAGTCGTCGGGAATCTGCAGCGACAGCACGCGGCAATGGCGCAGATGCGCGGCGAAGCGTTTGCGCAGCAACTGCAGATGGCGGCGCTCCATCACCAGCACCAGCTCGGCCTCGTGCAGCAATTCGGGGGTGACCTGTACTTCGGCATCGGCAGCCAGACCGGCCGACTGGGTCTGCACGCCGGGCCAGTCGGCGAACACGCGCTCGGCAGTGGGGCTGCGCAGGCGGTTGCGGCTGCACACGAACAGCACCCGCAGCGGTTGCCCGCCGCGCCGGCTCAGCGGCCTTCGCGCAGGAAGCGCGCCATCGACGACACGCCCGGCAGCGCCGGTTCGAACTGGCCGGCCACATCGATGAAGCCGCGCATGATGGCGATCTCGCGCGGGGTGCGGTTGAGCGCATCACGACGATCGGCGTCGGCACCGGCGCGCAGCAGGCGCTGCACCAGCAGCGGCAGCCCGTGCAGTGCGGCCAGATGCAACGGGCCGAAGCCACGCTGGTCGGCCACATCCAGCGAGACGTCTTCGTCCAGCAGGCGTTCGACGCCGGCCAGCACCACCTTCTCGTCGCAGGCGGTGCCCGGTTCGGCACGCGCGCCCAGCAGCAGCAGCAACGGGCTGACCCGGCCGCCGGCCAGATGGTCCGGGTCGGCACCGGCCAGCAGCACGGTATCCAGCAGGGCCAGCAGGCGGGTCTTGTCGCGCGCGGTGAAGCCGTACAGCGCCGCGCAATGCAGCGGCGCCAGCCCCTGATCGTCGGTGGCATGCACATCGGCTGCCGCGGTGAGCAGGCGCGCCACGATGTCCGGCAGGCCCAGCGCGCAGGCCAGCATCAGCACGGTGACCCCGCCCGGCAGGCGGTGCTCGATCTGTGCGCCGGCCTGCAGCAAGGCGGCCACGATCTCGGTCTGGCGCATGCTCACCGCCGCCGACAACGGGGTGGCGCCGCTGTTGGCGGCGCGCTGCGGATCGGCGCCACGGCCGAGCAGATGCGCCACCACGCCAAGATGGCCGCCACCGGCCGCACGCAGCAGCGCGGTGCAGCCCTGCGCGTCGACGGCATCCACCGGCAGGCCCAGGTCGATCAGGCGACGCACTGCGTCGGTGTCGCCGGTCATCGCCGCGGACGGCACATCGGCCTCGCGCAGCGTGCGGCGCGGCAGCGACCAGATCCGCCAGTCCAGCCAGTCGGCCAGATCGCGGCGGCCGATCGACAACGCCACGCCGAGCGGGGTCTGCCCGTCGGCAGCGCGCGCTTCCGGCGAGGCGCCCTGCTTGACCAGTAATTTCAGCGACGCGTCGCGGCCCAGCGCGGTGGCCAGATGCAGTGCGGTCATGCCATGGCTGTCGCGCGCTTCGCGGTCCACCCCGTGCTCCAGCAGCCACTGCTGCAGGCGCAGCCAGCCCAGCCGCACCGCCAGCGACAACGGTGGGTCGCCCGCCGCCGACGGCGCGAACGGGTCGGCGCCGCGGTCGAGCAATTCCAGCGCGAACTGTTCCAGCCCGCGCGACGCGGCGTCGTGCTGCACGCAGGCACTGAGCAGCCGGGTCAGCCCACCGGCGCCGGCCGGCGACACGCCATGGCGCAGCAGGGCCTGCATGGCCGGCACCGCCTCCACGCCGCGCGAGAGCAGCGCAAACATGGGCACATCGCCGCAGGCATCGCGCACTTCGGCATCGGCGCCGTGGCGCAGCAGCCAGTCGACCGCATCGGCATTGAGCGCCAGGTGCGCGTCGTGCAGCAAGCCGCCGAGTTCTTCCGGGCCGCACAACCGCGCCAGGGCGGTCAGGCCGTCACGCTGGCCGAACTGCAGGCCTTCGCGCAGCAGCACCAATGGCGGGCGATCCGGCAGCACGGTCACACCCGGGGTGTCGCCCGGGGCGTCGCTGACGGCGGCCGGCAGCGGGTAGGCCGGATCGAGCAACTGCACGATCGCCCAGCGCCCGGCTTCGGCCGCCACGTCCACGGCGCGACGGCCATGCACATCGGCCGCGTCGGCCGGCACCTGCAGATCCAGCAGGCGGCGAATCAGCGCCGGCGAGACGCTGTCGGCGGCGCAGGCGAGCATTACCGCATTGCGGCTCTCGCCATCGACGGCCAGGACATCGGCCTTGCGCGCCACCAGGCGTTCGAGCACCGCGCTACGCGCCTGCCGCGCGGCGTCCAACAACGGCGTGCGGCCGAGCAGATCGCGCGCTTCCAGGTTGGCCCCGGCCGAGAGCAGCGCCTCGACGATGTCGCCATGGCCCGCCAGCGCGGCTTCGTGCAGGGCGCTGCGGCGCTGCCGGTCGCGCGCATCCACACGGGCCTTGTGCTTGAGCAGTAGCTGCACACCGGCCGGGTCGTCCTCTTCGGTGCCGGCGGCAGCCAGCAGCACCGGTGCGCCGCCATCCGGTTCGGAATGGGCACCACGCTCCAGCAGGAATTTCGCCAGCCGCCAGTTACCGACCTGGCAGGCCATTGCCAGCGGCGAGTGGCCGTCGTTGTTGAGCGCATCGAGTTCGGCGGCGGCATCGCGCAACAGCGCGGCCACGCCGGGGTCGGAACTGCGTACCGCATGGTGCAACGGGGTGTTGCCGTCGTTGTCGCTGGCGCGCGGGTCGGCGCCATTGGCCAGCAGGGTCATCACCGCATCCGGGCGGCCATGCCAGCTGTCGCGGGTGGCGGCCAGCAGCGGGGTCATGCCGCGGTGCGGCTGGTTGACGTCCACGCGCCGCACGATCAACTCGCGCAGCAGGCGCAGGTCCGGCAGCACCGCCGCCAGTGCCGGCAGGCTGCGTTGGTCGCGCCATTCCGGCAGCGGCATCGCCTGCGGGTCGGCACCGGCCTCCAGCAACTGCAGCGCGCGATCCACCCGGCCGCTGCGCGCGGCCTCGAACAATTCGGGCACCAGCTGATGCTGGGCCACCGGCTCCAGCGGGCGCGGCTCGGCGGCGGCCTCATTGAAGAAATCGGCCGCCTGGCGTGCCACCGGCGCATCGCTGCGGGTCGGTGCGGCGGTGCGTTGCAGCAGCAGGTGGGCGGCCGGCAGCAACGCGGCGGCGGCAATCGCCAGGCCCCAGCGCAGGCTGTCGGACAACCAGCCCGGCCAGGCCAGCGCCACCCCCAGCGTGCACACCGCCAGCACCAGCGCGGCCGCCAGCAGGCCACGCCAGGCATGCAATTCCTGCGTGGCCAGCGCATGCCAGCGCGGCGCCAGCGCGCCACCGTCGCGCTCGACCTCGCCCCACAACGGCCAGGTCCGCCACAGGCCCAGCAACGCGGCGCTGATCGCCACGCTCAGCGCCAGCGCCGCGGCCAGGCTGCCGCTGTCGCGCAGGGCGGTCAGCGGCCAGCTGATCAGTGCGGCCAACGCCAGCAGCCCGACGCCCCAGATCGTCAGCAACGGTGGCAGCGTCTGGGCAATGGCACGCGGCTGGGTCGCCAGCGCGCGGCTGCCGCGCGCCCACGACACCGCCAAGGCAAAGGCCGGCTGGGCCAGCCACAGACTCACCGCGGCAATGCCGCCGCCAAACCCGCCCAGCAGGGACAACCCCACACCGGCGGCGCCAGCCAGTGCGGCGGCGCGCACCCGCGCGGCACGCTGCGGCTCAGTCATGGTCGCACTCGCCCGCCAGCACCACCGTCTTGGGTAGCTGCAGATAGAACCCGTGCTTGCCAAGCGCCTCGCGCACGGTGGCCGCATCGGCCTGCGCCAGGCGCCGCTCAGGCGTCAACGCCACCTCCAGCACGAAGGTCAATGGCGCCAGCTGCGTGTGCACGGCAGCGGGAAGACCGGAGAAGTCGTCACGCGTGGCGAGATAGACGAAGGTGTCCTGCTTGCGTTGGCTTTTATAGACGTAGGCGTGCATGCGCGCGTGATCGCGCTCGTAAGAGAGGTGGGCCGCAGGATTGTGTCCCAATTGCGGCGACGGCGAAAGCGCGGAAGCTGCGAAAAATCCCAGCTGCGTCAGCGACATGACCGGCGCGTTCAGTTGCGCCATCGACGGGGTCCAGCCACGCCATCGATATACTGCGAGCACTTTTTGCCAGCCAGACCACCGTGAGCCAAGCGCAGCATTCGTCCCAGATGGCCCCGGTCGCCGTCACCGCCTTCACGTCCACCACCGCGCTCGGTGCGGGTCTCGCGGCCCAGGCCGCCGGCCTGCGGGCGCAGCGCAGCGGCCTGCGTCGCAACGATTTCGGGCCGCAACCGCTGCCCTGCTGGATCGGCCGCGTCGACGGCGTGGAAGACGTGGTCCTGCCCGCCGCATTGCAAGGCTGGGACTGCCGCAACAACCGCCTGGCCTGGCTGGCCCTGCAGCAGGATGGCCTGCTGGACGCGGCGCAGGCCGCCGCGCAGCGCTACGGCGCCGAGCGCGTGGCGGTGATCATCGGCACCTCCACCTCCAGCATCGGTGCCAGCGAAGAGGCCTATACACGGTTGGTGGAAGACGCCGACGGCGCGCGCTTCCCGCCCGATCTGGAGCGCCCGATCGTGCACACGCCGCATTCGCTGGGCGACTTCGTGCAGCACGCCACCGGCCTGCGCGGCCCCAGCGTCACCGTGGCCACCGCCTGTTCGTCCAGCGCCAAGGTGTTTGCGCAGGCAGCGCGGCTGATGGCCGCCGGGGTGATCGACGCGGCCCTGGTCGGCGGCGTGGACACGCTGTGCGGCAGCGTGCTTTTCGGCTTCAACTCGCTGCAGGTGGTGGCGCCGGAGATGTGCCAGCCGTTCGACGCACGCCGGGTCGGGCTGAGCCTGGGCGAGGCCGGCGGTTTTGCGCTGGTCGAACGCACCGAGGCGGCACCGGACGCGGCGCTGTGGCTGTATGGCTATGGCGAATCCAGCGATGCGCACCATATGTCCGCCCCGCATCCGCAGGGCCTGGGCGCGCAGCTGGCGATGCGCGGCGCGCTCGAACGTGCCGGCCTGGAGCCGGGTGCGGTGGGCTATCTGAACCTGCACGGCACTGCCACCCCGGCCAACGACAGCGTGGAAGCGGCCGCGGTGGCGGCGATCTTCCCCGATACCCTGCACGCCAGTTCGACCAAGGCCTGGACCGGGCACACCCTGGGCGCGGCCGGCATCGTGGAATCGGTGATCGCACTGCTGGCGCTGCGCGACGACCTGCTGCCGGGCACGCTCAACAGCGAGGTGCCCGACCCGGCCTGCGGCCCGCAGATCCGTTTCGACACTGCCCACTCCCGGATCGATTACGCAATGAACAACTCTTTCGGTTTTGGCGGCAACAACTGCTCGCTGCTGTTCGGGCGGGCACGCTGATGCTGACCGCCACCATCGAAGGCATCGGCTTCTGGACCCAGGGCCTGCCCCACTGGGAGGCCGCGCAAGCCTTCGTGCACGGCGGCGCGCTGCAGGACACCCCGGCGCGTCCGGCGCCGCAGCTGCTGGCCGCCAATGAACGCCGCCGCGCACCGGACACGGTGGCGGTGTCGCTGGAAGCCGCGCTGGCCGCCTGCACGGCCGCCGGGCGCGCCCCGACCAGCCTGCCCTCGGTCTTCACTTCCACCCACGGCGATCTGGCCATCACCGATTACATGTGCACCACCCTGGCCAGCGACCCGCTGGCCATCTCGCCGACCAAGTTCCACAACTCGGTGCACAACGCCGCGGCCGGCTACTGGACCATCGGCGCCGGTGCGATGACCCCGACCACCGCGATCAGCGCCAACGCGGCCAGCTTCGCGCAAGGCCTGCTGGAAGCGCTGGTGCAGCTCACCGACGGCGTGGATGCGGTGCTGCTGGCCGGCTACGACGCGCGCTCGGTCGGGCCGCTGGGCCGGATCTCGCCCAGCCAGGGCATGCTCGGGGGCGCGCTGGTGCTGGGCCGTGCCGGCCAGGCCGGCAAGCCGCAACTGCAGGCGCGGCTGGACGACGGCGTGCCCTCGCCAGCCGAGGGACCGTTGTCGCGGCATGTCGCCGGCAACGCAATGGCGCCGATGCTGCCGCTGTTCGAGCTGTTGGCCGGCGCTGGCAAGGCCGTGGCACTGCATGCCGGCCCTGGCCGCGTGCTGCATGTGGAGCTGCAACGATGAGCCGGGTACCCCTGAGCCGCGAGGACACCGCCATCCTGGTGCCGGCCCTGAACGAGGCATTGCGCATACGCGAAGTGGTGACCGATGCGCTGACCTATTGCTCGCATGTGATCGTGATCGACGACGGCTCCGACGACGGCACGGCCGATTGCATCGCCGACCTGCCGGTCATCCTGATCCGCCACCCGCAGCGCAGGGGCAAGGGCGCCGCGCTCCGCAGCGGGTTTGCACGCGCCCAGCAGATGGGCATGCGGGCGGTGATGACCATGGACGGCGACGGCCAGCACAAGGCCGCCGACTTCCCGCGCCTGCTGGCGGCGGCCAACCGCCATCCCGGCTGCGTGATCGTCGGTGCACGCATGCGCAAGCGCGCCACCCAGCCCACCATCCGCCGGATCGGCAACGACTTCGGCGACTGGGGCATCGCCTGGGCCTGCGGCTTCCAGCTGGTGGACAGCCAGAGCGGTCAGCGGCTCTACCCGGCCTCGGTGTTCACCCTGCCCGACGTGCCCGGCGAAGGCTTCGTGTTCGAAGCGCAGTTGCTGATTTCGGCCGCGCGCCAGGCCGGTGCGCGCGTGGTCGCGGTGCCGATCGAAACCCGCTACGCCGGCAGTGCGCCCGGCACCTTCCGCAAGAGCCACTTCCGGCTGGTGCGCGACCTGTGGGAAATCACCTCGCACGTGGTCGTCCAGGCCTGGACGTATGGGCACATCTGGCGCGAATACCGCAACGTGCGCGCCAACCCGGTGATCGTTGACGATGCCGACGGCGAATTTGCTACTGTGCCGGCGGTCACCAAGAGCAACCCGTCCCCATGAATGCACAGCGTACCGATGTCGTCATTACCGGTGGTGGACTGGCCGGCCTGAGCCTGGCCCTGCAACTGAAGCAACGCGATCCGGAGCTGGCGATCACCGTGCTGGAGCGCCGCGCGCACCCGGTGCGCGAGGCCGCCTTCAAGGTCGGCGAATCCACGGTGGAAATCGGCGCGCATTATTTCGCCGATGTGCTGGGCCTGCGCGAGCATCTGGAGACGGAGCAGATCCGCAAGTTCGGCTTCCGCTTCTTTTTCTCCGACAAGCGCGACGACATCGACCGCTGCACCGAACTGGGCGTGAGCAAGATCCTGCCGACACCCTCGTGGCAGATCGACCGTGGCCGCTTCGAGAATTTCCTCGGCGAGCGCGCCCGCGCGCAGGGCATCACCTTTCTCGACAGCTGCAGCGTCAAGGGCGTTGAATTGTCCGGGGACGAGGCCGATCACGCGGTGCGTTACGAACAGGCGGGCGTGCAGACGACGCTGAGCGCGCGCTGGGTGGTGGATGCCAGCGGACGCGCCGGCCTGCTCAAGCGCAAGCTCGGCCTGGCACAGGACAACGCGCACAACGCCAACGCCGTGTGGTGGCGCGTGGAAGGGCTGATCGACCCCAATGGCTGGTCGCAGGACAGCAGCTGGTTGCAGCGCTGCACCCCGCCCGATCGCTGGCGCTCGACCAATCACATGTGCGGGCCGGGCTACTGGTTCTGGCTGATCCCGCTGTCCTCGGGCGCGCATTCGCTGGGCATCGTCTGCGATGCGGACATGCATCCGCTGGAGACGATGAACACCCACGACAAAGCCATGGACTGGCTGCGCCTGCATCAACCGCAGGTGGCCGCCACGCTCGACAAGGCCGACTACCGGCTGCAGGACTTCCTGTTCCTGCGCAAGTTCTCCTACGGTTGCAAGCAGGTGTTTTCATCGCAGCGCTGGGCGCTCACCGGCGAGGCCGGGTTGTTCCTGGACCCGTTCTATTCGCCCGGCACCGACTTCATCGCCATCTCCAACACCTACATCTGCGAACTGATCGGCCGCGATCGCGCCGGCAAGTCGCTCAGCCCGTATGTGGAGCTGTACCAGCAACTGTATTTCTCGTTCTACGAAAACACCCTGACCCTGTATCAGGACCAGTACGCACTGTTCGGCGACGAGCAGGTCATGCCGGTCAAGGTGATCTGGGATTACACCTACTACTGGTCGCTGCTGGCGCCGCTGTTTTGCGCCGGACGCATCGCCGACCTGAGCCTGCTCTCGCGCATGAAGGCAGATTTCCTTTACGCGCGCGACATGAATCTGGCCATGCAACGCGTGCTGCACCACTGGGGCGTGCGCAATACCGAACAGGGCATCACCGGCGGCGAAGGACGCCTGCTGGATCAGTACCTGATCGGCTGGTTCAACGAACTCAATGGCGCGTTGAACGACACCCTGGACGACGACGCATTCGTCGCACGCATCCACGCCAACGTGGCGCAGATGGCAGTGCTGGCCCGCGAAATCCTGCAGCAGGCACGCCAGCGCCACCCGGACCTGCCCGACCACGACCTGGATGCGCTGACCGCCAATGCCAGCGGCGCGCCGATCCTGACGGCCACGTGGTACGCCGACGCGGCGTGAGCTTGAGCGAGCGCGCCGATACGCGGTGAGTTGTGGCGGACGTCGCGTGCGAGACGCCCGCCAGACAGTTAGGCGGCTGCTTTATTGAAAGCCCTGCGGACCGACCATCTCGACTGGTCCTTGCCCGCCCACCGTCGCGGGACCTTGAGCGGCATGGATGCCGCGCCAGAGCCTACAAGGACGTACTTGCGGCGTGTCCTGCGATGGTGGGTGGGCAAGGACCCTGCAGCAGAGGCGCAGACCATCCGCTCTGCGCCTGATCTGTCGGGATCGAGCAATCAGGTCGAGATGCCTGCACTGCGCGTATCGCGATCACTTGGCTCTTGAAGTCTGGTCGAGGGCGCGGCGCCCTCACCGATTGCGGGACACGCCGTGAATCCGTACGTGGAGGCTCGGTGGCGGCATCCATGCCGCCACACGGTCCCGCAATCGGCGAGGGCACCACGCCAGACGGTTGGTTGGTGGGTTTGTTGAAAAACGAAGATGCCTCGTCGCCAGCTTGCAGGCTGCTTGAAACCTGTGCGCACCGACCATCCTCACTGGCCTTGTCCGTCCACCGTCGTAGGACCCGTGGCGGCATGGATGTCGCCACGGAGCTACATGGACGTACTTGCAGCGTGTCCTGCGATGGTGGGCAAGCGCCAAGCGCCTGCGTTTTGCCAGCCGCCCTCAGCCCATCCCACCATTGACGCCAATGACCTGGCCATTGATGTAACCGGCAGATTCCGAACACAGGAAGGCGACCAGCGCGGCGACTTCGTCGGGTTTGCCCACGCGCCCGGCGGGTACCAATTGCTTGATCACCTCCGGCGCAAAACTTTCGCCGACCATCTCGCTTTCGATCACGCCGGGCGCGACGACATTCACTGCGATTCCGCGGCTGGCCATCTCGCGCGACAACGATTTGGTCGCGCCATGCAAGGCCGCCTTGGCGGCGGCGTAGTTGGTCTGCCCGCGATTGCCCAGCACCGCCGCCACCGACGACACACTGACGATGCGGCCCCAGCGCGTGCGCGCCATCGGCAGCAGCAACGGTTGGGTGACGTTGAAGAACCCGTGCAGCGAGACATCGATGACGCGATGCCACTGCTGCGCATTCATGCCCGCCATCGGTGCGTCGTCATGGATACCGGCGTTGTTGACCACGATCTGGATCGGCCCGGCTTCCAGCAACTGCTCCAGCGCCGTACCGCTGGCCTGCGCATCGGCCACATCGAACGCCACCGCCTCCGCGTGGCCCCCGTCGGCCACGATGGCGGCCACCACGGCTTCTGCGCGCGCAAGATTGCGATTGGCATGCACGATGACATGCCGCCCCTGCGCCGCCAGCTGGCGGCAGATCGCACCGCCAAGATCGCCGCTGCCACCGGTCACCAGTGCACGACGCTGCGGAATGGATGTGCTCATGACAGTCCCGATAAAGCCGCGTAAAAGACGGCGGAAAGAGCCTCATCCTAACGACTGGCAGCAGGCGCAGGAATAGAGCGCCCGCATCGATCGCCCACATTCGGTAGGAGCGCGCTCGCGCGCGATGGGGCTTTCGCGGTGATGCTTCATCGCGCGCAAGCGCGCTCCTACAGGGCCTGTGCAGCGCCCAGCATCACCGTGGCACGCCCTTCGGCAAGCAATTGCGCGCCGTGGGTCAGGCGAAAACTGTATTGCTGGCTGTCCTCGCCCTGCATCAGCACCTGTGCTTCGCAGTCGATCGCATCCGGCAGCGTGTCCAGATACGTCACATGCAGATCAACGCCACGCAGGGCCACCAGCATGCCCGGGCGTACCGGCTTGCCGGACTCGCGGCCCAGCAAACCGCCATGCACAGCCATGGCCTGCGCACCGTATTCGCATAGATGCAGCGCGCGCAAGCGCCCGTTGGAACGCAATGGATGCGTGTCGCTGCGATGCGCGTGACTGCGCAGCACGATGCGCTGCGCGTCCCAGTCGACCAGCTCTTCCCACAGGCACATGCTGCCCTGGTGCGGAATCAAGGCGGCAATTGCGTCACGTCCCTGCATGCGGCTCTCCATCGCGTCTGCGCTCCAGTGCCGGCTCACGCGAGACCAGCAGCGCGAGAATGAAATTGAACATTACGCCCAGCGCCACGGTAGTGCCGATCGCGCGCAGTACCGGGATGCTCGATGCAGCCAGCAGTGCGAACACCAGCAGCGTCATCAGGCTGCACACGATCAAGGCATGCAGCGTGCGCAGCTGGTCGGCATGATCGTCACCGGCATGATCGAAGAACAGCGCGTAATCCAGCCCCAGGCCGGCGGCCAGGATCAGCGCGATCAGGTGGAACAGGTTGAGCTCCACACCGGTACCACGCAGGATCGCCAGGATCAGCACCGTGGTCAGCGCCATCGGCAACAGCACGCGCACGATGCGGCGCGGACTGCGCAGTGCAATGGCCACGGTAACCGCCAGCAACAGCGCTGCCAGTACCAGGGCGCCCAGCACGCGGCCACGGTAGGCCGCCACCAGCGATTCGGAGGCGTCCTTCAGATCCAGCAACTGCGCGCCGCTGCCTTGCAAGGCGGTGGCCACGACGGCCGGATCGCGCAGGCCCGTCAGCGACACCAGGGCGGTGCTGCGATCGCCGCGCCCCAGCAACAGCCCGCCCACCGAGGTCGCCAGCGGCGAGCCGGCCAGATCCTTCGCCCGCAACGGCGGCGCACGCTTGGCCGTCTCCAGGTCCTGCAGGAACGGGGCGAAGGCATCGCCGCGGAATGGCGTGGTGGCGACGGCCCGCTCGGTCAATGCGCGCGCCTGCGCGGCATCGGGCAACGCGGCCTGACGCGCATGCTGGGTCTTGGCGCTGGGCAGATAGCGTGCCGCCATGTCGTAACCGACCAGCGCACCATCGCGCACCAGCGCATCCAGGCGCGGGCGCAACTGCTCGCTGGCCTGCAACGCCGCCTCATCGCTGGCTGCCGGCAGCGCCAGCACGTAACGCACATCGGGGGCGCCCAGTTCCTGACGCAACCGGGTGTCCTGGGCCAGGGCCTTGGGCGGCACCGGGGTGAGCTTGGACAGATCGTTCTGCCAGAACTGCCCCGGTGCGAAGGCGATCACCGCGATGCCGATCACCGCGATCGCCGCCAGGCTGAGGCGTGGGCGCGGCAGCCGCGCGATGCCACGCCACAGCAGCGCCAGCATGCGCGAGTCGGCGTAGTCGCGCGGCGCCGGGTCGATCAACCACGGCAGCAACCAGCGTGTGGTGATGGCGGCAGTCGCCAGCCCGGCGATGGTGAATACCGCCAGCTGCCGCAGGCCATCCACGCCGGAAAACAGGAAGGTCACATAGGCAATGCAGGTCGACACCACGCCGGTAGCCAGCGTGGGCCAGAGATGGCGCGCGTTGTCGCGCGGATCCAGGCCGGGCCGCTGATGACTGAACAGGTGGATCGGGTAATCCTGCACCACGCCGATCAGGGTGAACCCGAAGGCCACGGTGATGCCATGCACGCCGTCGAACAGCAGCGCTACGGCACTCAGACCAGCCAGCCCGGCACTGGCCAACGGCAACACGCCCAGCACCGGAATCTTCCAGCTGCGGTAGGCGATCAACAGCAACAGCACCAGGCCCACCGTGTCCAGCGTGCCGATCCACTGCGACTCGCCTTGCGTGCGCGCGGTGATCTCCACTGCAAACGCGCCCGGCCCGGTCAGCGTCAGCCGCGTGCCAGTGCCCTTGCTGACCTTGGCAAACGCCGCCTGCGCCGCGTCGTAGGCCAGTTGCTGGCCGGTGGGATCGAACCCGGCCGCGCGCGTCTGCACCAGCAGCAAGGCCGAGCTGCCGGCCCGGTCGAACCACACCTCGTTACGCGTCTGCGGCGCGGCTGCCGGCTGCAGGGTTTCGGCAAGATGCAGCACTTCCAGCGTGGGGTCGCGCGGCAGCAGCGGCTCCACCAATGCCGCTGCCGGTGAACCCAGATCCTGCACGCGCGCCTGCAACGCCGCCTGCAGGTTCGATGCATCCAACGGTGCCTGGTCGAAGCTGTCGCTGAGCAGATACCGATAGGGCAGCAACCGTTCGGGAATCGCATCCAGGCCGGCAGTGCCGCCATTGGCGACCAACTCGAACAACGCCGGCTGCGCCGCCAATGCCTCGCGTAGCTGCTGCGATTGCGTCGCCAGCGTATCCGGATCGCTATTGGACAACGCCATCAGCAGCAGCCGCGAGCCCGGGCCTTCGCCCAGTTCTTCGATCAGCAGTTTCTGCGCCGGCGTGCGCGGGGCGGGCATGAACTTGCGCAGGTCGCCGGTGACCTTGAGCGTCTCGCTCAACCAGATTCCGGCCACCACCAGCAACGCCAGCCACAGCAACGCCAGGCCGATGCGGCGGTTTGCATTCAACTTAAACGCCATGGTGTGCGTGTCCTGGTGCAGCGGCCGCACGTCCACCGGCCGCGCGCGCGGCATGCAAGGTCAGCGGCAGCACACGCTTGCCGAAGGTGAAGGGTGTGATCTCTCTGCAGACGACCGGCGCAACCCTCGCGCGCGCGGTCACGCGCCCGGACCGTGGCACAGCGTGGTCAGCGCGGCGGCATCGGTGACGTTGGCCGCCTCGCGCGCCGCACCAGCCAGCAGCGTGCGCTGCACGTCGCCCTTGGCCGGCACGCTTTCGATACACCTCAGCTCGTCGTTGCGCCCGTACAGACGCAATTCGCGTACCTGCTTGGCAACGGCGGCGTTCTTGGGCTGCAGCGTCAATGCCCAGGCTTGGGGTCGGCCTTGCCCACTGACGCGATACTGTTGTTCCAGCAGTGCGCGGTCGCCGCCCAGCAACGCGCCGAAGCCGGACTTCAGACCCGCCAGTTCGGGTACGCGGCTGAGCGAAAAACGTCGCGGCGGTTTGCCTTCGCGTTCCAGCACGCCTTCGTCGCCCTGCAACGTGGTGGTTTCGCGGTACGGCGCGCTGACCTCGCGCACCAGCGTCTGCGCATCCGGGCGACGGTAGTGGCCCTGCACGCGCAAGGGCGTCTTCAGCAGGGCCGAGCCACGCAGTTCGACGAATTCGGTGCTGACCGGTGCGCGGCGTGCCAGGCGCTGCAGCACCTGGCCGACGTCCAGCGTCTCAGGCGGTGCGGCGCATAGCGGTGCGGCGCTGAACAGCAGTATCAGCATCCACGGCAGGGTGCGGCACATCGGCATGGTGGGTGTTCCAGAAATCGTAGAAGTTGAACCAGTTGTACGGCGCATAGCGTGTGTAATGTTCCAGCCTGGCGGCGTAATCGCGCATGAGTACCGCCAGCACCGGTGCGCGCTGACGACGCGGCACGTCCAGCCCTTCGCTGAAAGTTTCGAACGCCAGCTCGTAATGATTGCCGCCGCGATACAGGCCGAATGCCAGCACCACCGGCACCTTGAGCGCGGCAGCGATCAACCAGGGCGAGGTCGGGAACATCGCGTTACGGCCCAGGAACATCGCCGGCAACGCGGGGTCGCCTTCGCGCGGGCGATCGATCAGCAGCGCCACCAGCGCACCGGCATCGGTGGCTTCCTTGATCGCCATGACGATCGAGGTCGCATCCATGCCGGCGTCGATGATGTTGGCGGCCAGCTGCGGGTTGAGCGCGCCCAGCAGGTCGGTCATGGCGCGGTTGTGCGCCTTGTCCAGCACGACCTTGACCTGCACGTCGGGGCGCTCGGTGGCCAGCACACGCAGCGCATCGAAGCTGCCCAGGTGCGAACCGAAGATCAGCACGCCGCGGCCGCGATCCATCTGCGTGTGCAGCTGATCCAGCCCGGTGATGTCCACGCGGAAGCGCTGCATCTGCCCGCATAGCATGTACACGCGGTCCAGGATAGTGGAGGCGAAGGTGTGGATATGCCGCGCCACGTCGCGCAGCGTTGCCTTCCGCCCCAGCACCCGCGCCAGATAGGCACGCGAGGCGGCGCGTTCGGGCGCACGCACCAGCAGGAAGTACAGCGTGATCGGATACAGCAGCGCGCGCCCCACCGCACGCCCGGCATGCCGTGCAATGCCGCGGATCAGCCACAACGCAAAGCGCCCACCGCCTTCCGGACGCTGCTTCCAGTGCTTGCTCATGCCGCCGCCTCCGCCACCAGCTCGCCGCTGACCAGCAGTGTCTGCTCACGCTGCACGCGGAAGCGCCAGCGCGGGCCATCGCCTTCCAGCGTGACCGAGGCGGTCTGCCCGGGCAGCAAGGGCTGCACGAACTTCACCTGCGGCAGGCGCGCGGCTGCGCGCGGACCATGCAGCGCTTCCACCGCCTGCAGCACATGGTCGAGCACGACCACGCCGGGTACCACGGGACGACCCGGGAAATGCCCGGGCAGGCAGGGATGATCATGCGGCACGACGAAATCCATAAGCGCAGAACTCAGATCCTGGGTTGAAGCATTGCAGCCACGGCCTTGTGTGCCTGCTCGGTCAAGCGTTGGCGGTCCGGCGCATCCGGCCCGGTCACTGCGATCGGCGCACCGATCCGTACGCGAATGATGCCGGGGCGCACCCTGAACAGACCATCGACCGGCAAGACCTTGCCGCAGCCGTCCAGTGCCACCGGCACCACCTGCACGCCAGCATCGATAGCGGCCTGCAGTAGCCCGGCCTTGAATGGCAATAATGCGCCGCTGCGGCTGCGCGTGCCTTCCGGAAACAGACACAACTGTTTGCCCTCGCGCAGCAGCGCGGCGGCCTGACGGCGCACCAGTGCTCCGGCCCGGCGGCTGTCGCGGTCCAGAAACAGCATGCCGGTGGCGCGCGCATACCAGTTCACGAACGGCACCTTGAGCATTTCTTCCTTGAGCAAGAAGCGCAGCGGCACCGGCAGCGCGTAGAACAGCGCGCAAATGTCGATGATCGACTGGTGGTTGCTCACGAACAGATAGTTCTTGGACCAATCGACCTGCTCGCGCCCTTCCACGATGACGGTGGCGCCCGCGCCGCGGAACAGCACCGGCGCCCACATCCAGGCGCCCATGCGCAGCAGGCGGTCGGCGTCGCGCGTGATCGCCAGCAGCACCAGGGCATAGACGATGCCGCCAGCGGTAAACGTCAGCGTAAAGGCCAGTTGCAACAGGTTGAACACGGCCCACGCCAGGCGCGACGGCATCCTTGCCAACGGCATCTTTGTCTTGTCCCCGAAAATATGCACGTACGTCGCTGCCCCTGGCCACGCACTCAGCGCAGCAGATCGCGCCAGAAGTCCGGCCCGAGCCGCGCCATCTGGCGCAAGAAGTCTGGCAGATTACGATAGGGACGCTGTGGAAACCAGCGGCCGCGCAATAGATATTCCCCAACGAAGAACCCGCCAACCACGCCGTAGGCGAGCAGATTGGCGAACAACGAGGCGCGCGCGTCGCTGATCGGCAGCGGCGAGGCGTAGCCCAGCTGCGCCAGCACGCCGCTGGGCTCGGCGCACAGGCCCAGCACCAGGTTGACCAGGGTCAGCGCGCACAGCAGCAGCGCCCAGGCCAGGGTGAGACGACGCGTGTAGCGGTATTGCTCCGGCGTGATCGGCATGCCGGCCTGGCGATACAGCCCTTCGACAATGCGCGTGATCAAGGGCGTGCGCCCACGGCGCAGGCTGCGGCCGAAGAACCAGGCGACCCAGCCGGTGAACACCACCGGCGGCGCGGCCAGCAGCAACATCGCATACGGCGAGTGCCACAGTGCGCTCAGGCCCAGCAACGTCAGCACCGCCAGCGCCCAGGCCCAGGCCCGGCGCGCCACCAGCGGTTCGATCAACACCATCAGCACCAGCAAACCACCGGCAATGACGGCCAGCTCAGGGCGATGGGTGGCGTTGGCCCAGTGCGCCAGCGGCGAGTACGCCACCGCCAGCAACACGCCCAGCCCGAGCACCCATGCGGGCGCATCGGCGGGTTGTGCAGCTGGCAGATCAGACGGTCTTGTTGGCTTCGACATGCGCCGACAGTGCGCGCAGCGACGCGAAGATGCGACGGTTCTCGTCGTTGTCCGAGCGCAGCTGGAAGCCGTAGCGCTTGCTGATCGCCAGCGCCAGTTCCAGCGCGTCGATCGAATCCAGCCCCAGCCCGGTATTGAACAGCGGCGCCTCCGGATCGATGTCGGCGGGTTGGACGTCTTCCAGGTTCAGGCTTTCGACCAGGAGTTCGGCCAGTTCACGTTCGGCAGCGGTTTGCGAGGACATCCAGAAGTTCCAGGGTGAGGGTCGGGCAAAAGTCGGCGCAGGCAGGCGACGGCGCGCGGCCATCGGCGGGGCGGGCGTCGCATCGCCTCGTCAGTGTACGTGGTCGTACCTGTCGATTCCGAGCGCCCGGCCCGCGTCGCATCCGGCGATCGCGCTGTCCTTGCATGGTCCTGAGTGGGTGCAGCATGGGCCCGCATCAGTGTCCGGGCCGCCGGTCAGGCTATCATGACTGCTTGACGCTCGCCCGCTGCAGGTTCGTTCCAGGATGACTTCCACTGTTGTTCGCCCCACCCCGACCGCCATGCCGGCAGCCGGGCCGGCCCCCGGACCGGAGTGTCCGGATGTCCTGATCGTTGGCGGCGGACCGGCCGGCTGTGCGGCAGCGATCATACTGGCCGAGCTCGGCTGGGCGGTGACCTTGCTCGAAAAGGCGCAGCATCCGCGCTTTCATATCGGCGAATCGCTGCTGCCGATGAACATGCCAATCCTCGAACGGCTGGGCGTGCTGGAACCGGTGCGCCAGATCGGCGTGCTCAAGCGCGGCGCGGATTTCCCCAACGACGCCGGCGGCTACAACACGTTTCGGTTTTCGCACGCGCTCGATGCCAAGGCCGACTTCGCCTTCCAGGTCCCGCGCGCGCAGTTCGACCAGGTCCTGTTCAACCGCGCACGCGCGGTGGGCGTGGATGCGCGTGAGCAGGTCCTCGTCGAACAGGTGAACATGGACGGCGAACAACCGGTGCTGCAGGCACGCAGCGCCGACGGCCAGCGCCTGCAGTTCCGCCCGCGTTACCTGCTCGATGCCAGCGGCCGCGACACCTTCCTGGGCAACCGGCTCAAGCTCAAGCGCGCCAATGCCAAACATCAATCCGCAGCGCTGTTCAGCCATTTCCGCGGCGTCGCCCGGCGGCCGGGCGAGGATGCCGGCAACATCAGCATCTATCGGCACGCACATGGCTGGATGTGGCTGATTCCGCTGCCCGACGACATCATGAGCGTGGGCGCGGTCTGCTATCCGGAGTACATGAAGACCCGTCAGGGCGACAGCGAAGGGTTTCTGATGCGCACGCTGGCGCTCAACCCCGAAGTTGCCGCGCGCATGACCGGTGCGCAGCGGGTGGCGCCGGTGCATGCCACCGGCAACTACGCCTACGAATGCACGCGCATGGCCGGGCCGCGCTGGCTGATGCTGGGCGATGCCTATACCTTCGTCGACCCGATGTTTTCCTCCGGCGTCTTCCTGGCCATGCACAGCGCCGAACGCGGCGCGGCGATGGTGGATGCCGCACTGCGCGCCCCGCAGCAGGAGGCCAAGCTGCAGCGCAGGCTGCAGCGTGAACTGGACCGCGGCATCGACGAATTCAAATGGTTCATCTACCGCTTCACCTCGCCGACGATGCGCGCGCTGTTCGCGCAGCCGCAGAACACCTGGCAGCTGGAACAGGCGGTGGTGGCGATGCTGGCCGGCGACGTGTTCGACAGCCCCAAGGTCCGCTTGCGCCTGCGCGCGTTCCGCGCCATCTATGCGCTCACCACACTGTCGATGATGCCGCGCGCCTGGCACTCGTGGCGCCTGCGTCGGCGCCAGGCCAGGCTCGGTTTCGACGGCGACACCTTGCAACGAGACCCCCAATGACCGCTTCCCCGGCCCAGACCGCGCAGCCGCTGCGCCACCCCCGCCTGCAGGTCGATTATGTCGACCAGACCGAACCGAGTGCATTGCTGGCCGACCCGCAGGTGCTGGCGGTGTTCGGATTCGGCAACGCGGCGCCTGGCCTGGACGACCCGCGCTATCTGCGCGTGCCGCTGCAGCCGTACCGGGCCGACGTGCTGGAAGTGTGGCGGACCGATGCGCCGGTGCGCAGTGGCCGTAACGGCAACATCGCCTGGTCCAGCGATGGGCATCTGCAGTTCGGCGTGATCGAGATCGACGAGCAGGAGGTCGACATCGAAGAGGCCGCCGCCAAGGCATATGCGGAAATGACCGCGTTCGTCAGCGGCAGCGCGACACCGCGCCTGCTGCGCATCTGGAACTACCTGGATGCGATCACGCTTGGCAGTGGCGACCGCGAGCGCTATCGCCAGTTCTGCGTGGGCCGCGCGCGGGGGCTGGGAGCGTTCGACACCGCGCAGTTGCCGGCTGCCACGGCAGTGGGCCGCTGCGATGCCGAGCGCATCATCCAGATCTATTGGCTGGCCGCCGCCGATGCCGGCACCCCGCTGGAAAACCCGCGCCAGGTCAGCGCCTACCACTACCCGCGCCAATACGGCCCGCAGCCGCCGAGCTTCGCGCGCGCCATGCTGCCGCCACCCGGCAGCGACATGCCTCTGCTGCTGTCAGGCACCGCCGCGGTGGTCGGCCATGCCTCGATGCATACCGGCCAATTGCTGGCGCAGCTGGAAGAGACCTTCGCCAATTTCGATGCCCTGCTCGGCGCCGCGCGTCAGCACGCGCCCGCGTTGCCCGCGCAGTTCGGCGCCGGCACCCGCCTGAAGGTCTATGTGCGCGAGCAGGACGATCTGCCCAAGGTCGCCCAGGCCCTGGATGCACGCTTCGGCAACGCGGTCCCGCGCCTGCTGCTGCACGCGGTGATCTGCCGCGACGAGCTGGCAGTGGAGATCGATGGGGTGCACGGGTAGGTAAACCACGCCCGCCGCAGATCCTGTCTGCGGCGCCCGACCGCCAAGGATGCGCGACAGGCAGCGTTTGCCGGCTGCACACGCGCCTGCAACGCTCAGCCGTTGAGCAAGCCCAGCACGGTATCGCGCGGCAGTTTGCCGGTCTCGTTGCGTGGCAGGGCGGCGAGCTTGCGCAGGCGGCGCGGCAGAAACACCGGGTCGACGCTGACGCGCAATGCGGCCAGGATCTGGGCTTCGTCCAGGCTCGGCGCCACCACCAATGCGGCGATGCGGCCCACCGCCTGGCCGGCATCCGGGGCCAGTTGCACGATGGTGCCGTCGACCACGCCGGGGATGGCGAGCAGGCGGCGGGTGAGATCGGCCAGCGAGGCGCGTTTGCCGGCAATCTCCAGCAAGTCGGCCTGGCGCCCGCGCACCTGGAAGGTGCCGTCACCGGCCACGTCCATCATGTCGGCCAGCATCACCGGGGTGGCCAGATGCGGTGCATGCACCAGGGTGCCCGCCGCCTGGGCCTGAAGACGCACGCCGGGGAGCGGTGTCCATGCCGCTTCCAGTGCGGTGCGGCGCACGGCGAACACGCAGGTTTCGGTGGAGCCGAACATCTCGCGGACTTCTCCGCCAAAGCGCGCCTCGGCGGCGGCGGCAATGTCCTGGGTCAGTGGCGCGGTGGCCGACACGATGCCCGCCAGCGGTGGCAGCGCCACGCCCGATTCCACCAATGCACGCAGGTGCACCGGCGTGGTCACCAGCACGCGCGGCGCGGGAATCTCTGAAAGCGCGCGCGCCACATCGTCGGGGAAGAACGGCCGGCCGGCGTGCACCGCCAGCTCGGTCACCATCGGCAGCAGCACCGACAGCTCCATGCCGTACATGTGTTGCGGCGGCACCGTGGCCACCACGTGCGGCACCGCGTCGGTCCCGGCCCACAGGCTTTGCAGGGCAACCAGATCCTGCCGCGTACTGGTCAGGAAGCTGCCCCAGGTCTTGGGATTGGGCTGCGGGCTGCCGGTGCTGCCGGAGGTGAAGCCGATCGCCACCAGGGCGTCGTCGGCCAGCTGCGGCACCGCGCCATCGGCCTGCGGCAGCTCGGCCGGCAGCTGCCAATACCGCGGCGGCGCCAGCTCCAGCGCCAGATCGCCCAGACAGTACGCATCGGCGTGACGGGCCTGCACTTCGCCGACCACGGCCGGCGCGCGCGAGGATGGCAGCAGCGACACCTGCCCACGCAGCGCGCAGGCGTAGAACGCGACCATGAAGCGGTACCGGTCTTC
Source organism: Xanthomonas cannabis (assembly GCF_040616535.1). Taxonomy (NCBI): domain Bacteria; kingdom Pseudomonadati; phylum Pseudomonadota; class Gammaproteobacteria; order Lysobacterales; family Lysobacteraceae; genus Xanthomonas; species Xanthomonas cannabis. The sequence goes on from NZ_CP136580.1 coordinate 4,503,445, forward strand.
GCACAGGTTTACCGCGTGCTGGCCGTCGGGCAGCTGCTGCGCCAGGCCGTGCACGTGCGCGATGAACGTCGCCAGGTCGACCGACTGCCCCGCGCGCCACGCCAGCGGCCGGTCAGGCGCGCCGACGGCCATCGGGTGAAAAACGGCAGAAGCAGGCAGGCTGGACATGTGCACCGACAATCGCAAAAGCGCGCTAGCTTGGCGGCCACCCGGGCTGCTGGCAAGTCGGGAGGTGTCCGGCAGTGGGACGCGGCCGAACAGCTGCCAGATGCGTGCTGCCGGCAAGGCCCAGGACGACAACCGGGGCCTACCGCTGGGATGCGCGCTGCCTGCAACCAGCGACGCCGCACCTCACGGAAGTGCGGTGCCGGTCGGCGCATCCAAAGGGGCATCTTGACTGACCGCTCACCTGACGGCTGCCGTCTGAAGCACTGACCACGCGCATTGACCCGACCGCCAGCGGCCGTTTTGCATCGGTTACCCGTGCACCGAGCCATCACTGCTGCAACGCGATCAGCGCGAACAGGCATCGCTGCGCGACCACGCGCACGCCGCTTTCTGCCGCTGGACACCAGCGTCGTGCATGGCCGCACCGCTTACGCGCAAACGCGCGTGCAATGTTCGAACGCAACCGCCGCGCCATGCCGGCCGGCCGCAGCGCCAACGCGACACCGCACAAACGCGGTCGAGCGCAGGTCCGCACAGGCAAGCACGCGCGCCCGGCAGACTGAAGCGTCTAGCCCGATCCCGGTACCGCAATCGACAGCACAGAGCGACGTCGTGGCGTCGCATTGCACTGCCCACCATCACCGCGTCGATCATCGCCGTCTGCCGCCGCGCAACAGTCCCGCTCGTCATCCCAGACCGCGGCGTGGCACCGCCCACGCATGACCTGTGGCCCAAGCGTGCCGCAGAGGCAAGCTGCTAGGCTTGCCTGCTCTTCCGTTGCGCCCGTTGTTACCGATGCCCAGACTGTTGCCGTTGACCCTCCTGCTGCTGGCCGCCACCGCACATGCGCAGTCCGCCGCACCGCTCACCATCGAACAGGTCATGGCCGACCCGGACTGGATCGGGCCGTCGGTCGATCAAGCCTGGTGGCAATGGGACGGCAAACAGGTGCAATACCTGCTCAAGCGCGACGGCAGCCCGGTGCGCGACACCTATCGCCAGAGCATCGGCGGCAGCACTGCCGAACGTGTGGCCGACACCGCCCGCGCCGGCCTGGATGCGGCCAACCCCAGTTACGACGCAACCCGTCAGCGCATGCTCTTCGCACGCAATGGCGACATCTTTCTGCGTGACCTGCGCTCGGGCGCATTGACGCAGCTGACCCGCAGCAACGAGCTCGAATCGCGTCCGCAGTTCGCCAGCGATGGCGGCGCGATCTGGCGCGCGGGCAACAACTGGTACCACTGGCGTGCCGACGGCGGCACCGCGCAGGTCGCCGTGGTCAAGGCCGAGCGCGACCCCAACGCCGCGCCCAAGGCCGACGTGCTGCGGGAACAGCAACTGGCCACGCTCGCCACGCTGCGTCGTGACCGCGAGCAGCGCGACGCCTTGCGTACCCAGGAAGATGCCTGGCGCCGTGCAGACGCCACCCGTGCGGCAGCGCCGGTGTACCTGGGCGATGAGGTCGAGATCGTCGACAGCGCCCTGTCGCCGGATGGCCGGCACCTGCTGGTGGTGACGCAGGCCAAAAGCGCCGACGAAGGCCAGGCCGGCAAGATGCCCAAGTACGTGACCGAATCCGGTTACGAGGAATTCCAGGAAGCGCGCACCCGGGTGGGCCGCAACGCCCCGGCCGCGCACACGCTGTGGCTGGTCGACGTGGCAGCAGGCAGCGCACGGCAGCTGTCCTTCGATGCATTGCCCGGCATTGCCACCGACCCGCTCGCCGCACTGCGCAAGGCCGCCAAGCGCGATGCGCTCAAGGGCAACCGCGCCGTGCGGGTGGAAAGCGATGGCGACGGTCGCGGCCCTGCCGTGCACTGGAGCGACGACGGCCGCAACGTGGCGGTGGAAATCCGCGCGGTGGACAACAAGGACCGCTGGATCGCCAGTGTGGACCTGGACAACGCCAGGCTGCAGCCGCGTCACCGCCTGAGCGATGGCGCCTGGATCAACTGGGACTTCAACGATTTCGGATGGCTGCCCGACAACCGCACGCTGTGGCTGCTGTCGGAAGAATCGGGCTATTCGCAGCTGTACACGGTGGAAGGCAACGGCAAACCGCGTCAGCGCACACGCGGCAAGTGGGAAGTGTCGATGCCGGTGCCCAGCGCCGACGGCAACGGCATGTACTTTCTGTGCAACCAGAAATGGCCGGGCGACTACGAGGTGTGCAAGCTCGACCTGCGCAGCGACCAGCTCACCGAAGTCACGGCGTTGAACGGCGTGGAAGGCTTCAGCCTGTCGCCGAACGGGCGGCAGCTACTGGTGCGCTACTCCGGCAGTTACCTGCCCACGCAACTGGCCGTGGTACCGGCCACCGGCGGCCAGGCCACCGTGCTCACCGACACGCGCACGCCCGCATTCAAGGCGCAGCCGTGGATTGCGCCGCAGTACGTGCAGGTGCCGTCCAAGCACGGCGCCGGCACGGTCTGGGGCAAGTACTACGGGCCGAAAAATCCCGAGCCGGGCAAGCAGTATCCGATCGTGATGTTCGTGCATGGCGCCGGCTATCTGCAGAACGTGTCCGAGCGCTACACGCCGTATTTCCGCGAGCAGATGTTCCACAACCTGCTGGTGCAGCAGGGTTACATCGTGCTGGACCTGGACTACCGTGCCTCCGAAGGCTACGGCCGCGACTGGCGCACCGCGATCTATCGCAACATGGGCCACCCGGAGCTGGAAGACTACCTGGACGGCCTGGACTGGCTGGTGGCTACCAAACAGGGCGATCGCGCACGCGCCGGCATCTATGGCGGTTCGTACGGCGGCTTCATGACCTATATGGCGTTGTTCCGCAGCCCGGGCACGTTCAAGGCCGGTGCGGCACTGCGGCCGGTGGGCGACTGGATGCAGTACAACCACGAGTACACCTCCAACATCCTCAACACGCCCGAGCTCGACCCGGAGGCGTACAAGACCTCCTCGCCGATCAACTACGCCGACGGCCTGCGCGACCATCTGCTGATCGCCCACGGCATGATCGACGACAACGTGTTCTTCAAGGACTCGGTGGACATGACGCAAAAGCTGATCGAACTGCACAAGGACAACTGGCAGGTGGCGCCGTACCCGCTGGAACGTCACGGATTCACCCGCGCCGATGCATGGCTGGACGAGTACAAGCGCATCCTCAAGCTGTTCAACGAGCAGGTGAAGCCGTAAACGGCTGACAACTGCGCGTGCTGTCTTGAAATGGATATTGACCGCGCGCGTAGAACCTCGTTTGCGTGTGTTGGGGGCAGAAGGTGACTCCATCTTCTGCCTTGACCGCCAGCGCTTATGCGGCCCCTGACGGCAGCTGGCAGCACCAGCCCCGACGTCGAGACCTGGGTATGGCGGGTTTGCATAAAGTCGGCAGTGCCACGCCGATGCCTCTCTACGCACTTAGGCTTGTCGCTCCGAAGCGCTCTCAGTGCTCCGGGCGCGGGGCAGCGACGAACCGCCTTAGCCACGTGTGCAAACTTTTCCCCGTCTCACTATCGGCCGCCGCGGCTGCACACTCCCGGCCGCAATGTGCACGCAACCCCACGTGCGCGGCTCGGTTGCTTCGCACTCACCTGTCGCTACACAAGTGGCTCTAAGCTTGGCGCAGGATAGGTAACGCGCTGGCGCATCGCGTGCGCCGCGTTACTGGTCCGCCGAATGACCGGTGCGCCGCCGGCATGGCGGCGCTTCCACTCACCATTGGCGCAGGGAAGGTAGACACGATGGGCCTGTGGGACCGTTTGTTTGGACGCAAGACCGCTGCGGCAAAGACGCCGCGCATAGAACCAGCCGCAGTGCCCGTCGCTGCCGAACACGCATCGGAGGCGGCGGCCGAGATCGACCCCGCATTGCAGCCGGCATTGACTGCGTTTCAGCACGGCGACCACGTCGGCGCCTACAACGCTGCGCAGGCGCAGCTGCACCTGGGTGCGGACGCGCAGCGCCTGTGCGCCCTGTCGTTGAGCGCGCTGGACCGCTATCGCGAGGCCTACCCGCACTGGCTGGCGCTGTACGAGCTGGAGCCCACCGCACACAACGCGCTGCAGCTGGCGACCACCTCGGTGATGTGCAACGAGATCGAACGCGGCGAGCAATGGCTGCTGACCTTCGACGATCTCAACGCGCAGGAGCGATCGACCTCGCCGGCCACCGCGCGCACCAGCTTCCTGACCGCACTGACCCGCGCCGGCCACGGTGCACATGCCTTGCCGCACCTGGAGTGGCTGCGCGAAGCCTATGCCGGCATGTCGATCACCGACAGTCATTTCCTGTATGTGCGTGGCCTGCCGTTCCTGGAGGCCTTTCTCGAGCGCAGCACCCCGCTGCTGCGCCAGTGCCTGCCGGCCGATGCCCTGCCCGGCTGGTACGCACAGCTGCAGCCTGCGCTGGACCCGCCGGGGCAGGCCGCGGTCGCCGCGCATATCGCCTCCCTGCAATGAACGCGGCACGGCGCGTAGCACCGCAGCCGAACGGCGGATTCGTCTCGCCGCTGGCATCGGTGTCGTTGTTGCTGGGCGTGGTGAGTGCGCTGGCCAACCTGTTGCAGATCGTGCTGATCGCGCTGACGCCGGATGCAGCATCGCTGGGATTGCCCGAAGGCATCACCCTGCCGCGCTCCTGGCAATGGCTGATCGACCATGCGCTGTCGCTCTCTGTTGCCGGCATGGTGCTGTCGGCCGCCTTCGCGTGGTTGAGCTGGGCGCTGCTGCAGCGGCGCGAATGGGCAAGAATCGGTTTCGTGGTGGTGCTCGTGGTGACCGGCCTGCTCAATTTCGGCGGGCTGGCGTTGATCGGGCCGTTGTTCAACGGCGTGCAGGCGTTACTTCCCGCCGATGTACTGCAGAGCCCGGAATGGCCACAGATGCAGGCACGTCTACAGGCAACCCGGCAGATGGCGTTCATCCTCACCGGCCTGGGCGTCGTGGCAATCGGCTGCGTACACGCAGCATTGGCATGGCGGCTGTGCACGCCAGCCGTGCGCGCGGAGTTTGCCCAGGCGTAGTGGCTGCAGCAGCGCGTCAGTCACCAGCCGCGAAGTTCCTTGCCGGCCATGGTCAGGGCATGACGTCTTCGTCATCCAGCGTCTCGCGCTGGGGCGCAGACCGGGCCCTGCAGCAAAGGCGCAGATCATCCGCTCTCCGCCTGATCTGCCAGTATTGAGCCATCAGGTAGCGACGACTGCATCGCGCGTATCGCGAGCGCTTGGCAATCTTCAAGTCCGGTCGAGGGCGCGGTGCCCTCACCGCTCGCGGGACACGCCGTCAACCCGTCCATGGGGGACCGTTGGCGGCATCCATGCCGCCAACGGTCCCGCAATCGGCGAGGACACCGCACCAGACAGTTGGCTGGTGGTTTTGTTGAAGAGCAAAGACACCGCGTCGCCAGCTTGCTATTCGCTGGTTGAGATCCATGCACACCGACCATCTCCACTGGTCCTTGCCCGCCCACCGTCGCGGGACCCTTGGCGGCATGGATGCCGCCACGGAGCTACATGGACGTACTTGCAGCGTGTCCCGCGATGGTGGGCGGGCAAGGGCCTTGCAGCCAACCTGCAGATCAGTTGCTCTTCCCTCTTCCCTCTTCCATCTTCCGCCAGGCATCCGCTCTCCACATCGCCCTGCGACAAACTGGCGCGTTCGGGTGGGCGCACTGGCCGCGATGCACCGCTTAGAATTGCGCCATGAACGAATTCGACCGTGTACGCGATTATCTGACCGACCTGCAGGACCGTATCTGCGCTGCTGTGGAAGCAGCCGATGGGCGAGCGCGGTTCTCCGAAGATCTCTGGCAACGCGAGGAAGGCGGCGGCGGGCGTACCCGCATCCTGCGCGATGGCGCGGTGTTCGAGCAGGCCGGCATCGGCTTTTCCGACGTTTCGGGTACCCGCCTGCCGCCCTCGGCCAGTGCGCACCGCCCCGAACTGGCCGGCGCCACCTGGCGCGCCTGCGGCGTGTCGCTGGTGTTTCATCCGCACAACCCGCATGTGCCCACCACGCATGCCAACGTCCGCTATTTCCGCGCCGAACGCGATGGTGAGGTGGTCGCCGCCTGGTTTGGCGGCGGCTTCGACCTGACCCCGTTCTACCCGGTGGACGAAGACGTGCAGCACTGGCACCGCGTCGCCCAGGCGCTGTGCGCCCCCTTCGGCGAGGAACGCTATGCCGCGCACAAGCGCTGGTGCGACGAGTACTTCTTCCTGCGCCACCGCAACGAGACACGCGGCGTCGGCGGGCTGTTCTTCGACGACCTGGGTCAGGACTTCGAGCGCGACTTTGCGTACCAGCAAGCGGTCGGCAACGGCTTCCTGGATGCCTACATGCCGATCGTGCAGCGCCGCAAGGATGAGCCGTTCGGCGAGCGCGAGCGCGAATTCCAGCTGTACCGCCGCGGCCGCTACGTGGAATTCAACCTGGTCTACGATCGCGGCACCCTGTTCGGGCTGCAGAGTGGCGGGCGTGCCGAAAGCATCCTGATGAGTCTGCCGCCCCGGGTACGCTGGGAGTATGGCTACACCGCAGAGCCCGGCAGTGCCGAGGCACGGCTGCTGGATTATCTGGTCCCGCGCGACTGGCTGGGCTGATGGCCGCCGTGTGAGCGGCCAGTTGATCTGCTTCGGGGGATTTAACAGAAGCGCTGACGTCCTGATCAACGGGGGAGAGACGGCAGCGCCTTATCGCCATCCCCAATCAAGCGCCACTCAGTCGCGTATTCAGAATCCTCAATTCATGCAAACCTGAATTGGGAGAATGAAACACTGTGTTGATTAATCGAGTTAATCGCGCCTATTTATATTTGTAATTGCTCGCATCTCGACACCGAACTCTATTCGTGTGATGCGATGCGCCATGCGCTAGAGAGCTGTTGAGCACAGGACATAAAAAAGCCCCGCAGACCAGGGGGAGGTCGGCGGGGCCAGGGAACGGAAACTTGGGGAGGAGTTTCCGCTCCGAGATCTGCTCCAGGGGATGGGAGAGATCTGCCGACAGGCGTTGCGCCCGTCGAGGGATATAACACCATTTTCTACATTGATGGATCGTGAAGATAACTGTTAAAAAAATGTAGAATTTAGCGGTTATTCATTCCCTCAAACTTGCTGAATTCGCATTATGTTTGAGCGGCTTATGTCTGGTCTGTGCGTTCAGCATATCAGCGTCTCATGGCGCGTCAGTGCGCCTCGTCCCAGTTATCGCCAACACCCGAATCCACCACCAGCGGCACGCGTAACTCGGCCGCTGCGGCCATGCGCGTGGTGACTTCGCGCAGCAGCGTGTCCACGAAATCGGCATCTGCCTCGAACACCAGTTCGTCGTGCACCTGCAGGATCATCAGCGCGCGCTGCGCGTGGTCGGCGATCCAGCCGTCCACGCTGACCATGGCGCGCTTGATGATGTCTGCGGCGGTGCCCTGCATCGGCGCGTTGATGGCGGCGCGCTCGGCGCCGGCGCGCTGGCCCTGGCTGCCGGCGTTGATGAAGTCCAAATACAGCCGGCGGCCGAACACGGTTTCCACGTAGCCCTTGTCACGGGCCTGCTGGCGGGTGGTTTCCATGAAGTCGCGCACGCCCGGGTAGCGGCTGAAGTACAGCGCGATGTAGTCCTGCGCCTCGCCGCGGCCGATGCCGAGCTGGCGGGCCAGGCCGAACGCGCTCATGCCGTACATCAGGCCGAAGTTGATCGCCTTGGCGGCGCGGCGCTCATCCCCGCTGACGGTGTCGATGGTGCGGCCGAACACCTCGGCGGCGGTGGCGCGGTGCACGTCGGCACTGGACTCGAACGCGCCCACCAGGCCGGGGTCGCCGGACAGGTGCGCCATGATGCGCAGTTCGATCTGCGAGTAGTCGCAGGCGATCAGCTTGCGCCCGGCCGGCGCGACGAAGGCACGGCGGATGCGGCGGCCGTCCTCGGTGCGGATCGGGATGTTCTGCAGGTTGGGGTCGGACGAGGACAGCCGCCCGGTAGCGGCGCCGGCCTGGTGATAGCTGGTGTGCACGCGCCCGGACTGCGGGTGGATCATCTCCGGCAGCTTGTCGGTGTAGGTGCTGCGCAGCTTGGTCAGGCCGCGGTATTCCAGGATCACCCGCGGCAGTTCGTGCTGGTCGGCGATGGCTTCCAGCGCTTCTTCATTCGTCGAGGGCTGGCCCTTGGGCGTCTTGACCACCGCGGGAAGCTTGAGCTCGTCGAACAGCAGCGCCTGCAGCTGCTTGGGCGAATCCAGATTGAAGGTGCGCCCGGCCAGTTCGGTGGCTTTCTGCTGGGCGGCGAGCATGCGCTTGGACAGGTCCGCGCTCTGGCGACGCAGCTCGGCCGCGTCCACGCACACGCCGTTGGCTTCGATCCGTGCCAGCACGCCTACCAGCGGCATCTCGATCTCGCGATAGACGCGCTCGAGGCTGGGCTCGGCGGCCAGGCGCTTGCCCAGCACCTGGTGCAGGCGCAGGGTGATGTCAGCGTCTTCGGCGGCGTAGCGGGTGGCATCTTCCAGGCTGACATGGGCGAAGGGAATCTGCTTGGCGCCCTTGCCGCAGACGTCTTCGTACTTGACGGTGTCGTAGCCCAGGTAGCGCTTGGCCAGGCTGTCCATGTCGTGGCGGGCGCTGCCGGAATTGAGCACGAAGCTTTCCAGCAGGGTGTCGTCGGCATAGCCGGCCAGGTCGACGCCATGGCGGCGCATCACGTGCAGGTCGTACTTGCCGTGCTGGCCGAGCTTGCGCACGGCAGGGTCGGTCAGCAGCGGTGCCAGCTGGGCCAGCGCCTGGGCGCGGTCGAGCTGGGCCGGGGCGCCGGGGAAGTTGTGGCCGAACGGCAGATAGGCCGCCTGGCCGGGCTCGGCGGCCACACTCAGCCCGATCAGGTCGGCCTGCAGCGGGTCCAGGCTGTCGGTTTCGGTGTCGAAGGCAAACTGCCCGGCCGTGCGCAGGCGCGCGACCCAGCTGTCGAGCTGTTCCTGGGTGAGGATGGTCTCGTACTGGCCGGGGGCGGACAGCGCCGGGTCCAGGTCCACCGGCGCACTGGCCGGGCCGGACACGAACCCGGTGCCGCGGGCGCGGCCGGGCTCGGTGCGGGCCACCGCCATCGCTTCGGTCTGCGCCCCGGCTGCGGCCGCGCCGCCCAGTTCGCGTAAGGCCTGGCTGAAACCGTAGCGGGCGTACAGCACGGCCAAGGCTTCGGCATTGGGCTCACGCAGGTCCAGCGCACGCGGGCCGCTGGCCAGCACCACATCGGTCTTGATGGTGACCAGCGCACGGTTGAGCGGTAGCCGCGGCAGTGCGGCGCGCAGGTTGTCGCCGATCTTGCCCTTGATCTTGTCGGCGTTGGCGATGACGCCATCGAGCGAGTCGTATTCGGCCAGCCATTTGGCGGCGGTCTTGGGGCCGCACTTGTCCACGCCCGGCACGTTGTCGATGGCATCGCCCATCAGCGCGAGCAGATCGACGATCTGGTCGGGCCGCACGCCGAACTTGGCGATCACCGCCTCGTCCGAATCCATGCGGCTGCCGCTCATGGTGTTGACCAGTTCGATGCCCGGGCGCACCAGCTGGGCAAAGTCCTTGTCGCCGGTGGAGATGGTGACGCTCAAGCCATCGGCCGCGCCCTGCAGCGCCAGCGTACCGATTACATCGTCCGCTTCCACCCCGTCGATGCGCAGGATGTCGATGCCCAGCGCATGCACGATGTCGCACATCGGCTGCACCTGCGCGCGTAGGTCGTCGGGCATCGACGGGCGGTTGGCCTTGTAGTCGGCATACAAGTCATCACGAAATGTCTTGCCGGGCGCATCCACCACGAACGCGACGTAGGCCGGGCGCTCCTTCAAGGTGGCGCGCAGCATGTTGACCACGCCGAACAAGGCACCAGTGGGCTCGCCCTGGGCATTGGTCAGCGGCGGAAGCGCGTGGAACGCGCGGTACAGGTAACTGGACCCGTCGATCAGGACTAATCTGCTCATGGCCCAATTCTACGCTGCACGCCCACGCCACACCGTGCCAGCGCATACTGGCCGGCGACCTAGAACGGATGACAACGATGAAGAGAGCACGTCTTTTGCTGCTGCCGTTGCTGCTGCTTGGCGGCTGCGCCACCACCTCCGGCCGCGCCGGCGATGACAGGATCCCGGCCGGTGCCGATGTCACCAGCAAGACCATGGGCAATGGCGACAAGGTGGACGAATACCGCGTCAACGGCCAGCTGGAAATGGTGCGCGTGACCCCGGCGCGCGGCGCGCCCTATTTTCTGTACGACCGCGACCACGACGGGCATACCGACGCGGAGAAGGACAAGGTCAACAAGGTGTACTGGCAGCTGTATAGCTGGTGATTCGGGATTCGGGATTCGGGATTCGTAGAGCGTAAGCACGGCGGCTTTACCGGCCGCTGGTGGTCCGGTTCCGGTAAACCGCAGCACCTCAGTGGCGGCTAACGCTGATGCGGGTCTGCGGTATCTGACGCCGCTGGGCGCAAGCCTCAGCCGTTGTCCTGCGGGCCGGTGACGCGTTGCAGGTCGTCGATGCCGGCCGGGGCCAGTTCCTTCTTCATCAAGGCCAGGAAGTCGCAGCCCACCAGGCGCAGCAGCATCGGTACCGGGCTGGAAGGCTCGCAGCGCGCGTAGTCGCGTGTGCGCCGGATACGTATCGGTGTACACCCTGCCGAGCACGTGGGTAGCACCGCACAAGCCGTCCGCGCCTGCGCTTTGCCGGATCAGGCGCCAGCGGTCAGGGAAGCTGTGGCGTGCCGAAGGACTGGCCGCCGAACGGCTCGGTATTCAACCACATATAGGTGTAGGAACGGCTGGAAAAGCGCCAGCCGCTTGCGGTCCTTATGAAAGTGTCCGAATACATCGCCACATTGTCGTAGTAGTGATCTGCCGGACCGGTGGCCAGCTCCCGAACCGGCCAACGCGCCGCCGCACGATCGCCCTCGATCACGATCACCCCGGTCGGTACCAGCTGGGTGAAGAAGTTGCGCTCATCGCGTAGTTGATGGAGCAATGCCGCAATGGCTTCGATGCCTTCGCGCCTGACATTGAATGGCGCCCCGATCTCCCAGATGCCATCGTCCGTCCACAAGGCCTTGAAGCCATCGTGGTCGGCGCGGATGCAGGTGTCGGCAAAGCGAGCCACCAACGCGCGGATGGCGCTCTCGTCTTCCAGCCGTTGCAGTCGTTGTTCGAGGGTGTTCATGCGTGTGCCTCGTGTGCGGGACGGGAGTGGGCGGCGATGCCGTCCAGGGTTGCAAGCTGGTCTGCGGACAGCACCAGGTCGCAGGCGGCGAAATTCTCGGCCAGATGCGCTGGCGAGGATGTGCCGGCGATCACCAGCAGGTTGGGCGAGCGCTGCAGCAACCACGCCAGCGCCACCTGCCGTGGCGTAGCACCCACCGCGCTGGCGACGCCGGAGAGTAGGTCCGACTGCAACGGCGAAAAGCCGCCGAGCGGGAAGAACGGCACATAGGCGATGCCTTGCTGCGCGAGCGCGTCGATGAAGGCGTCGTCGTCGCGCTTGACCAGGTTGTAGTGGTTTTGCACGCACACGATCCTGGCCAGCGACTGCGCCTGCTCCAGCTGTCGCGCCGTGACATTGCTCAAGCCGATATGGCGCACCAGGCCTTCGCGCTGCAACTCGGCCAAGCAGGCCACCGGCTCGGCGATCGCGCTGTCGTCGGTGTCGGCCAGAGCGCCCAGCCGCAGGTTGACCACATCCAGCGTCTCCAGGCCCAGGCTCGTCAGGTTGGCGTGCACCTGCCGCCGCAGGCTGTCCGGCGACAGATCGATATGCCAGGAACTGTCGCTGCCGCGGCCGATGCCGATCTTGGTGACGATCACCACATCATCGCGGTAGGGATGCAGCGCTTCGCGAATGAGCGCATTGGAGACGTGCGGGCCGTAGAACTCGGCGGTGTCGATATGGTTGGCGCCCAGTGCGACGGCCTGGCGCAGGACCGCCAGCGCGGAGGCCTTGTCGCGCGGCGGTCCCCACACGTGGGAGCCGGGCAATTGCATGGTGCCGTAGCCCATGCGCCTGAGCTGCAGGGGGGTGCCGGGCAGGGTGAAGGTGCCACCGAGTTGAGTGTTGGTCATGAGATGTCCTTGGATGGGTGAGCGGTACGGCTTCTGCGATTGGGTGGGAGCGGCCGTTGCGGGCACGGCGCACGCTCGCCGGGGATGAGCTGTGTGGGGGTGGCGCCTGCAGCAGGGAAACGCTTCACTTCGTTAGTGCCGCTGCAATTTACGTCCGCGACCTCTGTGCAACAATCAGGTATAAATTGAACGGGCCGTACGGATTTTCGAACGATGAGCAATCGCCTGGGCGACATGGAGGCGTTCGTGCGGGTGGCGCGCGCCGGCGGGTTTCGGGAAGCGGCCAAGAGCGCGGGCCAGAGCGCGTCCAACTTCAGCGATGCGATCAAGCGCATGGAGGCCTGGCTGGGCGTGCGGCTGTTCAATCGCACCACGCGCAGCGTGGTGCTGACCGATGCGGGGAAGGCGCTGTTGGCCCGCGTCGAGCCAGCATTGATCGAGTTGGAGGGCGCCAAGGAGGTGGTCAGCGCGTTTCGCGACAGGCCGGCCGGTACGCTGCGCCTCAATGTGCCGGTCAGTGCGGCGCGGCTGGTGTTGCCGCGCATCTTGCCGCCGTTTCTCGCAGCCTACCCGGACATCACCGTGGAGGTGCTGACCGAAGAGAGCTTCGTCGACGTGATCGCTGCCGGGTGCGATGCGGGAATCCGCTACGGTGAGCGGCTGCAGCAGGACATGGTGGCGATTCCGATCGGCCCGCGTGTGCAACAGAGCGCAACCGCGGCATCTCCCGGCTACCTCGATCGGCGTGGCCGCCCCACCCACCCACGCGAACTGATCGACCACGACTGCATCCGTGGTCGTTTTCCCAGCGGCGTGATTGCCGAGTGGGAGTTCGAGCGCAAGGGAGAGATCGTCACCATCCTTCCGCGTGGGCAGCTCCTGGTGGAGATCGGCGGAGGCCTCGACCTTGCGATCCAGTCGGCGATCGCCGGAAACGGGGTCATTCACCTGTTCGAGCAATGGCTTGCGCCGCACCTGGCATCCGGCGCGCTCGAACCGGTGCTGCGCCCCTGGTGGCAACCGTTTCCCGGCCCCTATCTGTATTACCCCAACCGCAATCTCACCCCGCCCGCGCTGCGCGCGTTCATTGAATTCGTCAAACAGTTGCCTGACTGAGCCTTGCGCCTTTGTAGCGGGGCTTGCCACGACGATGCCCGACACCACGTGCTCTCACCCTCCATTGCAACGCTGCGAGTGGGACAGTCTTGCGACAGGATCCGGTTGCTCGCCCAAGCGCTGCAGACACCCCTTCGTCGCCATCTGCGACAAGCACAACTGGCATGCACAATCCCCACAGAAACCGGCGCGGACGCAGCCTGCACGCTTGCCACTCGTCGCACCTGTCGGCTACAAAGGCCAGGTGCGCTGATGCGGCCGCCTCAGGGAGGCTGCGCTCCGCCGGTCAGTCCAGGCGCTGGCAGCAATGGAGAGGCTGACCCATGCTCGCCACCACTGTTCAGGTGGCGGCATGAGGTCAGGCGACGCTATTTCCTGCCGATCAACACCCAGTCGATGTTCGCCAAGTCATGGCCTGTCGACCAGTCATGATCTCGTCGTTGCCATCCCATCGAGATCGATGATGCGCAACTGATGCGACGCGTCCAATCCGACGTTGGCAGGCTTGGCCCACGTCCAGTTATTGTCGAACTGGCCGCTACGGTTCGCGTCGATGGCATGTTGCAAGGTGTCCGGAGGCAGGCGGGTGGCAGTGTGCATCGGGGCTCTCCAAGGGGCGGCAAGATGACGACGGAGCTACTGCAGTGCGGGTGCGGTTCGACGATGCGCGGCATGACCGGTCAGTGCGTGCTGCGCGTCAGCGTTGCGCCTGTTGCAGGCGCAGTGCACCCGCAGCATCGTGACCATGGCTGTGTCCTTCACGCGCGCCGGCCAGGTTGCCTTCCACCGTCAGCGTGTCGATGGCGTTGTCGCCATAGCGTTTGCGGCTGACCTGCAGCAGCGGCGCCAGCTCGGCCTCTGTACCGGCGTAGTCGCGCTGCATCAGCAGATACATCGACAGACTGTTGCGCATCGACAGCGTGAATGGATGCGCGGGCCCGTCGAGCGCGATGCGCTCGCGCAGCAGGGCGCGCTGCAGGGTGATCGCCGGCGCCAGTTGCCCGACCTCGGCCAGCATGGCGGCGTAGACATTGCCCGCGTTGATGCGCTGCCCCGGGCGCGTGGCAGGGTTGGCCAGCGCCGCTACATAGGCATGCCGGCTTTCGGTCATGGCCTCGGCAATGCGGCCCTGGTCGCGCAGCGTCCAGGCCAGCCATCCGCGCATGTCGTTGGCCATGGTCTGCTGCTGCGCGTCGCCACGCTGCGCCTGCGCAATGCCCTGGCGCAGCAGCTGCGCGGCGTCCTCGCGCCGACCGGCACCGCGTAGCGCCTGGCCCAGCATGGAGGCCGCCTGCAATGCCGGCATGCTGCCCTCCCCGGTGCTCTGCTGCGCCAGCGTCTGCGCAGTGCGCAGGTGCTCCACCGCCTGCGGGTACTTGGCCAGTGCAATCAAGGTGCGGCCCAAGGTCAGCTCCACATCGGTGCGCGCATCCGGCTGGCTGGCCAGCTCGCGCGCGGCGCGCTGCGAGGCCTGCTCCAGCACGCGCAGCATCAGCGTCTTGTCCAGATCCTGCGCCACGCCGGGGTCCACGCTGGACAACACCGAACTCATGAAATCGCCGGTGACGCGCGCGCGTTGCGCATCGCGCGCGGCCTGCTGCAACGACCATAGCGTGGCGCCGAGGCCGGCGAGCGAGGCGACCGCCACCAGGCCGCCGGCCAGCACGCCGCTGCGATGGCGCTGAATGAACTTGCGCAGCCGCACCCAGCGGCCGGCCTGCAAGGCGCGCGGCGGGTAGCCGTCGAGCCAGCGGTGCAGATCGTCCAGCAGCGCCGATACCGAGGCGTAGCGCGCCACCGGTTGCGGCGCCAGGGCACGCAGCACGATCGCATCCAGGCCATCGCGCAGCTGCTGCTGTAGCTGCGCGTGGGTGGTCGCGCGTGCTGCGCAGATGCGTGCACGCGCATCGGCCGGCACGGCCGCCACCCGTTGCGAGGGTGGCTGCGGCACGCCGTCGCTGTCGGCTACCGGCGCCAGCCCGCAGCTCAGCTCGTAGAACATCGCGCCCAGCGCGTAGATATCGCTGCGCGCATCCACGTCCTGCACACCACGCGCCTGCTCCGGGCTCATGTAGCCGGGCGTGCCGCGGCCATGCGCGGACGTAATGCCGGGGTTGGTCGCATCGATGGCGATGCCGAAGTCGATCACGCCCGGCATCGGCCGGCCGTCGATCTCGCTCACCAGCACGTTGCCGGGCTTGAGGTCGCGATGGATCACCCCCTTCTGGTGCGCGTGCTGCACGGCCTCGCTCACCCGCAGCATCAGCAGCACGCGTGCGTGCAGCGATAGCCGATGTTCGTCGCACCACCAGGTGATGGGCTCGCCACGCAGGTACTCCATCACCAGATACGGACGGCCCTGCGCATCGGTACCCACATCGTGGATCTGTGCGATGGCCGGGTGCACCATCTGCGCCAGCAAGCGGCATTCGAATTCGAACAGGGCCCGGCCCTGCGCATCCAGCGCGTCGGCGGCCACCAGCTTGATCGCCACCTCGCGCTCGTAGGCACCGTCAGCGCGGTGGCCCAGGTACACCTGGCCCATGCCGCCTGCACCGAGCAGGCGGTCGATCGCCCACGCGCCGAAACGCGTGCCCGCCGGTAGTTCCGGCAATGGTGCGTGCAAGGCCGCAGCCGCCTGCTTGAGCGGTGCGCGCACACGCAAGGTGGCCTGCGATTCCACCGCCAGCATCGCCAGCAACTCGTCGCGCAACACGGGCGCGTCGCCTGCCTGCGCGCGCGCGAAGGCGTCACGCTCTGCGGCCGGCAACAGGCAGGCCTGATGAAACAAGGCCTCCAGCCGTTGCCAGGTGGTGGCCGCCACGCTCACAGCTGCGCCGCCAGCCACACCCGCGCAAAGCGCAGATCGCGCTCCAGCGTGGGCACCGACACCTCTAGCTGATCGGCCGCTTCGGCCACGCTGAACCCCACCAGCTCGGTCAACGCGAACGCGCGGGCCTTGCGCTCGTCCACCTGCGCCAGCTTGTCGAAGGCGTCGGCCACCAGCATCAGCGCTTCCGGCCGCGCCGCGCCATCGGACAGGCTGATGGTCAGCGTCACGGCCTGCCCCAGCCTCTTGGCGCTGGCCTGCTGGCGTGCCAGATCCACCAGCAGGTGCCGCATCTGCAAGGCCGCCACTGCATAGAAGTGCGTGCGCGAACGGAACGCCTGCTGGCCTTGTTCCAGCCGCAGCCAGGCCTCATGCACCAGCTCGGTGGCCTGCAACCCGGCACGCGCCTTGCGCCGCAGCTCGCGCAAGGCGGTCGCCCGCAACACCTCATAGACCTGCCGCGCCAAGGCGTCGCCCGCTCCGGGCTCGTCGTGCTGCCAGGCCTGCAACAACTCGGTGATCGGCAGCTCGGGCATCGAAGTCCATCTCGCCTGCGTGGACGCGCAGTATCCCGCATTGGCGAGCGGCCGGGCGCTTCAAGCCCGAACGGTTTGGTTCGCTTGCGCCGTTCCTGGCACATAGACGTTGGGACGCCCAATCAGGCGGTCAGCAAAGTGCCGGCTTCCAGGTCGGTCCTGACAAATGACGGTCACGCAGGCTCCGGCGTTCAATCGCCAGCCGCCCCCGTGCTTGATCTTGGCAGTTGCAGGATTTGCCAGATTTCGGGTTGTGGCACCTGCCCTTGCACAGATTCCCAGCATCACCAGTTGGCTGGGAATCGCCCTGCCCTCCAGCGGTTTGTTGCGCTTGACCTGGTCTGGAGTGGCGACGTCGATCCTGTGATGTCCGATCGCTTTTGCCACAAGCGGGTGGGCCGTGGTGAGTTCGGCATCATCTGGCGGACGGCGTCTGCTGCAGGACTCGTCCGTTGCTTCGGTGAATCAGCGACCTCGCACAGGAACGTGCTGGCTGTTACCAGCGCCGATCTCGATGAAGTGCACACCTTGCATCAGCGGCTGGCCAACACGCAGGCCGGCTTCAGTGGGCTCGCCAGCGTCGCGATGCATCGAGGCGAGAGCCGCCCGATTCGGGGTCGATAGCACCGATGCGTGACGCAACGCCGGATTCACGAACGGCGCGTGATGGGTTGGCGATGCTTTTCTCGGTTGATCCAGGGACAGGCCCCGGGGAGTGGGCCGCAGGCAGCACCGCATGAGCATCAGTTACTACAGCGCCATCGTTCCGCAAGCGCCCGCAGCCACGAAGGCGCACGCGCCACTGATGATCGATCTGTTGGCCTACATCGAGCAGCACATTGGCGAGGCGGAGCTTGGTACCGGGGCATTGCAACAGGCGTTCGCGCTGTCGCGTGCAGCGTTGTACCGGTTGTTCCAATCACGCGGCGGGGTGGCCAGCTATATCCGCGAGCAACGCCTGCGTACCGCGTATCGCTATCTTCAGGCGTACCCGGAGTGCAGCCTGACCTGGCTGCTGTACGAGATGGGCTTTGCCTCGGAGCGACAGTTCCAGCGCGCGTTCCAGCAACGCTTCGGCATGCCGCCGATGCAGTGGCGCCGCCTGTGCCGCGCCACGCCGCATGCACCGGCACCGCGCCGCGGCCACTGCATGCCGATGTGGCGCTTCATGCGTGAACTGAGCCAGCACCTACAACCGCCGCCCATCAGCGCATTACGCAGCCGCATGCCAGGTGCGCATGGCGCACCGCTGATGCACGCCGAGGCACTGCGCCGCCTGACGCGGCCGGCAACCGGCGCCACAGTGCAGCGCGAGCCATGGGACGCGTGAGCTGCCGCCCGCAGGAATGGGCTTGCGCGCGAGGGGTTTGCTGGGAAGGCCCTCGCGCCCGGGTGCGCTCCTACGGTGGAACGAGAAACTTGTGTGTGGCAGCTCGGGACATGGCGTTGCACCAAGGATGCAAACGACGTATTGCTGGCACAGCCGCTGGGCGCGTTGCGTGCAGCAGTGCAGCGTCGGTGCCTCAGCGAATCACCAATACCGGAATCGTGCTGTGCGTGAGCACTTCCACGGTCTGGCTGCCGAGCAGCATGCGGCGCATGCCGCGGCGTCCGTGCGACGTCATGATGATCAGGTCGCTTTTGCATTCCTCGGCGGTCTGCACGATGCCTTCGGCGGCGAAGCGATCCAGCACATGTCGCGAGGTCGCCTTGATGTTGGCAGCCGCTGCCAGTTCCAGTGCCGGGCGCAGGATCTTCTCGGCCGCCGCTTCGCGTTCGGTGCGGTACTCCGGGCTTGCTTCGTAACCCACGCTCCAGCCCATCGCATCGTACATGCCCATCGCCCACGGCTCGGACACGGTGACGATGTCGACCTTGGCGCCGGTGGCCTTGGCCAGTTCCAACCCTTGAAACAAGCCACGGTGGGACAGCTCGGATGCATCGATGGCGATGAGAATACGTTTGTACATGGTGACCTCCTGCAAGGGTGGCAGTGCTGCCGATGGGCGTGAACGCACGGTGGCATGTGCGGGTGGAACGGGCCTTGATGCGGATCAGTGCGGCGATGCTGCTGGCTGTGTTGGGGCGCGTTGATGCTGCCGAGAGTGATGTTTCGATTGCGTTGCCGTGCGGGCGGTGGCTGAATGCTTGCGAGCTTGCAGTTGCCATGCCGCTGTTGCCGCCAGCGCTCTGCCTCCGCTGTTCCTGTCTCCGTGGTGCAGGCCGCGCAGCGCCTGTGTGATCGACGACGAAGACCACGACTCGGCACGCGCTGCGCTCAATCGGTGGCAACCGCATCCGGGTCCGGGCGCACCTCGCGCAGGCGTGCCGGATTGCCGACCGCGGTCGCCCCTGCCGGCACGTCGCGCGTGACCACCGCACCGGCGCCGATCAACGCATCGTCGCCAATGGTCACGCCGGGCAGGATGATCGCCCCGCCGCCGATCCACACATTGCGCCCGATGCGGATCGGCCGCCCGAACTCCAGGCCGCTGGCACGCCCGGCGGCATCGCGCGGGTGATCGGCAGCGTAGATCTGCACGCCGGGGCCGATCTGCGTGCCGTCGCCGATGTGCACCTCGCAGATATCCAGGATCACGCAGTTGAAGTTGAGGAACACCCCGGCGCCCAGGCGGATGTTGTAGCCGTAATCGCAATGAAACGGTGCACGAATCACGGCGCCGTCGCCTACGTCGGCAAGGCGCTCGCGCAACAGTGCGTGGCGCTGTGCTGCCGTCTGCACTGCAGCCGCGTTATAGCGCAGCATCCACGCGGCCGCGGCCGCTTGATCGGCCTGCAGCTGCGCATCGGTGGCGCTGTACAGTTCGCCTGCCAGCATCTTCTGTTTTTCGGTCCGCATGGTTTGGCGTCCCACGGTAGTGATGTCGGCCTGCAGGGTGGCACGGACGCCGCGGCAAATGCATCGAGCGATGCACCAATGGTTGCCAGCTCCACCAACGGCGACTGTCCGGGTTTTGCTGTCGCGTCGTAACGACATCATCGATGCGCAGGGACGTGCCGAGCGTTCTTTCTTCGCCATTACGGGCGACGGATGCGGGAAGCCCTGGCCCGGCTGATCGGCTGCCCCAATCCGCCCTTCGGGCACCTTCCCCCGCCTGCGGGGGAAGGGAGCCATGCGGGGTGTTGCCAGCATTGATGTCTCGGCGTGCACGGGAACCCGCACGCGCGTGCAGGCCCTCCCTCTCCCGCCTGCGGGAGAGGGGATGAGATGGGGGCATGACGAAGGTGACAGATGGCAGCGGCCGGCTGGCAGCGCACCAACAACGGCGCCGTTACCCGCTGCCGGTGCGAGGACCGCTACGGCGTGTTCCAGCGCAACCGGCGACCATCCTCAAGGACGGCGCAGCGCCGATGGACGTCACCCGATTACACCACCGTCAAATTGGCGTACGCCATTACCAGCCACTTGGCGCCGACTTCGTCGAACTGCACCTGCACGCGGGCGTGCGCGCCGGCCCCTTCGTAATCGATGACCACACCGCCGCCGAACTTGGGGTGCTCGACGTTGGCGCCGAGCTTGATCGGCGCCGTCTCCACGATGCCGTGCACCGGGCCGCCCCGCGCCGCGCCCAGCGAGGCGGTGCGCGAGACCTGCACCTTCGGGCGCACTTCGTTCAACAGATCGCGTGGAATCTCGCGCAGGAAGCGCGAAGGCACGTTGTAGTTGTCCTGGCCGTGGATGCGGCGCGATTCGGCGTAGCACAGCACCAGCTTCTGCCGCGCGCGGGTGATGCCCACGTAGGCCAGGCGGCGCTCTTCTTCCAGCCGGCCGGTCTCTTCGAGCGAGCGTGCGCTTGGAAACAGGCCATCTTCCAGCCCGACCAGGAAGACGATCGGAAATTCCAGGCCCTTGGCCGAATGCAGCGTCATCAGCTGCACGCCTTCTTCGCCGGCCTGCGCCTGGCCTTCGCCGGCCTCCAGCGAGGCATAGGCCAGGAACGCGACCAGCTCGGTCATGCCCTGGCTGTCTTCGTCGTCGGGGCGGGTGAAGCGCGAAGCCACCGAGACCAGTTCGTCCAGGTTCTCGGTGCGCGACTCCGAATCCAGCCCGCCGCGACTTTCCTTGGCCCAGTGCTCGCGCAGGCCCGAACGCATCAGCACGTGGTCGATGCGTTCGGCCAGCTCCATTTCACCGGTTTCGGCATGCAGCTGGCCGACCAGGCTCAGGAACGTGGCCAAGGCATTGCGCGCACGCGCGGCCAGGCTGTTTTCCTGCGTGGCCAGCATTGCCGCTTCCCACAACGACAAAGCGTTAGCGCGCGCCAGACGGCGCACTTCATCCAGCGTGCGGTCGCCAATGCCGCGCGTGGGCGTGTTGACTGCGCGTTCGAACGCGGCGTCGTCGCTGCGATTGGTGAGCAAACGCAGGTAAGCCAGCGCGTCCTTGATTTCCGCACGCTCGAAGAAGCGCATGCCGCCATACACGCGGTAGGGCAGCTGTTCGGAAATCAGCGCCTCTTCCAGCGCGCGCGATTGCGCGTTGCTGCGGTAGAGCACCGCCACTTCGCCGTAGCTGCCGCCATCGCGCACCCACTGCCGGGCGCGCTCGACCACATAGCGCGCTTCGTCCACTTCGTTGTAGGCCGCATACAGATCGATCGGGTCGCCATCGCCCGAGTCGGTCCACAGCTGCTTGCCGATACGGTCGGGGTTGTGCGCGATCACTGCATTGGCCGCGCCCAGGATATTGGCGCTGGAGCGGTAGTTCTGCTCCAGGCGCACGGTCTGCGCGCCGGGGAAATCCTTCAGGAACCGCTGCACGTTTTCGACCTTGGCACCGCGCCAGCCATAGATGGCCTGGTCGTCGTCGCCGACCACGAACACGTTGCCGGACTCGCCGGCCAGCACCCGCACGAAGGCGTACTGGATGGCGTTGGTGTCCTGGAATTCGTCGACCAGGATCTCGCGAAAGCGCGCGCGGTAATGCGCCAGCAGGGCCGGCGTATCGCGCAGCAACTCATGCGCGCGCAGCAGCAACTCGGCAAAATCCAGCAGGCCGGAGCGGTCGCAACGTTCCTGGTAGGCCGCGTATACCTGCCGGCGCACCTCGGTCCAATCGTCGTTGGGCTCGGGCTGGATATGCTGCGGACGGCGTCCCTCGTCCTTCTGCTCGTTGATCCACCAGCTCAGTTGCTTGGGCGGATATTTGCCTTCGTCCAGTTCCAGCGACTGCACCACGCGCTTGACCAGCCGCAGCTGGTCGTCGCTGTCCATGACCTGGAACCCTTCCGGCAGGCGCGCGTCCTGCCAGTGCAGGCGCAGCAGGCGATGCGCCAGCCCGTGGAAGGTGCCGATCCACATCCCGCGGCTGCCGTTGCGCAGCTGCAGGTCGGTGCGGTGGCGCATTTCGCCGGCGGCCTTGTTGGTGAAGGTCACCGCGAAGATGCCGTGATTCGGCACGCCCTGGACTTCGTTGAGCCAGGCGATGCGATGGATCAGCACGCGCGTCTTGCCGGAGCCGGCGCCGGCCAGCACGAGGTAATGCCCCGGCGGCGCGGAAACGGCCTCGCGCTGGGCGGGGTTTAAATGATCGAGCAAATGAGAGACATCCACCGCGGTATTTTACCGGTTGTGGCGTCGCTGCGGCTGAGATTGCGATGAAGGGGTTGGGATTGCGAGGCTTCGCACTTACCCTCATCCGCCCCTGCAGGGCACCTTCTCCCGAGGGGAGAAGGGAACAACGCCCAGCATTACCAACACATCCCGCGCAATCGCCGCTGCCTGCTCGCGCAACTCCGGCACCGCCAGGCTCTCCCACAGCGAGCCGATGCGCAGGCTGCCGATCACCCGCAGCCGTGGGTTGGCCTGCCTGTCGGCGTCGATCAGGCTGCCATCGGCGGCGGTATCCACGCCGATCCCGTGCGGGCCGGCCACGGCAATGCCCTGCCCCAGCAATTGCTGCAGCAAGGGGTTGCGCATGGCCTGCACGCGCATTTCCACACCGGTGGCATTGACCAGCGCCTGCACATCCAGCTGCAATGCGTGCCCGGCACTGGCGGCGCCGGCACTCACGCGCACGCAGGCACCCACTTCGAAGGCCACATCCAGCCGCGCGCGATGCACCTGCAATTGCCCGCGCGCGCGCATGGCCTGCAGCTGCGCATGCACCGGCGCGGCGATGCGGTGACGATGCACGTCCCAGTAGCGCACCACATGGCGCAGGAAACGGCGTTGATCGGCCACCGACAGCGTCTGCCACAAGGCCTGGCTCAACGGACGAATCCGCTCCATCACGCTCTGCCACGGCCGCCCCTGCGCCAGTGCGTCGCGCGCATGCTGCCGCAGCCGGCGCAGCCGCGCGCGCAGCGGCAGTGCCAGCAGCGGCTGCGGGTCGAAGTCGGCCGCCGCGCCATGCGCCTGCGGCAGCGGCAACAGGCCATGCCGCGACACCACGTGCACTGCGCCGCGATGCGCCTGTGCGGCCAGCGTCACTACCGTGTCGGCCATGCTCAGCCCGGAGCCGACGATGCACACGGCCGCATCCTGCGGCAGCGCGGCCACCGCACCGGTGTCCCAGGCTTCCACCCGCTGCGCCGCCGACAGGCCGGTAGCGCCACGCAGCGGCAAGGGACGCAGCGCATTGCCCACTGCCAGCACCACCGCAGCGGCCAGTACCGTGTGCCCGTCGTCCAGCTGCAACAGCGCACCGGTGGCGCTGGGTTGCAGGGTCTGCACGCGTGCGGCGTGCACGCGCAGGGTGGCAGGGCTGGCGGCACGCGCTGCCTGCAGGCGGTCGCGCAGATACGGTGCGTAATGCCTGCGCCCGATAAATTGCTGCGGCAGCTGCGCAGCGTCCAGCGCCGCGCAACATCCCTGCGCGCGCAGGTAGTCGACGAAATCCTGCGGCACGTCGGCGAGCGCACTCATGCGGCCGGCCGGCACGTTCAACAGGTGTTCGGGGCGCGTGGTGGAATACGCCACGCCTTCGCCCAGCACCGCATGCGGCTCGATCAACACGATCTGCATCGGTGTGGTCGCCTGCTGCAGCAGCTGCACTGCCACCAGCACACCGGATGCGCCACCACCGACGATGGCGATCACCGCATCGCCGGGATTGTGCAGTTCAGTCATCCGGCAATTGTAGGCGATGCCTGCGTCGCGCCGATGACCGCTGCGCGACCCGGCCAGACCTACGCCCGGCCACAGCAGCCACGCCTGCTGCCTGACACATCCGCCGGGCACGCGCGTGGCCACGCTCCAGACCCGGTACGCGCCGCTACTGCCCGCAGATGCAGGAAGACCACGATCCGCCGCCGATCGGCCCTGTCGCGCACAACCCGCAGCGCCCGCGCCCGCCTCACATCAACGCATCGGCCAGCCGCGCAATGCCTTCGCGGCTGCGTCGCCAGGCCGGGCGACGGCGCCACTGCTCCAGCTCCAGCTGGCGCGCGTGGGCCAGATAGTCCTGTTCGATCTCGCGCAGCCGCTGCACCACGGTGCGGTCGTAGCAGAGCATGCCGATCTCGGCGTTGAGCGCAAACGAGCGGATGTCCAGGTTGATCGAACCGACCAGCGCAATGTCGTCGTCCATGCTCAGGTGCTTGGCATGCAGAAAGTGCGGGCGATACAGCGCAATCTTCACCCCGCAACGCAGCAGCTCGTCGAAGTAGGCTTCCTGCGCCCAGGCCGCCAGACGCTGGTTGTTGCTCTGCGACAGGATCAGTTGCACGTCCACGCCCGATACCGCGGCGATGCGCAAGGCGCTCAGCAAGGCTTCGTCCGGCACGAAATACGGCGTCACCAGCACGACCTTGCGCCGTGCCAGGTGGATCACCGCGTTGATGGCATCGCGCGCGTTCTCGAACGGATACGCCGGCCCGCTGGGCAGCAGCTGGGTGGCGATGTTGGCCTGGCACACCGGCGCATCCGGCCACACGTCCAGGCGCTGCCCGGTTTCGGTGAACCAGTCGCTGGCGAACACCGCTTCCAGATGGTTGACCACCGGCCCGCGCACGCGCGCCACCAGTTCGCGATTGGGCACGCCGTGGACGAAGCCGGCATCGGCCAGATTCTGCGAGCCCACAAAACCCACCTGATTGTCGATCACCGCGATCTTGCGGTGGTTGCGCAGATCCATGCGCCCGCTGCGGCGCCAGCGCAGCCCA
Source organism: Xanthomonas cannabis (assembly GCF_040616535.1). Lineage (NCBI taxonomy): Bacteria > Pseudomonadati > Pseudomonadota > Gammaproteobacteria > Lysobacterales > Lysobacteraceae > Xanthomonas > Xanthomonas cannabis. The sequence continues at coordinate 4,528,280 of NZ_CP136580.1, forward strand.
CCGGGCAGCACCGCCAGCACTTCGATGCCGCCAGCCAGCAGACGCTTGCGATAGCGGCGCAGGCCGCGCTTGGCGCCCACCGCATCGAGCAGCACGCGACAGCGCACGCCACGCGCACTGGCGCGCTCCAGCGCGGCTACCACCGCCTCGCCCACGGCATCGTCGAACATGAGGTAATACAGCAGATGCACGCGCTGTTCTGCTGCATCGATCGCGTCGATCAGCGCCTGCAGCGACTGCGCGTAGTCGTCCAGCAACTCCACCGCGTTGCCCAGGGTCGGCATGAAATCGCCCTGGCGTTCGATCAGCGGCACCACCTCGGCACTGCTGGTGTCCGCCTGCGGTGTCCAGCGCAATGCGTGCAATGGCAGTTGCTGTTCGCGGATCACCTGCGAGGCGGTGGCCTGCCGTTCCACGCGCAGGCGCGACAGCCACGGGTGGCCGAACAGCAGGTACAGCGGCAGGCCGACCACCGGCACGAAGCCGATCAACAGCAACCAGCTGCGCGCCGCGCCCGGCGTGGTGCGGGCAGGAATCCACAGCAGGGCGGCCAGCCGGATCACCCAGTCCAGCGCCAGCAGCCAGGTCCCTTGCAACCAGTCGGGCAGCATCAGCGCTCCGTTCTCATGAGGAAGCCGATTCTGACCGGGCCGGACGTGAACGCAACGGCGTGCTGCTACCGGCCTGTCCGCAATGGCGAAAGGGCCCCGCTTCCGAGCCTGCCGGCCGCACACGCTCGGCGCAGACCTGCCGCAGCGTCTGCACGAAGGCGGTCTGCGCGCGGGTGGGGTGCCAGTCGCTGCGCGTGGTGATGCCGATCTGCCGGCGCAGCTGCGGCCCGGCGCGGCCGATCTCGGCCAGCAAGCCGGCGCGGCGTTCGAACAGGAACTGGTCGCGCGACATCAGGGTCAGCCAGTCGTCTTCCAGCAACAGCCCGCGCACGGTCAGCTCCGCGCCGCACTCGATACGCAGCGCCGGCGGCTCCAGCTGGCGGTCGCGGAACATCCGCTCCCAGCGTTCGCGCACCGGCGTGCCGGCGGCGGCGATCACCCAGGGGTAGCCGAGCAGCTGCGCAAACGCATACGACTGCCCGGCCAGCGGGTGCCCGCTGCGCGCCACGATCACCGGCTCGTCGTCGAACAGCGGCTCCTGCAGCACGTCACGGACCGGTAGCCGCTCGCGCAGCGCGCCGATCAGCAGATCCAGCCCGCCATCGCGCAGATGTGCCAGCAATTCTGCATACGGCCCTTCGACCACGCTGATGCGCGCGGCCGGGTGCGCGCGCGCAAACCGCGCCAGCGCCTGCGGCAACAGGATCGCCCGTGCCAGCGGCATCACCCCCACCACCACCCGGCCGGCATGCTGCGAGCGCAGCGCCGCCACCTCGTCGAGCGCGGCGCGTACCTCGGCCAGCGCCAGCCGCACCTGCCGCAGCAGCCGCTCGGCCACCGGCGTGGGCTGCATCGCCTTGCCGCGGCGCATGGTCAGCGGCACCTCGATCACATCGGCCAGCGACTGCACCGCCCGATACACCGCCGGTTGCGACACCCCCACCTGCACGGCCGCCAGCGAGTAGCTGCCCGCCACATCCACCGCGACCAACGCCTGCAACTGCCCCAGCGACACGCGCCGCTCCAGCCCCGGGCGGGCGGGCAAGCGCAGCGCACGCCGCGCCACCCGGATGCCGCGGCCAAGATGCGCCAGCGCACGCTCGACCCGCGGCACCACCAGCTGGGTGGCCTCGGTGGCCACCATCCCGCCAGGCTGGCGGTCGAACAACCGCACCCCCAGCTGCTGCTCCAGCCGTGCCACCGCCTGGGTCAGGGCGGGCTGCGACAGGTTCACCTGCGGGGCGGCCGCGCTGATGCTGCCCAGCCGATGCACCACGACCAGGGCGTGGAGATGGCGAAGGTTCGGCTCGGGCAGCGGCGGCATGCTCTAACTATAAGCAAAACCAATACGCATACCTCAAATGAATCTTGAGCTGTCTCGCTCTCGCCACTCAGACTCGGCACAGCACTAACGAGGATGGATGGATGAGCCAGGTCGTCACCCAGATCGCGCGCACCCCGATCGCCGTCGTGGACGGGCTGGCGCAGGCCGGCGTGGCCACCGTGCATGAGGCGCAAGGCCGCACCGGCCTGCTGCATCACCGGCTGCGCCCGATCTACGGCGGCTGCCGCATCGCCGGTACCGCGGTCACCGTGTCGGTGCCGCCCGGCGACAACTGGATGATGCATGTGGCCATCGAACAGCTGCAGTCAGGCGATGTGCTGGTGGTGGCGCCCACCAGCGACTGCTGCGACGGCTATTTCGGCGATCTGCTGGCGACCTCGGCCCAGGCGCGTGGCTGCCGCGGGCTGATCATCGATGCCGGCGTGCGTGACGTGCGCGACCTCACCGCCATGCAGTTCCCGGCCTGGAGCCGCGCCATCTGCGCGCAGGGCACCATCAAGGAGACGCTGGGATCGGTCAACGTACCCCTGGTGTGCGCCGGGGCCCTGGTGCAGCCGGGCGATGTGGTGGTGGCCGACGATGACGGCGTGTGCGCGGTGCCGCGCGAACGCGCCGCCGAGGTGCTGGCCGAAGCGCAGGCCCGCGAAGCGCGCGAACTGCTCAAGCGCGAGCGCCTGGCGCGCGGCGAGCTGGGGCTGGACATCTACGCCATGCGCGAGCGCCTGGCGGCCAAGGGGCTGCGCTATGTCTGAGCGGGTGCGCGCGATGTGGATGCGCGGCGGCACCTCCAAGGGTGGCTTCTTTCTCGCCGATGACCTGCCTGCCGACAGCGCCGCGCGCGATGCCTTCCTGCTGCGCGCCTACGGCTCGCCGGACCTGCGCCAGATCGACGGCATGGGCGGCGCCGACCCGCTGACGTCCAAGGTCGCCGTGGTGTCGCGTTCGGCCCGCGCCGATGCCGACGTGGACTATCTGTTCCTGCAGGTGGCCGTGGACCAGGCACAGATCAGCGACGCACAGAACTGCGGCAACATGCTGGCCGGTGTCGCGCCATTCGCGCTGGAACGCGGCCTGCTGCCGGCGCGCGATGGCGAAACCGAGGTGCGCATCTTCATGCGCAACACCGGCACCCTGGCCACGGCCACCGTACAGACGCCCGGCGGCCGGGTCAGCTATGCGGGCGATGCGCGCATCGATGGCGTTCCCGGCACCGCCGCGCCGATTGCACTGGCGTTTGCCGACATCGCCGGCTCCTCCTGCGGCGCCCTGCTGCCCAGCGGGCGAGCGCTGGACACGATCGACGGCGTGGAGGTCACCCTGATCGACAATGGCATGCCCTGCGTGGTGTTGCGCGCCAGCGATGTGGGCATCAGCGGCTATGAAGACCGCGCCACCCTGGATGCCGACGCGGCGCTCAAGCCGCGGTTGGAATCCATTCGTCTGCAGGCTGGCCCGCTGATGCGGCTGGGCGATGTCGGCGCTGCAACGGTGCCGAAGATGATGCTGGTGGCCGCGCCGCGCGACGGCGGCGCGATCTGCGTGCGCTCGTTCATTCCGCACCGCTGCCACGCCTCGATCGGCGTGCTCGGCGCGGTCAGCGTCGCCACCGCCTGCCTGCTGCCGGACACGCCTGCGCATGCGCTGGCGCAGCTGCCCGGCGGCGACAGCCAGCAGGTGGGGGTGGAGCATCCCAGTGGCATGAGCAACTGCCTCATCGAGTGCGACGCACAGGGCGCGGTGGTGCGCGCGGCGGTGATCAGGACTGCGCGCAAACTGTTCGATGGTGAATTGTTTGCGTGAACCTCACCGACCTGCCCTGCGCGCCGGCAGTTGACTGCGTGCCACTACCTCTCTCCGCATCGCGACGAGCATTGCCATGATCATCGACTGCCACGGCCACTACACCACCGCGCCCGCGGCGCACGATGCGTTTCGCAAGGCGCAGATTGCGCACTACACCGACGCCAGCGCGCCCGCGCCGGTGTACCCGGCCATCTCCGATGACGCGCTGCGCGAGAGCGTCGAGCAACATCAGTTGCGCCTGCTCCGCGAACGCGGCGCAGACATGACGATCTTTTCGCCACGTGCCAGCACCATGGCGCATCACGTCGGCGACGAGGCGGTGAGCCAGGTGTGGACACGCCACTGCAACGACCTCATCGCCCGCGTGGTGCAGCTGTATCCCCACACCTTCATCGGCGTGTGCCAGTTGCCGCAGTCGCCGGGAGTGTCGATCGCCCACTCGATCGCCGAGCTGGAACGCTGTGTCACCGAGCTCGGGTTTGTCGGCTGCAATCTCAATCCCGATCCTTCCGGCGGCCACTGGACCGGACCGCCCCTGACCGACCGCGCCTGGTATCCATTCTTCGAGAAAATGGTCGAGCTCGACGTACCGGCAATGGTGCACGTGTCGGGCAGCTGCAACGCCAATTTCCACGCCACCGGCGCGCACTATCTCAACGCCGACACCACCGCCTTCATGCAGTTTCTGCAAGGCGACCTGTTCACCGACTTCCCGGATCTGCGCTTCATCATCCCGCATGGCGGTGGCGCGGTGCCGTATCACTGGGGACGCTTCCGCGGACTGGCCGACATGCTCGGCAAGCCACCGCTGTCCACGCATGTGATGCGCAATGTGTTCTTCGACACGTGTGTTTATCACCAGCCCGGCATCGACCTGCTGTTCGAGGTCATCGACATCGACAACATCCTGTTCGGCTCGGAAATGGTCGGCGCGGTGCGCGGCATCGACCCGCAGACCGGCCACTATTTCGACGACACCAAACGCTACATCGATGCATTGGCAATTTCCGCAGCCGACAAGCACAAGGTGTTCGAAGGCAATGCGCGGCGGGTGTACCCACGGCTGGATGCGCAATTGCGTGCGCGTGGGTTTTGACTGCGGCGTTGCACGGCGCGCGTGCCGTATTGCTCCCTTCTCGCATCGGGACATTGTCCTTCTTTATGGGGGAGAAGGTGGCCCGCAGGGCCGGATGAGGGTACGTGCGAAGCCTCTGGTACTCCAACCACTGCGAGTGGCTTCGCCCCGTACCATCACCCCTACCCCTCTCCCGTAGGAGAGGGGATACAGTCCGCCGAGGTGGAGTGGCCCAGGACGTATGCGGATTTAAACCATTGTTGCGATCATCCCCCCGCAACACTCCCCAAACGCAAACACCCGCCTTTCGGCGGGTGTTTGCTTGGATGCAGATCGTGTAATCGGTGGATTACTTGATCTTGCCTTCCTTGTACATGACGTGCTTACGCACGACGGGGTCGTACTTCATCATTTCCATCTTCCCCGGAGTGTTCTTCTTGTTCTTGTCCGTGGTGTAGAAGTGGCCGGTAGCGGCCGAGGAAATCATACGGATCTTGTCACGCTTGCCTTTTGCCATGACTGCTTACTCCTCAGACCTTTTCGCCGCGCGCACGCAGCTCTTTCAGAACGGCATCAATCCCGTTCTTGTCGATGGTGCGCAATGCATGCGCGGAAACACGGAGCTTCACCCAGCGGTTTTCGCTGGCGACCCAGAAACGGCGCTCGTGCAGGTTGGGCAGGAAGCGACGACGGGTTCTGTTGTTTGCGTGGGAGACGTTGTTACCCGTCTGCACACGCTTGCCGGACACTTGGCATACGCGGGACATTACGCACCTCGATAAAGTTTGGTGTCTTCCTTAGCCAGGAAAACGGCGGCCCCGACAGCCGCTTGGCTGCCACGCAACGTTGGGAATCAATCACTTAACGCTGGGAAGAGGCCGGCACCACATCGCGCTGGGTGCCGCCGTCCGGAACGATCCGGGCACAGCGAGCCGCGCATTATGCACGGCAATCCCTTGTGCTGCAAGCACTTAGGCCCGGCGCCGGTGGCGTGCGGCGGCACCTTGCGCACGCGGCCTGCGATGCGGCCTGCCTGCCGCATCGCTTGTCGTTGTCGTCGCCAGCCCTCTCCTGCAGACGCAACGAGCAATGTACCGGCTGCTTGCGCGCGTCCGGGCCGCAGCAGAAAACGCCGTGGCACTCCCGGGACAGGCCCCGAACCAGCATTGGCACGCGCCCGGCCGCGCTCATCGCCGCCCGGTCACACCCTGCGCCGCCGAGGTGCCCCGGCGCGAGCAGGGCACGCTCACGCCCCGCCCCGCTGCGGAACAGCGACATCCGCTTGCACCGCACGCCCGGCCTTGTCCTGATGCAGCCAGCGATACAGCACCGGCAACACCAGCAACGTCAGCAGGGTGGACGAGACGATGCCGCCGATCACCACCGTGGCCAGCGGGCGCTGCACTTCGGCACCGGCGCCCACGTTGAAGGCCATCGGCACGAAGCCCAGCGCGGCCACCAGGGCGGTCATCAACACCGGGCGCAAACGCGACAGCGCGCCTTCGCGCAGGGCCTGCTCCAGCGACATGCCTTCGGCACGCAGGCTGCGCACGAAGGCGATCATCACCAGGCCATTGAGGACCGCCACGCCCGACAATGCGATAAAGCCGACACCGGCGGAAATCGACAGCGCCAACCCCCGCAGCGCCAATGCCACCACGCCGCCGGTCAGCGCCAGCGGCACGCCGCTGAACACCACCAGCGCATCCCGCAGCGAGCCGAACGACCAGTACAGCAGCGCGAAGATCAGCAGCAAGGTGCCCGGCACCACCCAGGCCAGGCGCTGGCCGGCGGAGATCAGCTGCTCGAAGGTGCCGCCGTAGCCGATCCAGTAGCCGGTGGGCAGCTTGACCTGCGCCCGCACGCGCTGCTGCACCTCGGCGACAAAACCGCCCAGGTCGCGATCGCGCACGTTGGCGGTGATCACGATGCGGCGTTTACCGTCTTCGCGATTGATCTGGTTGGGGCCGAGGACGGTCTCGATCCTGGCCACCTCGCGCAGCGGCACCGTGGTCGGTTCGCCACTGCGCCAGCCGGCGGCGCGGCTGGATTCGTCGGCATCGGCGCGCTCGCCATCGCCGCGCAACGGAATCGGCAGGTCCGCCAACGCGGTGGGGTCCTGCCGCAGGCCTTCGGGCAGGCGCACCACGATGTCGAAGCGGCGGTCGCCCTCGAACAACTGCCCGGCCGCCTGGCCGCCCACGGCTGCCGCGACGGTGTCCTGCACCACGCCGGGATTGAGCCCGTAGCCGGCCAGCGCGGCGCGGTCGGGCACCACCGCCAGCATCGGCAATCCGGTGGCCTGCTCCAGGCTCACATCGGCCGCGCCCGGCACCGCGCTGGCCACTTCCTGCACGTGTTGCCCGAGCCTGACCAATGTCTCCAGATCGTCGCCATAGACCTTGATCGCCACATCCGCACGCACGCCGGAAATGAGCTCGTTCATGCGCATCTGGATCGGCTGGGTGAACTCGTAGTTGTTGCCGGGCAATTGCTTGACCGCCTGCTCGATCTCGGCCAGCAACTGCGCCTTGGGCTTGCGCGGGTCCGGCCATCGATCGCGCGGATGCATGATCAAGAACGTATCGGCGACCGACGGCGGCATCGGGTCGGTCGCCACTTCGGCGGTACCGAGCTTGCCGAACACGTGCGCCACTTCCGGAAACTGCTTGATGCGTTTTTCCAGGGTGGATTGCATGGTGATGGCCTGTTCCAGGCTGGTGCCGGGAATACGCAAGGCATGCAGCGCGACATCGCCTTCATCCAGGTTCGGAATGAATTCGCTGCCCAGGCGCGTGGCCAGCACCGCGCACGCCGCTACCGTTGCCAGCGCCGCGATGCCCACCCAGCGCCCGTGCCGCAGCGTGCGATCCAGCAATGGCGCATACACGCCGCGCGCCCAGCGCATTGCGCGGTTTTCATGCTCTGCCACCTTGCCGCCCAGCAGCAACGCAATCGCTGCCGGCACGAAGGTCAACGACAGCAGCATCGCGCCGGTCAGTGCCAGCACCACGGTGATCGCCATCGGGTGGAACATCTTGCCTTCGATGCCGGTGAGCGCGAATACCGGCAGATACACCGCGGTGATGATGCCCAGTCCGAACAGGCTGGGGCGGATCACCTCGGCGGTGGCCTCGGCGGTGAGCTCGAAACGCTCGTCGCGCTCGAGCACACGCCCCAGGCGCAATTGCGCGTCGCCGAAACGGCGCAGGCAGTTCTCCACGATGATCACCGCGCCATCGACGATCAAACCGAAATCCAGCGCGCCCAGGCTCATCAGGTTGCCGGACACGCCACCGCGCACCATGCCAGTGAGCGTGAACAGCATCGCCAACGGAATCACTGCGGCCGTGATCAGGGCTGCGCGGACATTGCCCAGCAACAGGAACAACACCACGATCACCAGCAACGCGCCTTCGATCAGGTTCTTGGCGACGGTGACGATGGTGCGGTCCACCAGTGCGGTGCGGTCGTACACCGGCACCGCCTGCACGCCGGCCGGCAGGCTGGCGTTGGCCACGTCCAGGCGCTGTGCGGCGGCTTGCGCCACGCTGCGGCTGTTGGCGCCGACCAGCATGAACACCGTGCCGAGCACCACTTCGTTGCCGTCCTGGGTAGCGGCGCCGGTGCGTAGCTCGCGTCCTTCGCCCACCTGCGCCACATCGCGCACGCGGATCGGCACGCCTTCGCGTCGGTCCAGCACGATCGCGCCGATCTGCGCGATGCCGTCCACCTGCCCCGGCACGCGCACCAGAAACTGCTGACCGTTCCGTTCGATATAGCCGGCACCGAGATTGCGGTTGTTGGCCTTGACCGCCTGTGCGACGTCATCCAGGGTAAAACCCAACGCCACCAGGCGCGCCGGATCCGGCGTGATATGGATCTGCCGCGCGTAGCCGCCGATGGTGTTGACCTCGGTCACGCCCGGCACATTGCGCAGCTGCGGGCGCACCACCCAATCCTGCAAGGTGCGTAGATCGGTCGCGGTCCACGCACTGCCATCGGGCTTGCGCGCATTCGGCTTGGCTTCGACCGTATACATGAAAATTTCGCCCAGCCCGGTGGCGATCGGCCCCAGTTGCGGCTCCAGCTCGGCCGGCAGTTGCGACTTGACCTGCTGCAAGCGCTCGGCCACCTGCTGCCGCGCGAAATACAAGTCGGTGCCATCGGCAAACACTGCCGTCACCTGCGACAAGCCATAGCGCGACAACGAGCGGGTGGATTCCAGCCCCGGCAGTCCCGCCAGTACCGTCTCCAGCGGAAACGTCACCCGCTGTTCGGATTCCAGCGGCGAGTAGCCCGGCGCGGCGGTGTTGACCTGCACCTGCACATTGGTGATGTCGGGTGTCGCATCGATCGGCAAGCGCGAAAAACTCCACGCGCCGATCGCAATCAACACGCCCGTCAAGGCCAGCATCAACCAGCGCTGCGCGATCGCGAACCGGATGATGTTAGTGAGCATGACGCGCACCTCCGCACACACTCGGCGCAACTGCGTGGACAGCCACACCGATCAGTGCGTGCGTGCCTGCGCCGCAACCACGTCGATGACCGAAAAAACGTGTCACTGAAGCACGGAAGCGGTGTTCGCACGCACCTGCCTGCGGCCGAGGAAGCAGCAAACCGGAAATGCAGCGTTCAGTGATCATGCGAGGCCCCCGACTTTTCGATGTCGGCCTTCACCAGATAGCTCTGCTCCACCACCACCATGTCGCCTGGCGCCACGCCGGACACCACTTCCACCTGCTGCGCATCGCGCGCGCCCAGCTTCACCGGCCGCGCTTCGTACACATCGCCCACCCGCACAAACACCACATCCCAATCGCGGAACCGCTGCAAGGCCCCCGTCGGCACCACCATCGCCGCCGGTTGCTGCGCCACCGTGACTCGCGCCTTCACCGCAGATCCCGGCCGCCACAAACCATCGCTGTTGCGCAGCACCGCGCGCGCCACCGTGCTCTGGCTGGCCGTGGCGGTGCCTGGCAACACGCGCTCCAGGGTGGTCTGCGCCACCACGCCATCGCTGATGCGCGTCACCGTCACCGGCGCACCGGCGGTGATGTGGCCAGCATCGGCGCCGAAGATGTGCAGATCCACCCACAAGGTGGACAGGTCGGCGATTTCGAACAGCGTCTGGCCTTCGCCCGCGTTGCTGCCCAGGCTGGCATTGCGGGCGAGCACGGTGCCGCCGATCGGTGCGCTCACCGAATAGGTGGTCAGGCTCAGATTGCTCTCCACCGTAGCCAGCACCTGGCCTGCGCGTACCTGATCGCCGACATTGGCGCGCAGGCTGCGCACCGGGCCGGGGAAACGCGCGGTGGCCTGCGCCTGCGCGCCTTCTGCGGGCGTCAACAGACCTTGCACTTCATGCTGGTCGGCGATGCTGCCAGCACCCACCGGCGCAATGCGAATGCCGGCATCCTGGGCAATTTTCGCAGCGATGGTGGTGCGGCCTTCGTAGCTGGCATAGCGCCAGCGATGCGTCTTGCCCTGCACGGTGGCGCGCACCTCCACATCGAACGAATGCGGTTCGCCCACGGTGCTGTCGGCCAGCAGGCTGCCGTCGTCGCGTGGCCCCAACCGATGCACTTCATCGACGCCGCCAAGCCGCTTCAAATGCACTTCCACGTTGCCCGCAGTGGCCGGCAACGGTTTGCCATCGCGGTACAGCCAGGCCTGGTAGGTGGGCGGTGTACCGTCTTCGGCGATCGCCAACTCCACGCTGTCGCCGTCCTGGCTGAGCAGGCGCCCGCCGTGTGCGCCTTTTTGTGCGTCTTCGCCATGTGCGTCAGCATCGGCATCAGCTTCGGCAGCATGCCCTGCGTGGTCGTCGTGAGACTCTTCGCTACTGCGGCCGCAGCCGCTCAGCAGCAGCGCCAACAGCAGCTGCGCCATCAAAAAACGTGTCATCGAAATGGGTCCTGGCTGGCGCCGATGCAGTGCGTCGGGCGAACGAATGAAGCCGGCTTGCGCTGGACGCGCGCCGGGCATGGGCAGTGCTTCGCGGCCGCTGGATGATGCAGTTGCGACTGCAGTTGCAGTTGCAGCAGATGCAACCGTGCGTACGCAGTCCACGCGAAAAAATGAGAAGGCGTCAGCGCTCATGGCCCCACCTGCGCGGCACTGTCGAGCACGAACGGCTGCCCGGTCAGGCGCTGGATCTCGATCAACGCGGTCTGCGCGTCCAGTGCGGCGGCCAGTTGCTGCTGACGTGCATCGCTGCGTTGCGCCTGCAGCTGCGCCCAATCCAGATAACTGGTGGCGCCGGCACGGTACGCGCGCTCGGCGGCGGCATCGGCGCGCGCAAGTGCGGGCAGCACATCGCTACGCATGCGCGCCACTTCCAGCTGCGCGGCGCGGTAGCGGCCATGCGCGTCGGCCAGCGTGGCGTACAGCAGCAATGCCTGCGAGTGGCGTTCGATGTCCAGCAACGACAGCTCCGCTTCGGCGGCGCGGATGTCCGGTTGCGCGCGCGCGGCGCTGCCCAGCGCCAGCGAGACGCTGCCCAGCAGCGCGGTGGCGTCGTTGGCTTCGAGCCGGCGCACGCCCACCTGCCAGTCCAGGTCCGGGCGCGCCTGGCTGCGTGCCAGCCGCACCCGCGCCTCGCGCACGCGCTGCTCGCCGTTCAAGCGCGCCAGTTCAGGCGTGGCATCGAGCAGCTGCACCAGCACCTCGAACTCGGGAATCGCCGGCAGCTGCAATGGGTCGCCAGTGACATCGCCGAAGTCCGGCGCACGCTGCCCCCACAGCACCGCCAACTGGCGGCGTGCGGCCGCCTCTTCCAGTTGCGCGCGGTCGCGATCGAGCTCCGCACGTGCCTGCAAGGCCTGCGCGGTCAACACCACCGACTCCGGCGAGGCGCCGGCCTGCAGCCGCTGACGCGCGGCGGCCACGGTGCGCTGGCGTTGCGCCAGGGTCTCCAGCGCGACGGTGCGGCGCTGGCGGGCGGCGGTGATGGCCAGGTAACGCCGCGCCACCTCGGCCAGCACGTCCAGCCCCGCGATCGCCCGTTGCGGTGCCAGCGTATCGATACGGGCCTGGGCCAGCGTGCGCCGCGCATCCAGTTTGCCGCCGCGTTCCAGCACGCCGGCCAGGGTGACGGTGAGTTCGGCCTGGTCCAGCGCGCGGGTCGGGCCGCTGCCGAACACATTTTCCAGTTCGGCGCCGATGCGCAACGGCGGACGCAGCGCGTCGCGTTCTGCTTCGGCGGTGAGGACGGCACGCTGGCCATCGGCCAGGCGCAGGTCGGGGTGCTGCAGGGCGACGCGCGCGATGGCGTCGTCCAGGGTCAGTACGGGTTTGGGCGATACGTCCTGCGCCATGGCGCACGGCACGACCGCGAAGACGGCAATCGCCGTCAGTCGCAACCACATGAGGGTGTCTCCGGAATCGGGATCGATGGACAGGCCGGCACTGCCGGCGAGGCATCAGGCCGCGATCGGGGGACGCAATCCGGTCTCGCTCAGGTGCGAGCGGTAGTGCGCAAACACGGCCACGGGCCGGGCGTGCGCGTGCGTGGACAACGGCAGCCAGGCCAGCGCCGGCAAGACGGCCGGATTCTGGCCGTGGCAGTAGCCGCTATGCATCAGGGCGTGCATCAGGCCGGCCCCATCGCGCTCGCCGGCATCGCCTTCGTCGGCGCCATCATGGCCATGCGGCGCGGTGTCTTCCAGATGCATCTGGTCGTGCGCCAACGCATGCACATCGCCCAATGCGCAGGCCACAGGCGCCACCAGCACGCCCAGCGCCAGCACTGCCAGCGCCATCAGGCGCAGCAAGGGGTGCAACAGGCGGGCGCGACGCAGCAGCATGGCTGCAGCGTATAGAGCCCAGGGTGGTTACACAATTGCATGCGGGTGTGGCGTGGTTGGGGGGGTGCTTGGATGCTCTTTCTGCTCGGATGCTCTTAAAGCGTGGTCTGTCGAGTGCGCGGTGCACTCACCGCTCGCGGGACACGCCGTTAACCCGTCCATGGGGGCTCGGTGGCGGCATCCATGCCGCCAACGGTCCCGCAATCGGTAAGGACACCGCACCGGACAGTTGGCTGGTGGTTTTGTTCAAGAACTGAGGGCGCCGCGTCACTAGGTTGCTGGTTGCCGATCGCTTGTTGAAAACTCTGCACACCGACCAACTCGACTGGTCCTTGCCCGCCCACCGTCGCGGGACCTTGAGCGGCATGGATGCCGCGCCAGAGCTACATGGACGTACTTGCAGCGTCTCCTGCGATGGTGGGCGGGCAAGGGCCCTGCAGCAAATGCAACGATGTCGAGTGCGCGGTGCCCTCACCGCTCGCGGGATTCCAACGTGATGCCCTCAGACGCCGTTACCAACACATCACGGTGCGCTGGCAGCGGCTGGCTTGGACTTGATCGGGCGTGCCTTGCTCTCGGCGATGAAGGCGCGCACCTGCTGCTCCAGCACCGGCAGGGTGACCGAACCCTGCTTCAGCACCACGTCGTGGAACGCCTTGATGTCGAAGCGCTCGCCCAGTTGCTGTTCGGCCTCGGCGCGCAGCTTGACGATGCTGATCTCGCCCAGCTTGTAGCTCAGCGCCTGGCCGGGCCAGGAGATGTAGCGGTCCACCTCGGTGGTGACTTCGTGCTCGCTGAGTGCGGTGCGGTCGCGCAGGTAGGCCAGCGCCTGCGCGCGGCTCCAGCCGTCGTGGTGCACGCCAGTGTCGATGACCAGCCGGCAGGCACGCCACATTTCGTAGGTGAGCCGACCGAATTCTTCATAAGGCGTCTCGTAGATACCCATCTCCTGGCCGAGCTTTTCGGTGTACAGCGCCCAGCCTTCGCCATAGGCGGAGATATAGTTTTCGCGGCGGAACGCGGGCTGCTCGCCCTGCTCCAGCGCCAGCGAGCCCTGCAGCGAATGCCCGGGCGAGGACTCGTGCAAGGTCAACGCCGGCAGGTTGTACAGCGGCCGCGATGGCAGGTTGTAGGTGTTGACCCAATACGTCGTGGCGCCACCGCGGCCGGCGGTCCAGAACGGGGCGATATCGTCGGGCACCGGCTTGATGGTGAAGCGCCCGCGCGGCAGCGTGCCGATGAACTTGCCCACCTGCCCGTCCACGCGCTTGGAGATCCACGCCGCGCGATCCAGCAACTCCTGCGGGGTCTTGGCGTAGAACTGCGGGTCGGTGCGCAGGAAAGTAAGGAACTGCGCGAAGCTGCCCTTGAAACCCACCTGCTGGATGATCGCGTTCATCTGCGACTGGATGCGCGCCACCTCCGCCAGGCCGATCTGGTGGATCTGCTCGGGGCTCAGCTCCAGCGTGGTGTATTCGCGGATCTGCTGGCGATAGAAGGCCTTGCCGTCGGGCAATGCTTCGGCCGCCAGCGTCGTGCGCGCCTTGGGCATGTAGTCGTTGCGGAAGAAGCCCAGCAACCTGCTGTACGCCGGAAGGACGGCCGTGCTCAGCGCGGCCTTGGCCTGTTCGCGTAGTTGCGCCTGCTCGGCAGCGGGGATCTGTGAAGGCAGCTGCTTGAACGGCGCGTAGAAGGTCGATTCGGTGGGGTCCTTGACCTCGGCGATGGTGGCGATGGAGACGTCGCGTCCATCGAGCACCGCGCGCGGCACGCTGAACCCGCGCGCCAGGCCGGCGCGCATGTTGACCATCTGTTGGTCGAAATAGCGCGGCACATCGTTCAGGCGCGCGATGTAGGCGCGGTATTCGGCAGCGGTCTTCATCGGCCGCTGCGCCATGAAGCCCAGGTTCGACCAGAACGAGCTATCGGAGTTGAACGGCATTTCGTACAGGCGCAGGCGCACGTCGGCGGCCAGGTTTTCCACCTGTGGGCGGTAGATGGCGAAGTTGATCTGGTTGGCCGGCGAGAGCTGCCTGGGGTCGATACCGTCGAGCTGCTTGAGCACGCCGTCCCACACCGCCAGGCGCGCCTGCTGGGCGGCCGCGCTGACGTCCGGCAGATGCGTGTTGTCGCCGGTGGTGTCGCTGTCTTCGTCGGCCTGCCCGGTTTCGGCCTGCCGCCAGGCCCACTCTTTTTCGTAGATCGCGCGGAAGCGTGCATCGGCGGGCGCTTCGGCGGTGAGCGTGGCCGGCGCGGGCGGCGTGGCGGCCTGCGTGGACGCGACGAACGAGGTGCCCAGCAGGGCGAGCGAGAGTGCGACGGCGAGCGGAGAGGTCACGTGCGGAAAGCCTGATCTGGAGCGAACGCCCGATCATGGCAGCCCACGCGTGAGCTGCCATGGGCCGGAAGTCCCAATGCGGGCTGGCGCCCTGTGGTGGCTGTTGAGCTCCCTCGCCTGCCTTGGAGCGCATGTGGGGCTGTTGCGCTGATTGGACGGAGTGTCATGCACTGCCCCCATCCGCCCTGCGGGCACCTTCCCCCGCAGGCGGGGGAAGGGACCTGGTGGTTGTCGAGGGTTGGTTGGTTGTCTTTCCGCCCGGGCGGGGCAACTGACGTCTTTCCACCGGGCGGGGCAACTGACCTTACTGGCGAGGCGGTGCTTATTCAGCCTTTGACTTGCGTGAGCGCTGGGCTGTTGCGCTGATTGGCCGGAGTGTCGCGCGCTGCCCCCATCCGCCCTGCGGGCACCTCCCCCGCAGGCGGGGGAAGGAACCTGGTGGTGTCGAGGGTTGTTTGGTTGTCTTTCCGTCGGTGCGGGGCAACTGACGTCTTTCCACAGGGCGGAGCAACTGACGTTGCTGGCGAGGCGGTGCTCATTCCGCCTTCCGCTTGCGCGAGGGCTTGGGCTGTCGCGCTAATGCGGCCGGAGTGTCGCGCGCTGCCCCCATCCGCCCTGCGGGCACCTTCCCCCGCAGGCGGGGGAAGGGACCTGACGGTGTCGAGGGTTGTTTGGTTGTCTTTCCGCCGGGGCGGGGCAACTGACGTCTTTCCACCGGGCGGAGCAACGGACGTTGCTGGCGAGGCGGTGCTCATTCCGCCTTCCGCTTGCGCGAGGGCTTGGGCTGTCGCGCTAATGCGGCCGGAGTGTCGGGCGCTGCCCCCATCCGCCCTGCGGGCACCTTCCCCCGCAGGCGGGGGAAGGGACCTGACGGTGTCGAGGGTTGTTTGGTTGTCTTTCCGCCGGGGCGGGGCAACTGACGTCTTTCCACCGGGCGGGCAACTGACGTTACTGGCGAGGTCGGTGTTGCCCCCTCTCCCGCCTGCGGGAGAGGGCTGGGGTGAGGGCCGCTTGAGGCCGATCGGCGTCGCCTCGGCTCAGGCCTTGCGCACCACCACCAGATGCCGCTCGCCCTCCAGGCCGGGCACCTGCAGCGGATGCACCTCGCTCATGGTCCAGCCGGCAGGCAATGCGGCGATTTCCTCGTGCGGATAGACGCCCTTCATTGCCAGCAAGCTACCGCCCGGGCGCAACAGGTGACCGCCGACATCGATGATGCCGGCCAGCGTGTCCAGCGCGCGCGCGGTGAGATGGTCGTAGGCGGCCGGCTCGTCCAGCGCTTCGGCGCGCGATTCGGCCACCCGCGCATTGCGCAGCTCCAGGTGACGCAGGGCCTCGCGCATGAAGCGCGCCTTCTTGCCGTTGCTTTCCACCAGGGTCACCTGCAGTTGCGGGCGGGTGATGGCCAGCGGGATGCCGGGCAGGCCGGGGCCGGTGCCCAGGTCGGCAAGGGTGCCGCTGGCGATGTAGGGCTGCATGGCCAGGGAATCGAGCAGGTGGCGGGTAACCATCTCGCGTGGGTCGCGCACGGCGGTGAGGTTGTAGGTCTTGTTCCAGCGCACCAGCAGGGCCAGGTAACGCAGCAGCGGTGCGGCGAAGGCCGCATCCAGGGATTGGGCCTGCAGGCCGCGCTCGAGCGCGGCGGAGACATCGGGGGCGAGTGCGGCATCGTTCATGGCGCGATTATCGCAGCTGGGGTGCCGCGCGGGCGCGCGCGTGCAGGCGAGGATGCTGCCGGGTTGTCCGGGCCGACCCGGCCGACGCCTCTTCGCAACGCTGGACACACGCGCTGCACCGACCGCAATGGACACGTGCCGGTAAGACAGCGGCGCTATATCTGGACACCGCTGCCAGAGCTTGGAGAACGCCATGCCCGCCTCCGATCGCGCCCGCCGCCGCCTCCTGCAAGGATTGGGTGCCGGCCTGTTGCTGCCAGCCACTGCCGGCTGGTCCGCGCGCAGCCTGGCCGCGCCTTCCGGGCGTCCACTGATCACCGACGGAGTGCAGAGCGGCGATGCGCTGGAAGACCGCGCGGTGCTATGGAGCCGTGCAGATCGGCCGGCGCGGATGCGGGTGGAATGGGACACGCGCCCCAGCCTGCGCCAGGCACGTCGGGTGGATGGACCGATGGCGGTGGCCGCCCGCGATTTCACTGCGCGCGTGGACCTGAGCGGCCTGCCGCGTGATCAGGACATCTTCTACCGGGTGCGCTTCGAGGACGCCGACAGCGGGGTACTGAGCGCGCCGGTACATGGTCATCTGCGCAGCGCGCCGCGGACACGGCGCGACGTGCGTTTTGTCTGGAGCGGCGACACGGTCGGCCAGGGCTTTGGCATCAATCCGGACATCGGCGGCATGCGCATCTACAGCGCCATGCGCGAACGCAACCCGGATTTCTTCCTGCACAGCGGCGACACCATCTACGCCGACAGCCCGGTTCCGGCCGAACTCACCGTCGAAGACGGCACGCGCTGGCGCAACCTCACCACTGCGGCCAAGAGCAAGGTGGCCGAAACGCTGGACGAATTCCGCGGCAATTACCGGTACAACCTGCTGGACGAGCATGTGCGCCGTTTCAATGCCGAGGTGTCGCAACTGTGGCAATGGGACGACCACGAAACCACCAACAACTGGTCGCCCGGCAAGCAGCTGGATGCGCGCTACCAGGTGCGCGAGATCGACGTGCTGGCCCAACGCGCGCGCCAGGCCTTCCTGGAATACGCACCGCTGCGCGGCGTGCGCGCCGATGGCAACGGGCGCATCTACCGCAAGATCGCCTACGGCCCGTTGCTGGACGTGTTCGTGCTGGACATGCGCAGCTACCGCGGCGCCAACAGCGACAACCTGCAACCGCAACCCGGCCCCGATGCCGCGTTTCTCGGGCCGGAGCAATTGGCGTGGCTGCAGCGCGAATTGGCCGGCTCGCGCGCGCAGTGGAAGGTGATTGCCGCCGACATGCCGATCGGCCTGCAGGTGCCCGATGGTGAAGATGGAGAGGGGCGTCCGCGCTGGGAAGCGATCGCCAATGGCGATGACGGCGTGCCGCGTGGCCGTGAGCAGGAAATCGCCACGCTGCTGCGCTTCATCAGCCGTGCGCGCATCCGCAACACGGTGTGGCTCACTGCCGACGTGCATTACTGCGCAGCCCATTACTACCACCCCGACCGCGCCGCGTTTCAGCATTTCGAGCCGTTCTGGGAATTCGTCGGCGGCCCGCTCAATGCCGGCAGCTTCGGGCCGAACGCGCTGGATGCCACCTTCGGCCCCACGGTGGTGTTCCAGAAGGCGCCGCCTGCACCCAATACCTCACCGTTGGCCGGGTACCAGTTCTTCGGCGAGGTGGAGATCGATGGCGCCAGCGGCGTGCTGACGGTGACCTTGCGCGACCTGGATGGCGTGGCACAGTTCCGTCAGCCGATCCTGCCGTATGGCGCGGGGCCTCACGCGGCCGCGTGAGGGTAGAGCGCCAGCGCGGCGCGGCACTGCGGTGCGGCCCACCATTCGTGCAGCTGCCAGCGCGCGGCCTGGCCCAGCGCCGGGTCGCACCACCGCAACTGCAGGGCGCCATCGGCGGCCAGCGCGTAGGCCAGCCGATGCAGGCCGAACGACAGGCCATGCCCATGCGCCTTGAGCAGGGCTTCCTTGGCGCACCACAGACGAAAGAACAGCGCCTGCTGTGCGTCCGCCGGCAAGGCGGCCAGCAGCGCCAGTTCATCGGGGTGGAAGAAGCGATGCGCGATCTCCAGCAGGCGCGGGCGCGGGCGGATCCGCTCCAGGTCCACGCCCAGCCGCACGCCCTGCCCCAGCCCCACCAGCAGGTAATCGCCGCTGTGGCTCCAGCCGGTATCCCAGTTCGGCAAGGCCGGCTGCAGGGTCGGGCGGCCCCGTGCGTCACGTTGCAATGGCACCTGCGCCGGATCCAGGCCCAATGCCGGACCCAGCAGCTGCCGCGCCTGCGGCTCGCCGCGTTCGCCGGGCCGGTGCGGCCGTAGCCAGAGCTGCACCGGGCCGTGCTGCCAGCTTGCGTACGCTGTCACGCGCCGCCCACCAACCCAACTGCTTCGCCAGCCCGGCGGCCGCGCTCGACAGCTGCTTCACGGCGCGATGCGTCCAATGGCGCCCATGCACCACGTCCGGTGCACAGACATGAGGAGATCGGCAACATGGGCATCATCATCTGGTTGATCGTCGGCGGCATCGTGGGGTGGCTGGCCAGCATCATCATGCGTCGCGATGCGCAGCAGGGCATCATTCTCAATGTGGTCGTCGGCATCGTGGGTGCGCTGATTGCCGGTTTTGTGTTCGGCGGTGGCATCAACCAGGCCATCACCCTGTGGACCTTCGTCTGGTCGCTGGTGGGCGCGGTGATCCTGCTGGCCATCGTCAACCTGTTTACCCGCGGCCGCGTGCGCTGATCAGCGCAGCATCGGTTGCCACGACGCCCGGGCCTGCCCGGGCGTCGTCGTTTCAGCGACCGCCGGCGGCGCGATCGGCAGGATGGTTGACGCCGTCTTCCACCGGCACCGCGATGTTCAGCGCATACGGATTGACGCCTTCCAGGCAACCGACGTTGTAGCCGTATTCGTTGGGATTGGAACGGCGCCGATGATGGGTGTAGATGCCGCACACGCCGCAGAAGTAATGCGCGGCGGCATGGGTGTTGAACTGATACAGCCGTAGCGCGTCCTGGCCTTGCACCACATGCAAGCCGTCGAGGGCGACCGAGGCGACGATGGCGCCACGCCGGCGACACATCGAGCAATCGCAACGGCGTGGGTCGAGCAGGCCGTGCGGCAACTCCAGATCGATCTGCACTGCGCCGCAATGGCAACTCAAGCGGTGCACCGGCCCCAGCGTGATATCGCCCACCTTATGGGTACTGCGACGCAGATGACGCTCGCTCATGCGCCCGCCTCCGCCAGCCGTACCCAGGCCGGCGCATGGTCGCTGGGGCGCTCCCAGGTGCGCGGTTCGCGGTCGATGCCCGATTCAACGGCACGTGCGCGCAAGGCCTCCGACACCAGGGTCAGGTCGATGCGCAGGCCCAGGTTGCGGCGGAACCCGGCCTGGCGGTAATCCCACCAACTGAACTGTTCGGCTTCATCGTGATGCAACCGGAATGCATCGTGCAGGCCCAGCGCCAGCAGTTTTTGCAACGCGGCGCGCTCGGCAGTGGAGGTGAGGATGTGGTGCTCGTTCCACACCGCCGCATCGTGTACGTCGCGCGCATCCGGGGCGATGTTGAAGTCGCCCAGCACCACCAGCTGCGGATACCGCTGCAGCTCTTGCTCGATCCAGTCGTGCACCGCATCCAGCCAGCGCAGCTTGTAGGCATATTTCTCGGTGCCCACGTCCTGGCCATTGACCACGTACAGGTTGACGATGCGCACGCCGTCCACGGTGGCGGCGATCACGCGTTGCTGCACGTCGTCGAAGCCCGGGATACCCATCTGCACGTCCAGCGCCGGCGAGCGCGACAGGATCGCCACGCCGTTGTAGGTCTTCTGGCCGCAGAACACGCTGCGGTAGCCCAGGGCAGCCAGCGCCGCATCCGGGAACTTGTGGTCTTCCAGCTTGGTTTCCTGGACGCCCACCACGTCTGGCGCAAACGCGCCGAGCCACTGTTGCAGGTGCGGCAGGCGCACGTTGAGCGAGTTGACGTTCCAGGAGGCGATTTTCATGGAGGGGGCCGTGGTCCAAACCGCCAATGGTACCGCGCCGCCCGCGCATGCCTCAGGGCCGGGCCAAAAGACGTCCCGGGCTGGTCGGGGCCGGGCGCAGGCGCTACGCCTGCACGATCGGCGCAGCACTTCTGGCAATGCATCGCCCACGTCAGCCGGCGCCGCTGCACGCGGCCGCACTCCCCGAGCGGTTCCATTGCCAGACTGTGCACGCTTTCTTGCCGCAATGAGGCTGCCGTATCCGCGCGCCTGCGCGTCGCGCTGCAAGGCGTGGCTGCCATGCCGGCACCGGGCGGCAATATCGCCAAAACGCAAGACGCCGGCGCAAGGCCGGCGTCTGCGATCACCTGTACAACGCTGCACTCAGTGGCCCGAGGCACCACTGGCACCCAGGCCGGTTTCGGCACGGATCTGCTGCGCCTTGAACGCGGCACGTTCATTGGCCGCCTGCGGGCTGCGATCCAGGATCGAGAACAGCCAGATGCCGACGAAGCCAATGATCATCGAGAACAGCGCCGGCGAGGTGTACGGGAACGGCGCCGAACCGGCCGCGTTGCCCAGCGTGTCCACCCACACCGACGGCGACAGCACGGTGAGCACCAGCGAGGACACCAGCCCCAGGAAGCCACCGGTCACCGCGCCGCGCGTGGTGCAGTTCTTCCACAACAGCGACAGGATCAGCACCGGGAAGTTGGCCGAGGCGGCGATGGCGAAGGCCAGCGACACCATGAAGGCCACGTTCTGCTTCTCGAACACGATGCCCAGCAGCACCGCGATCACGCCCAGCACCAGGGTGGTGGCGCGCGAGACCTTCAGCTCCGAGCCCGGCGCCGGATTGCCCTTCTTGAGCACCGTGGCGTACAGGTCGTGCGACACTGCCGACGCGCCGGACAGGGTCAACCCTGCGACCACCGCCAGGATGGTGGCGAAGGCCACCGCCGAGATGAAGCCCATGAACACGTTACCGCCGACCGCATTGCCGACCAGCACCGCCGCCATGTTGGCTGCACCCTTGCCGCCGTGGATGGTGCCGGCGGTGACGTCCGCAAACTGCGGGTTGGTCAGCACCAGTGCGATCGCACCGAAGCCGATGATGAAGATCAGGATGTAGAAGTAGCCGATCCAGGTGGTGGCCCACAGCACCGACTTGCGTGCCTGCTTGGCATCGGGAACGGTGAAGAAGCGCATCAGGATGTGCGGCAGGCCGGCGGTGCCGAACATCAGCGCCATGCCGAACGAGATCGCCGAGATCGGGTCCTTCACGAAACCGCCCGGCCCCATGATCGACAGGCCGGCCTTGGCGGCATCCTCCGGCGATGCACCGCCATTGGCCGCAATCGCGGTCTTCACCCGCACGCCCTCGGCAAACAGCGCCTCGAAGCTGAAGTTGAAGTGCCACATGATGGCCACGGCCATGAAGGTCACGCCGGTCAGCAGCAACACGGCCTTGATGATCTGCACCCAGGTGGTGGCGGTCATGCCGCCGAACAGCACGTAGACCATCATCAGCACGCCAACCAGGGTCACCGCCACCCAGTAGTCCAGGCCGAACAGCAGCTTGATCAGCGCACCGGCACCGACCATCTGCGCGATCAGGTAGAACAGCACCACCACCAGCGTGCCCGACGCGGCAAAGCTGCGGATCGCGGTCGGCGCGAAGCGATAGCCGGCCACGTCGGCGAAGGTGTACTTGCCAAGGTTGCGCAGCCGTTCGGCCATCAGGAAGGTCAGGATGGGCCAGCCGACCAGAAAGCCGATTGCATAGATCAGGCCGTCGTAGCCATTGGCCATCACCGCGGCGGTGATGCCCAGGAACGAGGCCGCCGACATGAAGTCGCCGGCGATCGCCAGGCCGTTCTGGAAGCCGGTGATGCCGCCGCCGGCAGTGTAGAAGTCAGCGGCCGACTTGGTCTTGGCTGCTGCCCATTTGGTGATCCACAAGGTGCCCAGCACGAAAAAGCCGAACATGCCGATCGCCACCCAGTTGGTGGGCTGCTTGTCGGCCTGACCGATGTCACCGCCGGCGGCCAGCGCGATGCCTGCCGGCAGCAGGCCGGCCAGGATCAGGAGAAGGCGCGAAGTCTTGCTCATTTGCGGGCGTCCTCCAGGATCTGCGCGGTCAGCTGGTCGTAGGTGTTGTTGGCGCGACGCACGTAGATGGCGGTGATGACGATGGTGAACACCATCACCCCGATCGCGATCGGAATGCCGATCGAGGTCACCCCGTCGCCGATGGGCTTGGCAAGGAATTCCTTGTCGAAGGCAATCAGGCCGATGTAGCCGTAGTAGGCCAGCAACATCAGCACGGTCAGCGTCCAGCCCAGCGTGTTGCGTTGGCGTTTGAGCGCGTGGTACTTCGGATTGGCATCGATCTTGGCGATCAGTGCGTCATTCGAGACGGTCATGGTCTGTCTCCTGGAGTGCGGGCGGCACGGCCCGCCCACATGCGTGGCGGGCGGCCGGCGGGGTGAACCTTAGAAGCTGTACTTGGTGGTGAACTGCAGCCGCGAGATGTCGCCGGAGTCGCCGTTTTCGGCTTCGCGGCGGCCGTACATCAGCTCTGCACCCACATCCACCTTGGGCAGCGGCGAATAGAAGACGTTGGCACGCAGGCTCTGCTGCGACTTGCTGGCAAGCCCGCCGGTGTTGGCCAGGCTATGGTCGTAATCCACCCGCGAATACATGATGGTGCTGCGCAGCTTGGCGCTGTAGTCGTGGCGCCACGCCACCCAGCCGGCCACGGTGCTGACGGTGTGGATGTTGCCGTCCACATCCAGCTCCACGTCCGAGCCGTTGCCCAGGCCCAGATAGCGCCCCAGGCCTTCGCCGTAGCTGAGCTGATAGCGCAGGTCGTTGCTGGAATTGATGATCCAGCGGCCGCCGCCGGCGATGGCGCCGCCGAACTCGGTGTCGTTGGTCAGCGCGCTGCGGGTGCGGTACTGGCGTGCGATGGCCGACAGGCCAAACGTGCCCCAGGTGCCCTTCCAGTTGTAGCGCGCGGTCAGGTCCGGCATGGCGCCGTGGTCCGAGGCCAGGATGGTGTTGCCACCCTGGTAAGGCGTGGTCAGCGTTTCGGGGTTTTCTGCAGACACGCTGAAGGCGCCACGGGTGTAGCGGATCTGGGTCTGGCGGCTGAACAACGCGCCGTCGGTCGGCCCGACGATGTCGGCCGCTTCCGGCAGGATGGTGGAGTCGACGAAGTTGGACCAGGTCTGGCCGGCCAGCCAGTTGTTCCAGCTCATGTAGGCATGCCGCAGGGTGCCGCCGTAGAGATTGTTGACCTGGTTGGCCAGCGCGTTACCGAAGAAGTCCAGCTCGATGAAGCCGGTGAGCTTGTCGCCGTTTTCGGTGACGGTGTCCACGCCCAGGTTGAAGCGCGAGAACTTGGCATGGAAGTCGGTGTCGGTGCTCGACGCCTGCCCGCCGACCGGCGTCTGGGTCGGGATGTACAGGTACCGCCCCACCGCGCCTTCGGGCAACGCACCATCGCTGGTGCGGGTGGTCATGAAGTCGGCCTTGATGAAACCACCGTAACGGAACGTTGTCCCCGCCGCTGCGTTCGGTGTGATGCTGGTGATCTGGATCGGCCGCTTGCCGGCCGGAACCGCAGGCGCGGGCGCCGCTGCCGGCGCTTGCGCCTGCAGGGTGCGCACTTCGCTGACCTGGGTCTGCGTCTGTGCGATCTGGCCCTGCTGCTGTTGCTGCGCGGTCACCAGCAGTTGAACCTGACGTTCGAGCTCGGCGATGCGTGCTTCCAGCGCCTTTTCCTTCGGCGTCTGTGCAAACGCCACACCCGGCAGGATGCTGGCCACGAACAAGGCGGCGGCCAATGGATGGCGCACCAGCGGTGCAGTACGGTGTTTCATGGAACCCTCTCCCCGATGAAGGCCTCGCGCTTGATGGCGATGCTGTGCGGAGCGTGAGGCAGTCCGCGGTTTGCAGCCTATTCGCCTTTGGTCGTAGCTGCAACGCAGCATTCCGCAAGGTGACCGATCGTCGCACCAGAGCCCGCAATGGATGTTCGCTGGCGCACTGACCTGGTTACGACCATGGTCTAAGGCGCCGTTGACCGCCGGGACAGAATGGATGCGGCACACTGATTGCCTACCGAGGGCAGCCGCAGCGCCCTCTTCCGACAAGATCATCGCAAGTGAGGGTGCCATGGCTGATGTTTATCCCGTCGATCCCGCGTTCGCCAAGGGCGCACGCGTCAATGGCGAGCAGTACGCAACGCTGTACCGCGAATCGATCGAGCACCCCGAGCAGTTCTGGGGCAAGGCCGCGCAGCGGCTGGACTGGTTCAAGCAGCCCACCCAGGTCAAGGACGTCAGCTTCGCGCTGGACGACTTCCATATCCGCTGGTTCGGCGACGGCGAGCTCAACGCCAGCGTCAACTGCCTCGACCGCCAACTGGCCACGCGCGGCGACAAGACCGCGCTGCTGTTCGAACCCGACAGCCCGGACGCCGCCTCCTACCCGGTGACCTATCGCGAGCTCTATGAGCGCGTGTGCAAGCTCGGCAACGCCCTGCGCAACCTGGGCGTCAAGAAGGGCGACCGGGTCACCATCTATCTGCCGATGATCGTCGATGCCGCCGTGGCCATGCTGGCCTGCGCGCGTATCGGCGCGGTGCATTCGGTGGTGTTCGGTGGCTTTGCCGCCAACTCGATCGCCGACCGCGTGATCGATTGCCAGAGCAAGCTGATCATCACCGCCGACGAGGGCCTGCGCGGCGGCAAGAAGATTCCGCTCAAGGCCAACGTGGATGCGGCGCTGAAGATCCCCGGCACCAATACCGTCGAAACCGTGCTGGTGGTGCGCCACACCGGCGGCGCGGTGGAGATGCAGGCACCGCGCGACCGCTGGTTCCATGATGTGGTCGATGGCCAGCCGGCCGAGTGCGAACCCGAGCGCATGAATGCGGAAGATCCGCTGTTCATCCTCTACACCTCCGGTTCCACCGGCAAGCCCAAGGGCGTGCTGCACACCACCGCCGGCTATCTGTTGTTCGCCAGCTACACGCATGAAGTGGTGTTCGACCTGCGCGAGGACGACATCTACTGGTGCACCGCCGACGTGGGCTGGGTCACCGGCCACAGCTACATCGTGTATGGCCCGCTCGCCAACGGCGCCACCGCGCTGATGTTCGAAGGCGTGCCGAATTACCCCAGCGTGTCGCGCTTCTGGGAAGTGATCGACAAGCACCAGGTCACCCTGTTCTACACCGCGCCCACCGCCATCCGCGCGCTGATGCGCGACGGCGAAGCGCCGGTCAAGAAGACCTCGCGCAAGAGCCTGCGCCTGCTCGGCAGTGTGGGCGAGCCGATCAATCCGGAAGCCTGGCGCTGGTACTACGAGGTGGTCGGCGACAGCCGCTGCCCGATCGTGGACACCTGGTGGCAGACCGAAACCGGCGGCATCCTGATCTCGCCGCTGGCCGGCGCGGTCGATCTCAAGCCCGGCTCGGCCACGCTGCCGTTCTTCGGCGTGCAGCCGGCGCTGGTCGATGCCGAGGGCAAGATCCTGGAAGGCGCCACCGAAGGCAATCTGGTGCTGCTGGATTCGTGGCCGGGTCAGATGCGCAGCGTCTACGGCGACCACCAGCGCTTCATCGACACCTACTTCCGCACCTATCCGGGCAGCTACTTCACCGGCGACGGCTGCCGCCGCGATGCCGATGGCTATTACTGGATCACCGGCCGCGTGGACGATGTGATCAACGTCTCCGGTCACCGCATCGGCACCGCCGAAGTGGAAAGCGCGCTGGTCTCGCACCCGAAGGTGGCCGAAGCGGCCGTGGTCGGCTTCCCGCACGACGTCAAGGGCCAGGGTATCTACGCCTACGTGACCTTGATCGCCGGCGAAACCCCGAGCGAAGACCTGCACAAGGAATTGGTGAGCTGGGTGCGCAAGGAGATCGGCCCGATCGCCTCGCCCGACCACCTGCAGTGGGCCCCCGGCCTGCCCAAGACCCGCTCGGGCAAGATCATGCGCCGCATCCTGCGCAAGATCGCCGAGAACGCACCGGACCAGCTGGGCGACACCTCGACCCTGGCCGATCCGTCGGTGGTGGATTCGTTGGTCAATGAAAGGCTGACGCGCTGAGGGGCCGGGATTCGGCATTCGGGATTGGGGATTGGCTGAGGAGCGGGGATTGGTGATTTGGGATTGGGAATTCGCAGAAGCGGGTTCCCATTGCCTAGTTACCCCTCTCCTCGACCATGCATTGTTTTACTGCAATGCAGGGAGAGACGGTTCTCTTACATCGGCTATTGCGGATCGAGATTCGCTTTTCGACATCCCTGCTCTTACGAATCCCAATGTCCGAACCCAGAATCCCGCGCTTTTGCAAATCCCGAATCCCCAATCCCCAATCCCGGCCCCACCATGACCACCCTGCTGATCGCTGACGACCACCCCCTGTTCCGCGAAGCTTTGCGCGGGGCAGTGCAGCGGGTGATGCCGGGGGTGGAATTGTTCGAGGCCGACAATGTCGATGCCCTCTACACGCTGGCCGATGCGCAGCCGGATGCCGATCTGCTGTTGATGGATCTCAACATGCCCGGCGCGCAGGGATTCAGCGCGCTGGTGCATATGCGTTCGCTGCATCCGCAGTTGCCGGTGGTGGTGGTGTCTGCACGCGAAGAACCCACCGTGATGCGGCGTGCGATCGACCATGGCGCGTTCGGCTTCATCCCCAAGTCCGCCGATTCGGACACCATTGGCCGTGCCCTGGCCACCGTGCTCGATGGCGAACGCTGGATTCCTGCAGAAGCGCAGAACCTGCCGCCGACCGATAGCGAAGAACGTGAGGTCGGCCAGCGCCTGCGCGATCTCACCCCGCAGCAGTTCCGCGTGCTGCAGATGCTGGGCGCCGGCCGTCTCAACAAGCAGATCGCCTACGACCTGGGTGTGTCCGAAGCCACCATCAAGGCGCACGTCACCGCGATCCTGCGCAAGCTCGGCGTCACCAACCGCACCCAGGCGGTGCTGATGGCGGGCAAGCTCGCCATCGATTCGGATGGCATCGTGCTGCCGCCGGAAGAGGAGTAACCCGCGCGGCATGTGCCTGCGTCGGGCGTCTCGGGGAAAGCCCCGTCGCGCCCAGGTGCGCTCCTACGCGTGACCCAGCATCTGCCAGGTCACGCAACAAGAGGCACCACACCGACACACCGCTGTAGGAGCGCCCCGGACGCGACGGCATCATCGATACAGCCCCAGCGCACGCAAGCGCGTGACGACGCCTGACCCTGCATCTGCCAGTCACGCAACAACGGGCACCACACCGCACACACCGACACGCCGCTATGGCAGCGCCCTGGCGCGACGGCATCCTCAAGGCAGCCCCGTCGCGCGCAGGCCACGACGCCTGGGCCCGCATCTGCCAGTCACTCGACATGATGCAGGACACCGCCAGCGCGGCAGTGACGCGTGTCCATCGATTCCCGAGACGGGCAGGCACCAATGCGCCACAGTACACGCCATGCCATGCACCGTGCACAGCAGCTGGCGCTGCGGCAGCCGCCCGTGCCACCTGGTGCGTGGCTGGTTGCTGCGGTGTTTTGCGCAAACCCGCTGCTCGACGTTGCTCCACAGTGGCAAGCCCAAGCGCAGCGGCGTGATCGTCTCCACAGCTGCGCGCCGTGCGACATCGCAGTTGTCGATATCACCATTGACCATGTGCTGATGCCTGGGCAAGGCTCGGTCACCAGGGACGCTTTGGAGTTGGGGTGGCATGACGCGACGATTTCCGTGGCTCTGGATGGGCCTGTTGGTGGCGTGCGCATTGATTGCAGTGCTGGCGTGGCAGAACCGGCAGCTGCGGCTGCAGCAGCAGTGGTTGCAGACGCGCATCAGCACCCCTTACGAGGGCATGTACGTGCCCCGGATAGAGGCGACCGATGGCGATGGTCAGCGCCATCTGCTGGGTGCGCCGCAGGGCCCGGCACAGGTGCTGTTCTTCTTCACCACCACCTGCCCGTATTGCCAGCGTTCGGCGCCAACGGTGCTGCGCGCGGCACGGGAGCTGCAGGCCAATCTACCGGGGCGGCCGCAACTGCTGGGTGTCTGCCATTGCGATGCGGCACAGGCCGCGCGCTATGCGCATGTGCATGGGTTCGATTTTCCAGTGGTCACGTTGACCGACCGTCGCGCGCTGATGCTGTTCCGTGCGCGCAACGTGCCACTGCTGATGGCCATCGATGGGGCCGGGCGCGTGCGCCATTCCCGTCTTGGCGTGTTCGATACCACGGAGCGGGTGCAGGACCTGGTTGCCGCGTTGCGCCGCACGGATGCGCCAGCGGCTTTTGCAACGGTGAAGGAGTAATGCATGAAAAAGCGTTGGGTAAGCTTGCGCAGTGCGTTGATGGCGGCCACGTTTCTGGCCAGCACCGGATTCGGTGCCTTCCAGGTGATGGCCGTGGACAACGCACAGCCGAAAGTCGAATCGTGTAGTGCATGGGCCTGCAAGGCCGAGTGTCCGGAGTTCGGTGGCGATCTCGGACAAGGCAACGTCTGCTACTGCTGCGGCTGAGTCGGCGGCGGGGCCATCCGGGCCCCGCCCTCTGCAGTGCGATGGCGGTGCTGCGCTGCCAATGCAGACCACCGTCGCGCAACCCTCGATGACCACCATCGCGTTGTCATCGTGCGCACGCTGGCCGCCGCGGTGACACCGCGCACCAACCGCTCAGCTGACCGCGAGCAAGGCGGCACCTGTTAGGCACCGATCCAGCCGTCCGCCGTCAGCCCAGCGCGCGGTAGCGGAAGTCGCGCAACACCACCTCGCCCTGCTGCGCGGCGTACATGCCCAGCTGCAGGCTCAGGAACCCGCCAAAGACGTTGTGGTGAAAGCCGGACACTTCCATGCGGGTGGGGTGGCGCGTCCACTGCCGGCCCTCGTCGAAGGAGTAGTCGAAGCGCACGATGTGGTGATCGTTGGTCAGCCGCACGCGAATGCGGCGGTGGGTGTTGGGCGTACGGGCCCACACCAGCTCTTCTGAGTATTCGTAGGTCTTCATGGTGTCGGCGGTGAAGCCGATGCCGACGAAGGCCTTGTGGTTGTAGAACAGCACGATGCCGCCTTCGGCAGTGCCGACCAGCTCCAGCGTCACCTCGGCCACGTAGGCGCGATCGGGCACGCCGCAGGTGAGCGGCGCGCTGTCGATGGGCGATGTGCCCGCGCAGGCCAGCGTCAGCGCCTTGTTCGCACGTCGCACCCGTGTCTGCTCGCCGGGCTTGGGCGCATGCAGGCTCCACTGGGTGCCGAAGCGGTCGCTGGAAAAATCGTCCGACAATGCAAAACCGCTGGCCGCGGCACGAGCGCCGACAGCTGCACGTGCGGGTGTGCGCATTGGCTTGGACAGATCGCCACCGGTGGCGCGGAACCAGCCGTCGGCGGTCCATTCGACCGGCTCCAGCAGTGTCTGCCGGCCCAGCGTGCGGAAGCCGTTTTCGTAGCCGTGATAGACCAGCCACCAATCGCCGCGCGGGCCCTCCACCAGCGTGGCATGCCCGCGCGACCACCACGGCTCCTGCTCGGACAAGGTGCGCACCAGCGGATTACGCGGGCAGTGTTCCCACGGCCCATGCACCGAACGCGAGCGCGCGGCGATCACCATATGCCCGGTCACCGGCCCGGCGGTGCCGCCGACAGCGGTCACCAGATACAGCCAGCCGTTGTGCCAGGTGAG
Source organism: Xanthomonas cannabis (assembly GCF_040616535.1). Classification (NCBI taxonomy): domain Bacteria; kingdom Pseudomonadati; phylum Pseudomonadota; class Gammaproteobacteria; order Lysobacterales; family Lysobacteraceae; genus Xanthomonas; species Xanthomonas cannabis. The sequence goes on from NZ_CP136580.1 coordinate 4,558,633, forward strand.
CTTGGGGCCTTCGGGGGCGAAGTTCTCCACGATCCAGTCGTCGGGATAGCGCCATGGTGCGTAGGCCGGTTCGAGTTGCCCGTCGGTGGCCAGGCCGTCGTCGCGCAGGCGGATCTTGCGGATGCCGTTGACGAACAGGTAGCGCTTGCCGTCCTCGCCCAGCACATGGCCGGGATCGATGCAGCCGGCGATACCCAGATCGATCGGCGCGCTCCACGGCCCGCGGATTTCGTCGGCCCAGATCACGAAGATCTTCCAGCCGTGGTCGTCCGGATTGGCCGGGATGTAGATGAAGTAGCGGTTGTCGTGCTTGCACAGGTCCAGCGCCCAGATCGTGCCCAGTTCCTGATGCAGCGCCGGGCCGATCGGTGCCCAGTTGACCAGGTCGGTGGAGTGCCACAGCACGATGCCCGGGTAGGAAAAGAACGACGAAAACGTCATGTAGTAATCGTCGCCATCCTTGAGGATGGTGGGGTCCGGGTGGTCGCCGGCCACGATGGGGTTGAGGTAGGTGCCGTTGCCCAGGTCCGCCTTGCGCTGCCCTTCGATGCCGCGCGCCCACTGCGGGGTGCGAGCGCAGGGTGCGGACGGCGCCTGCGCGGCAGCCGACAAGGGCGCGACCAGCGCGCCGGCCGCCAGCACCTTGAACAAGTCTCGCCGTGTCGTGTCTGGCATGTGCCCGCTTCATCGGATGAGGGCTGGTATCTAGCCCTACGCGCGGGCCTGGGGCAACCGCGCAACCTGCGTTATAGGAACTGGTGATGCGGCATGCGGATTTTGAAATAGCCTGGCAGTGGCGCGTTGCAGCGAGCGGGACTGCGCAGCGGCATCGGGATGCATGCGCACGTGCTGTGCAGGCAGGTGTACGCGCGTTGTGGGCGGGATGGCGCTCATCTCCGCAATGACATGACAGCGCGATGCTTCATCGCGTTCGGCACCGTGAGCTCGTCGGACCGTCACCGGCCGGAGGCTGTGCGACGTTTATCGCTGGGTTGCACCTGACTGGGCATCCAGAAACTGCCTGGTATGTGTCACAGCGTTGGCAAGGTCGAGTGGACACATCTCTCGCGCATTGGCCGGAACCACACGAAAGCGATGCCCGGCCCAGGGCGCCCCGCCGCTTGCGGCGCCCTGGGCAACTGCCTGCAAGCCCACCTGCCATGCTGCACTGCAGCGTGATCTGTTCATTGATGATTGCCATATTCATATGCGAACAGCCGGGCACCCGCCGGCTGGTGGACGTTGCGATGCCCAGCTGCTGCTTTCCAGACTCCGGTTCCGCCTGCGCCGTCTTTTCGGAGCAGTGCGCATGAGCGCCGTCGCGCGGCAGCGCCTGGGGCGCACCGACGTGCAGCTGTCGGCGCTGGGCTTTGGCGCCGCGCCGATCGGCAATCTGTACGCCGAAGTGGACGAGGCCGACGCACTGGCTGCGGTGGCGGGCGCGTTCGATGCCGGCATCCGCCATTTCGATACCGCGCCTTACTACGGCTATGGCTTGAGCGAAGCGCGCCTGGGCCGCGGCCTGGCCGGCGTGCCGCGTGATGCGTACACGCTGTCGACCAAGGTCGGCCGCTGCGTCTACGACGACGCCCAGGCCGTTGCCGGCCGCGACGGCTTTGCGGTGGCCGGGCGCCACGCCGAGTTCGACTACAGCGCCGACGGCGTGCGGCGCGCGTTCGCCTCCAGCCTGGAGCGCCTGGGCACCGACTACATCGACGTGCTGCTGCTGCACGACATCGGCGCGCTGACCCACGGCGACAACCACGCCCGTGTGCTGCAGCAGGCCTTGGAGGAGGCCTTGCCGGCCATGGCGGAGTTGAAGGCGTCCGGTGCGTGCGGGGCGATCGGCCTGGGCGTCAACGAGCAGGACGTGGCACTGGAGGTGCTGCCGCGGTTTCCGCTCGATTGCGTGATGCTGGCCGGCCGCTACACCCTGCTGGAACAGCACGGCGCACGCGCGCTGCTGGACCAGGCGCAGCAACACGGCGTGTCGATCCTGTCGGCCGGGCCATACAGCTCGGGCCTGCTCAGCGATGCGCGCGGCCCCGGCGCCACCTACAACTACGCCCCGGTCGATACCGCCACCTTGCAGCATGCGCAGCGCCTGTATGCCGCCTGCGCCGCGTTCGGGGTGGATATCGGTGCGGCTGCGTTGCAGTTTCCGCTGGCGCATCCGGCAGTGACCACGGTGGTGGCCGGCATGCGCACCGTGGCCGAGGTGCACTCGGCCGCCGCACGGTTGCAGGCGACCATTCCGCCCGCGCTATGGCAGCGCCTGCGCGACGGCGGCCTGCTCGATACGGACCTGCCCACGCCATGAACCGCGTCGATGCGCATCTGCACTTCTGGCATCTGGCACGTGGCGATTACGCCTGGCTGACGCCCGAGCTTGCGCCGCTGTATCGCGACTTTGCACCGCACGATGTCGGCGCTGCGCTGGACGCGGCCGGCGTTGGCAGCGTGGTCGTGGTACAGGCCGCCGCAACGGAAGCGGAAACCTGTTACCTGTTCGAGCTGGCGCACGATGCGCCGCGCATTGCCGGCGTGGTCGGCTGGGTGGATTTTGCCGCGCCCGACGCCGCCGCCCGCATCGGCGCGCTGGTGCGCGCCGGCGGCGGCCTGCTCAAGGGCCTGCGCCCGATGGTGCAGGACATTGCCGACGTGCACTGGCTGGCAGGCGCCGAGTTGGACGCCGCCTTCGATGCGATGCTTGAACACGATCTGGCTTTCGATGCCTTGATCCGCGCGGCACACGTGCCGGCCTTGCAGACGCGCCTGAAACGGCATCCGGCAGTGCGCGTGGTCGTCGATCACGGCGGCAAACCGCAGATTGCGGCCGGCGAATTCGTCGCCTGGGCGGCCGGCATGGCCGCATTGGCGCAACATCCCAATGTGCATTGCAAACTCTCCGGTCTGCTCACCGAAGCCGCCCGCGGCGCCGGCATCGACGCGCTGGAGCCGTATGTCGCGCACCTGTTTGCGCGCTTCGGTGCGCAGCGCCTGCTATGGGGCAGCGACTGGCCGGTGCTGACCCTGCGCGCCGACTACGCGCACTGGGTCGATCTTGCACAGCAGCTCGTCACCCGGCATGCCGCCGCCCACGCCGATGCGGTGTTCGGCGACAACGCACGCACGTTCTATCGTCTGCCACGGCCGGCGGCCCCCACCCACGGAACCTTATCGGTATGACAGTCTCCATCCCCACCACACCCACCACCCGCCTGCACGGCAAGCGCTGCCTGATCACCGCCGCTGGCGCCGGCATCGGCCGCGAAAGCGCGCTGGCCTGCGCACGCGCCGGCGCGCAGGTGATCGCCACCGACATCGACGCCTCGGCCTTGCAGGCGCTGGCGGCCGAATCGGACGCCATCACCACCCAGCTGCTGGACGTCACCGATGCCTCGGCGATCGCTGCGCTGGTCGCGGAGCACGGCCCGTTCGATGTGTTGTTCAACTGCGCCGGTTACGTGCACCAGGGAAGCATCCTCGACTGCGACGAGCCAGCGTGGCGCCGCTCGTTCTCGATCAATGTCGATGCGATGTACTACACCTGCAAGGCGGTCCTGCCGGGCATGCTCGAACGCGGCCGCGGCAGCATCATCAACATGTCGTCGGTGGCTTCCAGCATCAAGGGCGTGCCGAACCGCTTCGTCTATGGCGTGACCAAAGCCGCAGTAATCGGCCTGAGCAAGGCGATTGCCGCCGACTACGTGGCGCAGGGCGTGCGTTGCAACGCGATCTGCCCGGGCACCATCAAGACGCCCTCGTTGGCGCAGCGCGTGCAGGCCCTGGGCGGCGACGAGCAGGCCGTGTGGAAGAGCTTCACCGACCGCCAGCCGATGGGCCGCCTGGGCGACCCGCGCGAGATCGCGCAGCTGGTGGTGTATCTGGCCTCGGACGAATCGTCGTTTACCACCGGCCAGACCCATATCATCGATGGCGGTTGGTCGAACTGAAAGCCGCTGGCGAAACGGTGGTGCAGCGACAAGGCGCACAACTGCTCGCTAGGTTTTTTGATCGCTCTCCGCCCGCTGACACCAGGCCACATCTCACACCTGGCGTCAGCGTTGTTTGCAGCATGCATCACCCGCATTCCTGTTCCGAGCGCACCTTCCGCACCCGTCCGCGCCGTGTGATTGGCCGCTCCACTCCTCCCCTGCAAAGGAAGACTGCATGAAACTCGTACGTGTTGGCGCCGAAGGCCACGAACGTCCCGGCGTGATCGACAACGAAGGCCGCATCCGCGATTTGAGCGGCGTCATCGACGATGTGGCCGGCGAGCACATCACCAATGCCGGCCTGGAAAAACTGCGCGCGCTGGATGTGACCACGTTGCCGCTGATCGAAGGCGACGTGCGTTACGGCGCTGCGGTGGGCCGCATCGGCAAATTCATCTGCGTGGGCTTGAACTACGCCGACCATGCTGCCGAATCGGGCATGGAAGTACCCAAAATGCCGATCCTTTTCATGAAGGCCACCACTGCGGTGTGCGGCCCGAACGACACCGTCATCATCCCGCGCGGCTCGGTCAAGAGCGATTGGGAGGTGGAACTGGGCGTGGTGATCGGCGACGTGGCGCGCGATGTGTCGGTAGACGAAGCCTTGAACCATGTGGCCGGCTACGCGGTGATCAACGACCTGTCCGAGCGCGAATTCCAGCTCGAACACGGCGGCCAGTGGGTCAAGGGCAAGAGCGCCGATACCTTCGGCCCGATCGGCCCGTGGCTGGTCACCCGCGATGAAATCGCCTACCCGCAGAACCTGTCGATGTGGCTGGAGGTCAACGGCCACCGCTATCAGAACGGCAGCACCCGCACGATGGTGTTCGGCGTGGCCGAACTGGTCAGCCACATCAGCCGCTACATGACGCTGATGCCCGGCGATGTGATCAGCACCGGCACCCCGCCGGGCGTGGGCCTGGGCCAGAAGCCGCCGGTCTACCTCAAGCCGGGCGACGTGATGGAACTGGAGATCGAAGGCCTGGGGCGCCAACGCCAGCCGGTGGTGGCGCATCCGCGTGATGCGGGTTGAGGTTTTTTGGAAGGACTGAGGGAGTACTGCATTGCAGTGCGTCCCACCTCTCAGAATGTTCTCACGCGAAGGCCGAAGTACTCGCACAACACGAATCGTGCAGCAAAGCAAAGCCCCTCTCCCCTCGGGAGAGGGGTTGGGGTGAGGGTACGTCGCCACGGATGCGCGCAACGCGACGTCAGTCCACTTGTTATGTGGCCCTGACATTTCGACGCTCGTGCTCACGCATCACACGCACGTTGCTCTCACGGAGTTGCTGCCGCATTAAGTGTCTAAACGTTGTAGCGCGTCGATCGCAAAATGCAATTGGTCGTGCAATAGATTCATTGGGGTGAGTTGCAAACGCCTGCGTCACTGCAGCGCCTCAACACCCCCAGCGCTACGCGTTCGTACCCTCGCCCCATCCCCTCTCCCGGCGGGAGAGGGGCTCAAGCGCGCTTCACTGCTGTCGTTTTCTTGATCCTTCGTTCTTGCACCCATCTGTTTTCCGCCTGTCTTCACTTCCCGCTTGCCATCGCCAGGACTTTCATGAGCACCATCATTGCCCTCGAGACCCACGACGTCCGCTTCCCCACTTCGCGCGAGCTCGATGGGTCGGACGCGATGAATCCGGATCCGGATTACTCCGCCGCCTATGTCGTGCTGCGCACCGATGCGCCGGATGACCTGGCCGGCTACGGCCTGGTGTTCACCATCGGCCGCGGCAACGATGTGCAGACCGCTGCGGTAGCCGCACTGGCCGAACACGTGGTCGGCCTGCGCGTGGATGAGGTCATCGCCGATCTCGGCGCGTTCGCGCGCCGGCTCACCAACGATTCGCAGCTGCGCTGGCTGGGCCCGGAAAAGGGCGTCATGCACATGGCCATCGGCGCAGTGATCAACGCCGCCTGGGACCTGGCTGCACGCGCCGCGAAAAAACCGCTGTGGCGCTACATTGCCGAACTCACACCCGAGCAGCTGGTCGACACCATCGACTTCCGCTACCTCACCGACGCGCTCACCCGCGACGAAGCGCTGGCCATCCTGCGCGCTGCACAGCCGCAGCGCGCGCAACGCATCGCGCAGTTGATCGAGCAGGGCTACCCGGCCTACACCACCTCGCCCGGCTGGCTCGGTTACTCGGACGAGAAGCTGGTGCGGCTGGCCAAGGAAGCGGTGGCCGACGGCTTCCGCACCATCAAGCTCAAGGTCGGCGCCAACGTGCAGGACGACATCCGCCGCTGCCGCCTGGCGCGCGAAGCGATCGGCCCGGACATTGCGATGGCGGTCGATGCCAATCAACGTTGGGACGTGGGCCCGGCAATCGACTGGATGCGCCAGCTGGCCGAGTTCGACATCGCCTGGATCGAGGAACCCACCAGCCCGGACGACGTGCTCGGCCACGCCGCCATCCGCCAGGGCATCACCCCGGTGCCGGTATCCACCGGCGAACACACGCAGAACCGCGTGGTGTTCAAGCAGCTGCTGCAAGCCGGCGCGGTGGACCTGATCCAGATCGACGCCGCACGCGTCGGCGGTGTCAACGAAAACCTCGCCATCCTGCTGCTGGCTGCCAAGTTCAATGTGCGCGTGTTTCCGCACGCCGGCGGCGTGGGTTTGTGCGAGCTGGTGCAACACCTGGCGATGGCCGACTTCGTCGCTATCACCGGCCAGATGGAAGACCGCGCGATCGAATTCGTCGACCATTTGCACCAGCACTTCCTGGACCCGGTGCGCATCCAGCACGGCCGTTATCTGGCCCCGGAAGCGCCGGGGTTTTCCGCAGAGATGCACGCTGCCTCGATCGCAGAATTCAGCTACCCCGACGGACGCTTCTGGGTCGAAGATCTGGCTGCCAGCGCGAAGGGCTGAGGCTACGGCCCCTCATCCGCCCTTCGGGCACCTTCTCCCGCACGCGGGAGAAGGAAGCAGCGGCTAGACGCGCAGGCCGGCCATGGCGGGGCGCGATGGTGGCTCGGCAGGCTCTGCGCTGCGGGTCGGCGCTTCTGGGGCCAGGTCTTGGGCCTGGCGAAACAACGGTTGGCTGACACGCAGCCCACTGCAGACACCAAGCAGATTGGGGTGCATGGCGCAAACGCACCTTGGCCGATCGGCTGCGCCAGCTGCAGCTGATCCACAGCCCCGGTGCCAACGCCGGGCACGCCCTTCTCCCTCCTGCGGGAGAAGGTGCCCGCAGGGCGGATGAGGGCGCGGGCTCAGCGCACGGAACAACGAACGGCTGACACGCAGCGCACTACAGACACCAAACAGATGGGGGTGCATGGCGCAGACGCACCACCGCGCCGGTGCCAACGCCGAACACGCCCTTCTCCCGCCTGCGGGAGAAGGTGCCCGCAGGACAGATGAGGGCGCGGGCTCAGCGCACGGAACAACGAACGGCTGACACGCAGCCCGCTACAGACACCAAGCAGGTGGGGTGCATGGCGCAAACGCACCTTGGCCGATCCGCTGCGCCAGCTGCAGCTGATCCACAGCCCCGGTGCCAACGCCGGGCACGCCCTTCTCCCGCCTGCGGGAGAAGGGCGTGCCCGCAGGGCGGATGAGGGCGCGGGCTCAGCGCTGCGCTTGGATCGCCTCGCTCAACGCGAAGATCCGCCCCGCCTCGCGCCATTTCTCCCCAGGCGCGCTGCCCGGCAGCGGTTTTTGGAACCGCCACATCAGGTCTTCCCAGGCTTGAATCCGCGGATCACCCGCATCGCGCGCCGCCTTGGCCGCCGGGTCGTAGTCTTCGCCGACCTCCATCAGCATCACCAGCCGGTCGCCACTGCGAAAGATCTCCAGCTCGCGGATGCCGGCCTGCTGCAGCGAGGCCACGACCTCCGGCCATACCTCATCGGGCCGATGCCAGCGCTCGTACTCGGCGATCAGCGCCGCATCGTCGTGCAGGTCCAGCACATAGCAAAGACGCGGCATGCTCAGGCTCCTGCAATCACGGGCGCCGCGCGACGGGCACGCAGCGCGAACAACAAGATCACCGCAAAGCATGCGCCCGGCACCACCATCGCCCAATGGATGCCGGCCATGTCCGACACCCCGCCCATCACCGCGGTGAGCAACGCGCCGCCGATGATGGACATCACCAGCAACGACGACCCCAGCTTGCGTGCGTCGTCATGCATGCCGTCCAGCCCCAGCGCGAAGATGGTCGGGAACATCACCGACATGAACACGCTGGCGGCCACCAGTGCGTACAGCCCGGTCCAGCCCGGCAGCGCGATGGCCACTGCGCACAGCACCAGATTGATCGTGGCAAAACTCGCCAGCAATTTGGCCGGCGCCAGATACCGCAGCAGCGCGGTGCCCACGAACCGCCCGGCCATGAACAGCACCAGCGAAATGGTCAGATAGGTCGCTGCAGTTTTTTCCGGCGTGCCCGGCACGGCATCCTGCAGGTAGCGGATCAGGTAGCTCCAGATGCCGACCTGCGCGCCCACGTAAAAGAACTGCGCCACCACCGAAAACACGAACAGCCGGTTACGCAGCAATTCGCCAAAGCGTGCGCGCCTGGGTGCTTCGCCGGGGGTCGCCTCCGGGGCGCCGGTGGGAAAGCGCACCAGCGCGATCAGGATCGCCCACAGCACCACCACCACGCCGATGATCAGGTACGGCATCTGCACGGCGGCCGATTCGGTGGCGAAGAACGCCTCGCGCGCGGCTGGCGCCATCGCCGCCAGTTCGGCCGGGCTGTGCTCCACGCCGGAGAAGATGAAGTGCTGGCCCACCAGCACGCCGGTGATCGAGCCAAGCGGGTTGAACGCCTGCGCAAGATTCAGCCGTCGCGCCGCACCGTCGGCGGGGCCCAGCACGGTCACCAGCGGATTGGCGGTGGTTTCCAGAAACGCCAGGCCACTGGCAATCACGAACAAGGCCAACAGGAACAACCAGTAGGTATGCACCTGAGCGGCCGGATAGAACAGAAACGCACCGCACGCATACAGCAGCAGGCCCAGCACCACCGCAGCCTTGTAGCTGTAGCGGCGCATGAACATCGCCGCCGGCATCGCGAACACGAAATAGCCCATGTAAAAGGCGCTCTGCACCAGCCCGGCCTGCAGGTCGGTCAGTTCGAAGGCCTTCTTGAACTGCTTGATCAGGATGTCGTTGAGGTTGTTGGCCATGCCCCACAAAAAGAACAGGCTGACGATCAACAACAGGGGAACCATGGCGGTACGCGCCAGGTTGCCGCGCGGTGACGCGGCAATGTCACTGTGATGCATGCGACCGATCCCCTCCCAAGGCTGTGGCGCTTGCGTTGCAATCCAGCGAGCGTACTGCGCACGCCAACGCCATGCAAATATAAAATCTTTGTTTATATTTGCACGCGCAGCATCGCACTGACCCGCGCCCGCGATGCCTGTACCCTGGCGCGCCGCACCCTGCCCTGGAACCGCAAACGGATGAGCACCGAACCCGCCAAGTACCGCGCGCCGGCCCTGGACAAGGGCCTGGACATCCTGGAGCTGCTGGCGCGTGACGCGCGGCCGATGAGCATGGGGGCGATTTCGCAGGGTGTGGGGCGCTCGCGCGGGGAGATCTTCCGCATGCTGCAGGTGCTGGAAGAACGCGGCTACCTGGTGCGCGACGCCGAGGGCGACTATGTGCTGACCAACCGGCTGTTCATGCTCGGCATGCAGCAGCCGCAGGTACAGAACGTCACCGAAGCCGCGCTGCCGGTGATGCGGCGCCTGGCCGATGCGATCTGCCAGCCCTGCCATCTGGTGGCGCCGTCGGGCGACCAGATCGTGGTGATCGCACAGATGGACGTGCCCAGCGACCTGGGCCTGGTGGTGCGCCCGGGGCATCGTCGCCCGCTGGCCCACTCCACGTCCGGCCTGGTGCTGTTCGCATTTCAGCAAGCCGATGTGCAGGGGCGCTGGCTGGAGGCGCTGGACGCCAGCGCGGTTGCCTACGACCGCGCGCAGTTCCTGAAGGACGTGCAGCAAACACGTCGCGATGGCTATGCGATGCATGCCAGCGAAGCGGTCGTCGGCGTGATCGACCTCACCGCCCCGATCCTGCAACACGGCAGCGCCACCTACACGCTGACGGTGCCCTTCATCGAACGTCGCCCGGAGCTGGTCAACGCGCGCGCAGCGCTGCAAGCCCTGTGTGCGGCAACGGCCGAGATTTCCGATGCGCTGATGTATCACCCGCCACGCGCATTGGGCGGGTGAATCGGGGCAAGACCGGGCTTGGCGCTTGTGGCGATGTCGCACGCGCGCGATCACCGGCGATGGGTTGACCGACAAGACAGGGCAATGCCGCGTGTACCTGCGATGGCACTCGAACGACCGTGATTGCACGCCCTCAGCTGCGGCTGCGGCAGATCGACGCGGCGGTCCGTTGCAGTGGCCTGGGCAGCACCTTCGCGGTACTCGTCGAAGCTGTTGCGTGCAGTGGCGAGCGGCGTGATTTCCCGCAGGAAGCCAGCATAGCGGCCGCTACGATAGCCAAGGCTATAAAGATCAGACCGACCTTCGCGTGCGGGCAAAACGCCCGAAAGCGCGTTTTGCGTTGTTACACTGCGCGCCCCTTGGGGAGTAGCCTGCTTTCGTCCATCGAAAGCGCCTGCATCAACATCCTCGGCCGTTGCGCCGTGGTGCAGGCAACCAGTGTGGTTTGGCGAGACCAACGACATGCGTGCCTGACGATGGTTGGCGCGGGCGCATGCCGTTGTGAACGTGCCCAACCCGAGCGTGTCGATGTCTCCTGTTTCCATTGTGTTGATCGGTTTTGCGATGTCCACCGATGCCTTTGCCGCCGCCATCGGCAAGGGCGCGGCGATGCGCAAGCCGCAGTGGCGTGACGCATTGCGCGCCGGCCTGGTCTTCGGCTGCATCGAAGCCATCACCCCGGTGATCGGCTGGCTGCTGGGCCGTGCGGCCTCCAGCCATCTGCAGGCCTTCGATCACTGGATCGCCTTCGGCCTGTTGGGCGCGTTGGGCATGCACATGATCGTGGCCGGCCTGCGCAACGAGCCGGACGATGCCGAAGACGCAGCCTCCCAGACGTCGAAGCGGCACGGCTTGCTGGCCTTGGCCACCACCGGCTTTGCCACCAGCATCGACGCGATGGCAGTCGGCGTCAGCCTGGCGTTTCTCGACGTGCACATCGGCGTGGTGGCGGTGGTGGTGGGCCTGTGCACCTTCAGCATGGTCACCGCCGGCATCATGCTGGGGCGTGCACTGGGCGCCTTGATCGGCAAGCGCGCCGAGATCCTCGGCGGCGTGATCCTGGTGATCGTCGGCAGCGTGATCCTCTACGAACACCTCAGCGGCGCGGCATAAGCGCAGGCAGTTGTCGTAGGAGCGCACCCGGGCGCGACGGGCATTACCAGGAAAGCCCCGTCGCGCCCGGGTGCGCTCCTACGATGCATGGCATGCGCTCCGCGCGCGATCGGCATCGTGGGATGTTTACTCGATGCCGACTGCATCGCCGCATGTCGCGGTGATGGCAGGGATGCACCCGTCAGCGCGTTTTCGCGTCGTGATACGCACTCAAAAACGCGCGCAGCGAGGCCGGTTTCACCGGCTTGGTCAGCAGGCGGTAGCCGCGTTCGCGCGCAAGCTGTTTGAGCTCGTCGCGGCCGTCGGCGGTGAGCAAGGCGCCGGCGATCGGCGCGGTTGCCGCAGCCTGCACGGCATCGAGCGTGTCCAGGCCGTCCAGGCGGTCGTGCAGGTGATAGTCCACCAGCATCAGGTCCGGTTGTTCGCGCGCACGCTCCAGCGCCTGGTCCACGGTACTGGCGGTGATGACTTCCACCTGCCAGCGGCCGAGCAGCGCGCGCATGCCGTCGAGGATTTCGCGGTCGTTGTCCACGCACAGCACGCGCAAGCCGGCCAATGAATCGCCACTTGGCAACGCGCGCGTGGCCGGCACCGGCAACAGCGGCGCCACCGGTACCGCCGCCACGCGCGGCAACAGGATCGAGAACATGCTGCCGCGGCCGACCTGGCTGCGCGCGCTCAAGTCGTGGTCGAGCAGGCGCGAGATGCGTTGGCAGATCGACAAGCCCAATCCCAGGCCCTGCTCGCCCCAGTCGAACGGCTGCTGATAGCGGCGGAACTCTTCGAAGATCTGCCGCATGTGATGTTCGGGAATGCCCGGGCCGGTGTCCCACACCTGCAGCTCCACCTGCTGCCCGCGCCCGCGCATGCCCAGCACGATGCGTCCCTGGCGCGTGTAACGCAGCGCATTGGCCAGGAAGTTCTGCATCACCCGGCGCAGCAGCCGGCGGTCGCTACGCACCCAGATCGTGCGGCTGTGCACCTGCAGGCGCAGGCCACGGCTGGCGGCCACCGGTGCGTACTGCGCGGCCAGTTCGTGCATCAGTGCGCTGGCATCGAAATCTTCCACCGTTGGCCGCAGCCCGCCGGCGTCCAGCCGCGAGACATCGAGCAGACCATCGAGCAATTCTTCGGCCGCACGCAGCGAGGCATCCACGCGTTCGGCCAGATGGCGTTGTTCTTCGTTGTTCTGGTGGCTCTCGCGCAGCGCGGAGGCGAACAGGCGTGCGGCGTTGAGCGGCTGCAACACATCGTGGCTGATGGCGGCCAGAAAGCGGGTCTTGGATTGCTGCGCCAGCTCGGCCTCGCGCGAGCGATCGGCCACGCGTTGTTCCAGATTCTCGTTGGCGTCCAGCAGCGCGCGCTCGGCGCGCTTGTAGTCGGTGATGTCGTTGTAACTGGTGACGTAGCCGCCGCCGGGCAGTGCCTGGCCACGCATTTCGATCACCTTGCCATCGCTGCGGGTGCGCTCGAACACATGCGGCGAGCCGGCACGCATGTGGCGGATGCGGCGGTCGATCTGGTCTTCGATATCGCCCTCGCCCAGCTCGCCGCGCTCGGCGTTGTAGCGGATCAGGTCGGCCACCGGGCGGCCGACGTACAGCATGCCGTCGGGGTACCCGAACAGCTGCTGGTAGCGCCGGTTCCACGCGGTCAGGCGCATGTCCGGGTCGACCACGCTGACCGCGGCGCTGATGTTTTCCAGCGTGGTGGACAGGATCTCGCGGTTGAAGCGCAGCTCCTGGCCGGCCTCGTCCAGCACCGCCACCACCTCGCCCAGCTCCATGCCCGAACCGCGCAACAGGCTGGTCAGCACCAGCCGCGCGGAGGCGGCACCGATGGAGGCGGCCAGCAGGCGCTCGGTGAACTGCACCCAGGCGCGGTCGGCCACCACGGTCGGCTGCAGCTCGCGCTCCAGCAACTGCGCCTGCTCCACGAACGCACGGCGCGCATGCCGCTCGCCCACCACGCGCTCGGCCAATGCCTGCAGGTCGCCCACCCGCACATGCCCCGGCCATTCGCCGGCCACCGCCGGACGCTGCGCATACGGGTCCAGGAAGGGCGCGGCACGCAGCCGCTCGTCCACCCCGGGGCGCCAACGCGCCGAAACCAGCATCATCGCGCCGACGTTGATCAGCAACGACCAGAAAGTGCCGTGCGCCAGCGGGTCCCAGCCGCGCATGCCGAACAACTGCTGCGGCTGCAGCCACGCAATGCCGAATGGCCCGTCCACCAACCACTCCGGCTGCAGCCAGCCCGCACGCGTGGCGGCCGGCAGCAGCAGCGTATAGATCCAGGTCATGAAGCCGAGCACCATGCCGGTCTCCACGCCCTTGCGGCTGGCGCCGCGCCAGTACAGCCCGCCGATCACGCCCGGCGCAAACTGCGCCACCGCTGCAAACGCCATCAACCCATACGCGGCCAGCGTGGTGTCGTTGGCTACGCTGCGGTGGTAGCCATAGGCGACCAGCGCCAGCAGCAAAATGGCGACGCGGCGGATCCACAGCACGCGCGAGGCCACTGCCGCACGCGCGTTGGCGCTGACGCGGCGGCGCAGCAGCACCGGCATCACCAGATCGTTGCTGACCATGGTGGCCAGGGCGATGCTGGCCACGATCACCATGCCGGTGGCCGCCGAAAAACCACCCACGTAGGCCACCAACGCCAGCACCGTGTTGCCCTGGCTCAGCGGCAGCGCCAGTACCACCGCATCGTCCACCACCGCACTGCCCTTGCCGAACAGCGCGATGCCGGCCGAGGCGATCGGCACCACCATCGCCGAGATGATCACCAGGTACGCACCGAACAACCAGCGCGCGCGACGGATATCGCCGACATCGCTGCATTCCACCACTGCCACATGGAACTGCCGCGGCAGGCAGATCACCGCCAGAAAACTCAGCAGCGTCTGCGAAATGAACCCCACCGATGGCGTGTGCTCGAACAAGGTGCGCGCCGAATCGGCGATATGCAGCTGGTGGTCGCTCAACCACAGCCAGGCAAACAGGCCCACCGCCACGATGGCGATCAGCTTGATCACCGACTCCAGGGCGATGGCCAGCATCATGCCGTGATGGTGCTCGGTGGCATCCACCTGGCGGGTGCCGAAAAGTGTGGCGAACAAGGCCATCAACAGCGCCACGTACAACGCCGGGTCGGCGAAGATGCCGCGCCCGGCACTGCTATGCCCGGTCAGCACCTCCAGGCTCATTGCCACCGCTTTGTACTGCAGCGCCAGGTACGGCACGATGCCGACCAGTGCGATCACCGCCACCAACGCCGCCAGCCGCCGCGAGCGGCCATAGCGCGAGGAAATGAAATCGGCGATGGAGACGGTGTTTTCGGCGCGTGCGATCAGCGCCAGCCGCTCGATGATGCGCCAGCCGAACAGCAGCAACAGCAACGGCCCCAGATAGATCGGCAGATAGCCGATGCCGTTGCGCACTGCCGAGCCGACTGCGCCATAGAAGGTCCACGACGAGCAGTACACCGCCAGCGCCAGGCTATAGACCGCCGGCCGCAGCCATGGCCGCTCCGGATACATCGGCCGGCGGTCGCCCCACCACGCCACGCCGAACAGCAACGCGGCATAGCCCACGGAGACCAGCAGCAGGATCCAGCTTGATACCAAGGGGCGTTCCCAGGCGGCGCGATGCGAGCCTGGGAGTTTACGCAGTGGGATTGGGGATTGGGGATTGGGGATTGGGGATTGGGGAATCGTGCCGGACTGTTTGGCGGAGGGCGAAGCCCTTCGGCCACCTGTGGCAGTTCCTGTCGTCTTGCAGGAGGCGTGGTGTCGTGATGTAGGCGTTGCACGCGTTTCGCGCTGCCGGGACGCCGGTCCTTTGAATCAGCCGCTGACCAGGGGCATCGGGCTGAAGGTCAGACGCCCCCCCATCCGCCCTTCGGGCACCTTCCCCCGCAAGCGGGAGAAGGGACCGCGGTTGCGGTGTGCCATGCACTGGCCTGCCGCATCTCTGGCCCACCAAGCTGGTTAGGGGCATCGGGCTGCAGGTCAGACGCCCCCCATCCGCCCTTCGGGCACCTTCCCCCGCAAGCGGGAGAAGGAACCGCGGTTGCGGTCTGCCGTGCATTGGCCTGTCGCATCTCCGGCCTGCCAGGTCAGGCAGCCGGCAGGGGGCTTCTGCCGCATGGCTGTACGAAAGTGTGCACGGCCGGGCGGCATGCACCGTTACGGTCGGCGACGATGCACTGTTACGGTCGGGCGACGCCGTACCGCTACGGTCGGGTCGGGCGTCGCTGCGCCGTTGTTGCGATCAGCCGATGATGCAGCGGCCACCCGGTGTTGGCCGCTCCCCTCTCCCGCCTGCGGGAGAGGGTGCCCGGAGGGCGGGTGAGGGGCGCTCAGCCCGGCAGCCGCACCTGCACCCGATACACCCGACCGGCGGTCACCGCGTGCACGCGCTGGTCCGCGCTGACCACACCATCCACCAGTACCTCCGTCGCCACCCGTTCGGCTTCGCGCTGCAGCTGTACCTCGAACTGCGCGCCCCGGAACTGGCGCGTGACCTGCGCCTGCGGCCAGTGCGACGGCAGCTGCGGACGGATCGCCAGCGCATCGCCCTCGCCGACCAACCCGAACAGACCTTCCAGCACGCAGCGATACACCCAGGCCACCGTGCCGGTGTTGAACAACTGGCTGGACCGCCCGGCGGTGCGCGGATACTGATGCCAGGCACCGCGGTAATAGTTGGGCAGCGACACCGGCAGATGGCCGCGCTGCAGCACGTCCTCGCGCGTCGGGCCCGGCAGCATCGCGCGCAGGATCTCCCACGCGCGGTCGGCCTCGCCGATCTGGTACAGGCTGTACAGATAAAACGCCACCGCGTGGTTGTAGACCGCGCCGTTCTCTGCCGCGCCCGGCCACTTCTGGGTCAGCCGCCCCACGTCGTCACGCATGTGCGTGTATGCCGGCGCCAGCATCACCGGACCATACGGGGTGTGCAGCTGCTCACGCACGGCCTCCAGCAGCGCCGCGCGTTGCTGTGCATCCGCAGTGCCGGCCAACAGCGCGAAACTCTGCGGATTGAGATAGATGCGTCCTTCCACGTCCTCGGCGATGCCGAAGCGCACACCATCGTCGGTGATGCCGCGTGCATACCAGTTGCCGTCCCACAGCTCGCGGTTCGCGTCGGCATTGACCGCGCCTACCGCCTGGCCAAACCTGTCCGCCTGCGCGCTGCGTCCGTGCGCAGCGCAGATGTCCGACCACAGCCGCAGCGCATACGCGGTGGCCACGGTCAGCCAGCCGGACACACCCTTGCCGCGCCAGCCGACCATGTTCATCGGGTCGTTCCAGTCACCCTGGGCGATGAAGCTCAAGCCGCGTGCATCGCGTGCGTCCAACAGCCACTGCATGGCCGCATCCAGCCGCTCAGCCACGCTCAGCGCCTGGCCATCCTGCGTGCGCACCACTGCTTCCAGCACGCTGGCATCATTGGTTTCGGCCAGATACGCGCTCAGGAAGATCGGCAACCACACGCAGTGGTCGGTATGCGGCACCTGGTTGATGTATTTGAGCTCGGCGCCTTCCACCAGCAGGATGCCGTCCGGCATCGCGCCGCTGGGTTCCTGCTGCGACAGCGCATGCAGCAGCGCCGCACGCGCGGTAGCCGGCTGCAGGTAGGCCATGCCCATATGGTCCTGCAGATAATTGCGCGTCTGCGGATCGGTGGTCAGGCGATTGACGTCGCCGTGGTAGAACACCTGCCGCGGCAACCAGTGGTTGACCAGGTTGTCCAGCGCCGCATCCGGCGTGGCGATCTGCACGCAGCCATGGCCGGCCTGCAGGTACTGCGCATACTCGCGCGCCGCTTGCGCAAAGCCTGCTTCCGACAGATAGCGCGCACGCAGCGCGGCGATTTCTGCATCGTCCTTGGCCGGCCCGAACGCAAAGCGGTACACGCTTGCCGCATCCGCTTCCAGATGCAGGCGGTATTGCAGCGCTGCCGCCGGGGTTTCGTAATGCGCCTCGCTGTTGCCCAGTTGTTCGGCCTGGATGGCAGAGGGCGCATGCAGCCCGCCTTCGCCTTCGAACGCCAGTTGCTGCGCGTCCCAGGCCACCGGCGGTTGTTCGTGCAGCAGGAAGGTGCAGTCCTTGAAATCGCGCTGGCGAAAGTAGTCGTCCACCTTCTGGTACGGCGCCACGCTACGGCAGACGATGCCGCCCAGCGCCGGCTCGTAGCCGCCGGACTGATGCATCCACGACATGTAGCCAACCGGGAAATACACGTACAGGCTCAGCCTGCGCGCACGCCCGGAAGCGTTGTGTACGCGGCATTCCCACAGCTCCACCGCATCGTCGGTCGGCAGGGCCACGCACAGCTCCACCACGACGTCGTCATGCTGCACGCGCCAGCGCACATCGTGCTTGCCGGCGGAGAATTCGAATGCCTGCGGCTGCGCGCGCACCGGCTCGTGCGGCACCGAATACAAGGCGCCAGTGTCTTCATCCTTGAGATAGAAAAAGCGCCCGGGATGGTGCGCGTAATACGGCTGCTCCGGCATCATGAAGTTGCGCGCCTCCAGCACCGGCGCATGCGCGTACTTGGACGGCTCCGGCTGCATGAACTGGCCGGTGGCATAACCGCGACAGGTGAGCTGCAACATCATGCGGCGGTTCCACAGGAACCCGCCGGCATTGGGCATGGCTGTGGGGCTGTAGAGCGCGTAGCGCGCGCCGTCGGCGCTGGGCGCCAGCAAGGTGGACAGATCGTCGGACGCAGCAGGGGGCAGTGCAGACACGGTCAGGGGTGCTCCGGTTCGTCGCGCTTGCGCGCGGCCAGTTCGTGCTGGATGCGGCGCAGCAAGCCGTCATCCAGCGGATAGAAACGCATGGTCCAGGCCGCCAGCAGCGCCACCGCACCGGGGATGACCGTCAGCAGCAGCACGATGCCGGTCAACGAGCCGGTGGACTGCGTGCTGTTGGCCACATAGCCCATGCCGGCCAGCACCCAGGCGATGCCGGCCGAGGCGAGCGCGCCGCCAAGCTTCTGCGAAAACGTGGCCGCCGCAAACGTCATCGCGGTGGCACGCCGGCCGGTGCGCCATTCGGTGTAGTCGGCGCTGTCGGCATACATCGAAAACGCCAGCGGCGACTTCGGCCCCAGTGCCAGGCCGATCAGCATGTTCAACGCAAAGATGGCCCACACCGCATCGGCCGGCACGAAGAACATCGCACAGCTCAGCAGGCCGACCATCACCATCAGCCCGCACATCAGCTGGCGCTTGTCCCAGTGCCGGGTCAACAGCGGCGTGATCGCCGCGCCCACACCCAACGCCACCGAATAGCAGCCCAGGAACAAGCCGACCAGATCCGGGCGCTGCACGTAATATTTGAGGTAGTACACGCCCGCACCGCCACGCATGGTGATGGTGATCATGATGATCAGCGACAGCACGAACAGCACGCACCACGGCTTGTTCTGCAACAGGTCGGCGATGTCGCGGCGTACCGGCGTGCGTTGCTGCGGCGGCGGCTGCACGCGTTCGCGCGTGGTCAGGGCCACGCCGACGAACAGCGCCACCGCGATGGCGCCATACAGCATCATCGTGCGCTGCCAGCCCAGCGCATCGTTGCCGCCGCCGAACCAGCGCACCAGATCCATCGTGAAGTAATTGACCAGCGTGGTGCCCGCAAATGCACCGATGAACCGCAGGCTGATCAGACCGGTGCGCTGCTTGCTGTCGGCGGTGATCACCCCCGACAACGCCGAGTACGGAATGCTCACCACCGTGTAGGCCAGCATCATCACCAGGAAGGTGAGCGTGGCCCACACCATGCGCCCGTGTTGATCCAGCTCCGGGGTGGTGTAGGCAAGCACGCCGGTCGCTGCCATCGGCACCGCGCCCCACAACAGATACGGGCGGAACTTGCCCCAGCGGCTGCGGGTGCGGTCGGCGATGGCGCCCATGGCCGGGTCGGCGATCGCATCGGCGATCTTGGTCAACAAAATCATCGTGCCGACTGCGGCAGCCGGCAGGTGCATGGTGTCGGTGTAGAAGATCAGCAGAAACGCCGAGATGTTGGCCCAGTAAAGATTCAGGCCCAGATCGCCGGCGCCGTAGCCGAGCTTTTCGCGCCAGCGCAGGGGCGCCGATGCAGGAGACGTTGCGGGGGGTGACGTCATCGGCAGACCTTCGCATGCGTTGTACCCGGCCGGGCACGCCGTTACGCTGGGTGCCCGCTCACCTGGCAAGGAGCGCCGACGCTACACCACGCATCGGCTGCCGCCAACGTGAAATCCGCTCAAATGCCGAATCGATCCGGAGATATAACCTGACGTGATGGACACCGCCGTCCCCGCCACGCCCGCGTCCGCTTCGCCCCTGGCCATCGTCGTGATGGGCGTCTCGGGCAGCGGCAAGACCACCATCGCGCAGGCGCTCGCCGCGCATTACGGCTACCGCTTTCTGGATGCCGACGACTACCACAGCGTGGCCGCACGCGCACAGATGGCCGCTGGCCAACCGCTCACCGATGCCGTGCGCCTGCCCTGGGTGGAACTGCTGGCCGCGACCCTGCGCGACTGCGTGCAGGCCGGCGAATCGGTGGTGCTGGCATTCTCGGGTTTACGCGGCACGCACCGGCAATTGCTGCGCGGCAGCGGCATACCGATGCGCTTCGTGTTCCTGCATGCGGCCCCGCACGTGATTGCCGCACGCCTGAGCGCACGCGCCGGCCACTTCATGCCGCCCAGTCTGCTCGACAGCCAGCTGCAGACCCTGGAGCTGCCGCTGGACGAAGCGGACGTGGTGTCGGTGGATGTGGACGCCACGGTGGCGGAGGTGGTGCAGGATGCGATCACGCAACTGGCGCTGATCGCTCCCCCTGCGGTGCACAACGCCGCACCCTCGCCTCAAAACGCCTGACGCACCAGCTAACGCGGCCCGGCATCGCACGCCCGGGCGTCTCCTGCTCACATGGGAGCAGGATGGCGCGCAGCACCGGATGAGGATGCGGGCCAAGCCCGTGGGTGCGGACGACACAGCGGCATCGCCCATCCCTTGACTCCTGAATATTCGGCGGACGCCGACGGCGAGGGCTCCAAGGCACGCGTGACAACTGCGCGCAGGCAGTGCCATATCGTCAGAGAGGAGTGGGCATCAGAACGCGCAACGCGTGCAGTACTGCGTGGCAATGCCACCACCACCGCCACCGCCACCAGAGATCGCCTCGCAGCGCGCAGCGATCGCGGCTTTACCGCCGGGTCGATCCACCGCACAAGGTGGCGCAACATTTCCTGGTTACTTTTTGCAAACCGCTGATTTGCATGGACATCCGGCGCTTTCTGGCTGAATCATTTTTTCTATCGTACTCAAGCAAAATAGTGATGAATCATCACCATTTGTGCGGTTAACGCACGCATTGAACGCAAATTTTGCGAGCTGGTACGACCAGATTCAAGCAGACCCGACCACTCTCTGAATGCAGCCGCCGAGCCGTGTTGCACGGTCGCCGCAATCGGCGATCTTCATCCAGCAGATCCGGGGGGATCCAGCGCTTCCTTCCATCAATGGACACGCCGTGATGACAAATCCCAATCGCCGTTTGCGCTTACGCAGTTTGACGCTCATCCCTTGCCTGCTCGCCAGCGCAGTGGCTTTCGCCCAATCTGGCGCCACAACCGCGCAGGCACCCGTGTCGTCGCTGGATACGCAGGCGTTCGCGCGCTCCGGCGAGGTCTGGCGCAGCTTCGGCAATGCGCTGCCCTTCGCCAGTCCCACCAGTTGGCCGATTGCCGGCGGTGGTTATCTGAACCAGCGCTTCGCGCCAGGCGAGTGGAAGATCAATCGCAGCACCGTACCCTCGCTCAAGCCGGCGTGGACCCTGACCACCACCGGCGACATCTCGGCAACGCCCAGCATCGAGGGCGGCACGCTGTATGTCCCCGACTGGGGCGGCACGCTGTACAGCGTCGATACCCAGACCGGCAAGCCGAACTGGCAGGCCAAGCTGTCCGACTACACCGGCAAGAGCACGTCGCTGTCGCGGACCACCCCGGCCATTACCCCCAAGAGCATCATCCTGGGCGACATGGCTGGCGGCACCGTGCTGGCCCTGGACAAGAAGACCGGCAAGTTGCTGTGGAAGAGCGAGGTGGAAACCAATCCGCAGGCCCAGATCACCTCGTCCCCTGTGGTCTACGGAAACCGCGTGTACCTGGGCGTGTCGTCCAGGGACTACGAAAGTCTTGATCCGACCCATCGGTTCTCGTTCCGCGGCAGCGTCGTGGCACTGGACCTCGCTACCGGCAAGAAGGTGTGGCAGTTCTACAACGCCCCCGAGGGCTATACCGGTGCGTCGACATGGGGCCAGGTTGCCGTCGATCCCATCGCACGCCGCATCTACTTCGGCACCGGCAACAACTACAACATTCCCGCAAGCGTCGGGAACTGCGTGTCCAACGCACGTTCCTACCGCGGCAGCGAACTGACGGTGCAGGATGAACTCGACTGCATGGCGCCGGACAACTATGTCGACTCGGTGGTCTCGCTGAATCTGGACACCGGCAAGCTGGTCTGGGCCAACCGGAACCAGGGGTATGACGCCTGGAACCTGTCCTGCATCCTCGCTCCCACCAATGGCCTGTGCCCGAATACCCAGGCGACCAATCTGACCGGGCCCGACTACGATTTCGGTGGCGCAGGCATCAACCTGTTTTCCGTCCAGCGCGAGGGCAAGCTGCAGCAATTGGTCGGCGCCGGCCAGAAGAGCGGCATCTACTGGGCCTTCGACGCCAAGACCGGCGCCAAGGTGTGGTCCACGCAGGTCGGCCCCGGTGGCACCACCGGCGGCATCGAGTGGGGCGCGGCGTTCGACCCCTACAAATCGCGCGTGTATGTGGGGATCAACAACAATTTGAATACCCCCTACACGCTGGCGCCGGGCAATACCGTCAGCCATAACGGCGGCTCGTGGGCAGCGTTGGATGCGGCCACCGGCCGGATCCTGTGGCAGGTCAAGACGCCGGGCATCAACCCCGTCAACCCGGCCGTGCCGGCAGGTGCCCAGGGACCGATCAGCGTCTCACCCAACCTGCTGTTTGCCGGCTCGATGGCAGGCAACATGGTGGCCCTGGACAGCGACACCGGTGCCACGCTGTGGAACTACAAGGCTACCGGCTCGGTGATGAGCGCACCATCGATCGTGGACGGTGCGCTGTACTGGGGCTCCGGCTATGCGCGCAACAACTTCGGCGTCGCAGCCACGGCCAACCAGTTGATCAAGTTCGTGCCGGACGCCCCCGCAGGCAAGTAGGGGTCAACGTGGATGCTCTGCGCGACCTGACGCGCAGCATGGCATGACAACGGCGCCACCTTCGGGTGGCGTCGTTGTGTCTGCAGTTGTCGTGATCCTCGCGCTCGATGCGCAGGAGCATGCTGCATGTCTTGCTACTCGGGCATGGCCATAGCGAGGTACATTCGAGCTCCCATCCGGTGCAGTTGGCCGCAGCGCAGCGGCACTATCTTTGAATCGCCGCTGCTGTGTGGGCGCTCTTTCCTCCAGGCGATGCGATGCGCCCTGCATACTGATCGGCCAAGGCAGCGCCACGCGGCTTTGATCCGCATCCAACGCAGGTCACGTGTGGGTGCCTGCCAAAGCATCGGCGCAGCGTCCGGCCGCGCTGTGGTAGCGGCAGGGCCGCTACAGCCGGGTCACCTGGCATAGCCGGATCTGCCCCGCCTCCAACCCATGCGCCTCGGCCGCCCGGCGGCGCAGCGCGCACACCAATCCCGCTGCATCCAGCTCGCCGTCGGCAGGCACGTCCACGCTGTGCGTCAATTGACCCCACACCACCGGCCGGCCATCGCAATAGCCTTCGTAGTCGGCAAAATAATGCAGCTGGCGCGGCTCAGGTCCCGACATGGACATCGCCCTGGATCTCCGTGCAGCCCAGATGCTCCAGCGCGATTTCCAGCCCGAGCAGATAACTCTGCGCGCAGTAGCCGCGCACGGTTGCAATGCAGGGCGCAAACCCCGGTGGCAGGCACCGCTCCGGCCGGTCCGCGCTGTCATCGTGGGTCTCCACGAACGGATACGGCAATGCACCCAGCACACGGTGCAGACGCGCACTGTCCACGCAACTGCCCGGATCGATCAACGCGATCTCCATCCGCGCCTGCCCCGCCGCGCGCAAGGCATCCAGCAATTCCTGCTCCGACCCACAGGCCCGCAGTGCCACGGTCTTGCGCGCATCGCCGGCGCATTGCACCAGCTGGCGAATGACGGCCCGCGGCAACGGCTGCGGCCCACGCACCAGCGGCAGCGATGCCTCCGGCCCACGCACGATCATGATCGACATGGCGCGCTCCTCAGGCAGCCACGCGCAACGGCGCGTGTAACGACGGCAGGCAACGCGCGGCAATGCCGAGCGACATCGCATACGCGCGCGGCGCGTCGTGCGGCGTGATCACCACCGCCAGCGGCGCATGCTGCGCATGCAGCCACGGCTCCAGCTCCTGATCGGCATCGGTATGCAGCTCGATATACGGCGTGGGCAACGCATCCACGGCAGCGCGCAAGGCCCGCGCGCAACTGCGCTCGGACAAGGGCAGATCGCCCGAATCCAGCAACACCAGCTCCACCTCGGCATCGCCACCGGCCGCATGCAACTCGGCGATCAAACTATCCACATCGGCACACGCCAGCGTGCGCAACGCGCGGCCAGCACACTCAGGCAATTGCATCGGCACCGATGGCGCCGGAATCGCCTGAGGACCTCGCAAAATCAGGATGCACATCGTATTTGGCTCAACGCACCACAGTGCGGGAGTAGCAAGGTAGGACCGATGGGCATAAAGGGGCCATTCGCGCGCTGGTGCGCCGGCATAAAAAGTGCGTAATGCCTGCGCGATGCCGGTGTGCCGCGCCCGACAATGCGGCTGAAGAGGTTGTAGATAAAACTGCAGCGCTCAACCTGGCGATGCCTCACGCATGGCCGAACATCCCTTGATATCTGCATGTGTCAGGTCTCGACCTGACACATGCGGCGCCACGCACACCATGTGATGCACTGTTGTGCGATTGACTGTTACTTCTCCCGCCGCCAGTTCACCGAGCCCTTGGTCTCCACGGTGCTCGATTCGGCCTCGATATCGAAGCCGCGGCTGAGCAGGTATTTGAGCGTCAGCACTGAGCCGCTACCGACCATCGACACGCCATAGCCGACGTAGAGTTTCGGCGAGAGATATTTGCCGAAGCCCACGACCGAGCCGGCGGTGCTGGATTCGCTCACCCCTGCTTCGTCCAGGCCGAGCTTGGCGCCGATCTGCGAGGCGATCAGGCTGCTACCAGCCGACAGGGCAGCCGAGGCAGCGCTGACCTGCTGGGTTTCGTCGCTGCTGGCGGTGGACAGGCCGCGGCCGAGCACCAGGTACGACAACGCTTCGGATTGCGACATGGCCGGCTCGGACCACACGTCGGCACGCGGCGATTCGGCGCGTCCGCTGACGTCGATGCCGGCGGTGACGTCGCCGATCTTGCGTTCGGCGCGCAGGCTCACGCGCGGGTCGGAGACGATGTTGTTGTTCCAGGTCAGCTGGCCGCGGCTGATGGTCAGGTCCTGGCCATAGGCCTTGTAGCGACCACGCACATCCAGCCCGCCGTTGGCGGTCATTTCGCGGCCCGGGCGCGCGCGGATCTGCATCTGCCCGCTCAGCCCGCCCTTCAGGCCGAAGCCGCTCATGTTGACCTTGTCGCCAAGCACGATGGCCAGGTCCATATCCAGCGGCGAGGCGGGCGTTTCTTCCGGGTCCACCGGGTCCAGCACCACCACGTCTTCGGACACCGAGGTGCCACGATCCAGCCGCTCCAGGTCGATATCGGCTTCGGGCACGGTGACCTTGCCGCGCAGCTGCATGGTGTTGTCGGTGATGCCGAACTGCATGTCCGGATTGGCAATGATGCGCAACTCGCTGGTGTTGTAGGCCAGCACGTTTTCGCCGCGGATATTGAGCAGCAGCGGCGTGCTGGTGCCGAACCACGACAGCCCGCCATCGATGTTGAGCGTGCCCTCGCCGGACTTGGCCGATGCGGTGATCTTGGCCGAGCCATCCGGCAGCGCGTCGAAGCGCCCCTTGCCTTCGCTCAGGGTCAGGCCCATCGAGGGGTACTCGGCGGTGAAATCGCTCAGCGTGGCGTCGCCGCCCAGCAGCGGTTTGTCGCGGGTGCCGCGCAGGCTCACGTGGCCTTCGACCAGGCCCTTGGGCCGCACCACGTCAGCCACGACCAGCTCCAGCCAGTACAGCCGCGACATGTTGAGATACAGCTCGCCGTTAAGCGGTGCGTACGCATCCCAGCCGGTGTTGAACTTGGCATCCACAAAGCCCGCGCCCTGGAAACCGATACCGAGCTTGGCCTGGATCTGCTGCTGGGTGAAATCAGCCTGCACGCTGAACTGGTCGTAGCGCAGCAACTCGCCGCGATTGGGATTTCCGGCCACCGCGGCGTAGCGGGTTTCACCGAGGCGAATGCCGCCTTCCGGCGAGGCAATACGCAGGCTGCCTTCCCAGGCGTTGCCGCGCGGCTTGAAACTGCCGTCCAGCGACAGCTCGCCACGCAGATAGATCTGGCGGCCTTCCTGCTTGGGCAACCACGGTTGCACCAGCGCCAGCGGCAATGCATCGCCATGCACCACCATGCCCTCACGTGGCCAGTTGGCGCTGGCGCACAGCGCGCCGCCGGTGGCCGCGCCCAGGCAGGTATCGGACAAGGTAAATGCGGCGCCATCGGTGCTGAACTGCGCCGGCTGGCGCAGCGCCCAGGCATCGCCCTTGGCTGGGGCGATCCGCAGCGTGGCGACCTGGCCCTGCCAGCGCTCGCCATTGCGGCGCATATCGCCCTGCAAGGCGACGCTGGCCATGCTGTTGGCAATGTCGGCATCCAGGCGCAAGGCTTCCACCGCACCGCGCGCCTGCACGCGCACGCTGTCCAGCACCACGCCCGCCTCGATGGCAGCGCCCTGCAAGGCCAGCTGCCCGTCGCTGCCGCGCCACGGCAGGCGGCCGCGCAGGCTGATGCTCTGCGCGCTATAGCTGCCCCAGCGCAAGCCATTGCCGGCGATGTCGGCGCTGATGTCCGGCGCATCGCGCTTGCCGCTGACCTGCAGCTGCCCGCGCACCACACCGGTGGCACCCGGCAGCACATCGTCCAGCTGCAAGGGCTGCAGCTGCGCGGCGATGTCGAGCTGGTCGCCCACCTTGCCCTTGGCGTTGATGCGGCTATTGCCCAGCGCCAGTTGCAACTCACCCTCGCCTTGTTCGCCACGCAGTGCGAACTTGCCATTGGCCGACAGCGCGCGTTGACGCAGCTGGCCGGTCAGGCTGGGTATCTCTGCAGTGGCCTCGAAGCCCGGCGAGACACCGCCGGCCGGTGCCGGCAGCTGGCGGCCCTTGGAGGCGACTTTGCCAGAGAGATTGCCGTTCCAGCCCGGCGCGAAATAGCCCGGATCGAACTTGGCCAGCTGCGCGGTGACGTCCCACTGCAGCTCCGGCGTCCAGCCCACCTCGCCGGTAAGATCCAGCGAACCGCCCGGCGTTTTCGCCTGCACCTGCTTGAGCTGCGCGCGTTGATCGTTGCCGCGGCTATCGAACACCAGCGCGGCCTGCTGGCCGTCGCGTTGCAGCGTGGCGCGGCCGATCGCCGCCCATGCCTTCAAGGTGCCGGCAATGCCCAGGCGCGCCTCTTGCAACTCCACCGGCACCAGCGGTGCATCCGGGGTGGCCGGGTCCGGCGTCGGGGTGAAGCGCAGGCCGCTGGCGTTGACGGCAAAGCGGAAACTCGGATTCTGGGTATCGCGGAAATCGGCGGTGCCGCGCAGCTGGGTGCGACCTTCGAAGGTGTCGATCACCAGCGGTTCGACGGTCAGTACCTGATCGGCCAGGCTGATATGCGACGGCTGCAGGGTGGCGCTCAACTCGCCCTGTTTGATGCTGCCCTGCAGGTCGGCGTTGCCGCCCTTGCCGGAGGCGGCCAGGTTCACTGCGATTGGCGTGGCCGGCGCGCTGGGCGCGCCATCGGCAGCTGGAATCAACAGCGAGGTGTCCAGCGCCTCGGTGACCGCCTTGAACGCCCAGGTCGGGTCGTCGCGGCCGGTGAACACCAGGCTGGCCTGCAGCGGTGCCGGCGCGCGGCCGGCGATGGCCACTTCCATCTTGTCCAGATCGCCGCGTGCGACCAGCCCCAGGCTGGCCGGCGTACGCCCGCGCGCGGCCGGCAGCACTGCGGTGGCGGTGAGATCGGCGTGGTAATCGTCGTTGGGAAGGTAGTCGCCATGCAGGCGGAAGTCGCCCATGTCGGTGTCGACCACCAGATCGCGCGTGCGCAGTTCGCCGGTGGCCACTTCCAGGCCGCCCTGCACGGTGTGCAGCACGATCATCGGCTGCTGCAGCTGGGTGATGCGCAGGTTCTGCACATCGATCTTGTCGGCCTGGATCGCCAGCGGCACGTTGATCTGCGGCAGCGACTCCGGCCAGCTGGGCAAGGTGAACGGTTCGTCGCTCTTGCCGAGGTTCAAGGTGGCATTGCTCACCTGCACGGCGTCCAGTTGCAGCTTGCGCCCCAGCAGCGGCCGCAGATCCGGCTCCAGGTACACGCGCTCGGCGGTGAAGTGGATGTCCTGATACTTGAAATCGACGTTGCGCAAGGTCAACGGGCCCGCTACCGGGCCTTCGACGGTGCCGTAGGTAAAGCTGGCGCCCACCGGCAGGCGCGCCACCACCTGGGCCAGCAACACATCGCGCCCGGCCACGGTCTGCAGCAACCAATAGATCGCGATCAAGGCCAGCAGCACCAGCCCGAGCACGGTCAGGCCGGAGCCCACCCAGAAGCGGCGCCGGCGGTAGAAGCGCGCGCGGCGCGGCGCGGAGGGCGGCGTGGGTGTACTCACAGGTTGGCACCGATATCGATATACAGCTGGAACTGCGAGTCGGGGTCGTTCAGGCCGTGCGCGATATCCACGCGCACCGGCCCCACCGGCGAGCGCCAGCGCAGGCCGAAGCCGATACCGGTATGCCAGTCGGGCGTGTTGTCGAACGCGCTGCCGCTGTCGACGAACACCGCCCCGCCCCACGGCCCGCCCTTGAGGTAATGCTCGTACTCGGCACTGGCGGTGACCGCATTCTTGGCACCCAGTGCGAATTCGTCCGGCTTGGGCGTGCGCGGGCCGACTTCGCGGAATGCATAGCCGCGGATGCTGTTGGCGCCACCGGCGAAGAAGCGCAGGCTCGGCGGCATGGCGACCAGGTCGCTGGTCCAGGTGGTGCCGCCTTCGCCGCGCAGGATCACCCGCCCGTTGTCGCCGGCGCCCAGGAACCAGCGCAGCTGCCCATACAGCTGGCCGAAGTTGGTGTCCGAGCCCGCCCCCTCGGCGCCGCCACGGATGAACATCTGCGCCGACACGCCACTGCGCGGAAACAGGCGGTCGTCGACATTGACGTAGTTGGCCTGCAACTGCGGATAGATCAGGGTGGAGGTTTCGTACACCGCCCCTTCGAAGTCGTTGCCGCTGCTGAAGCGCCAGCGCTCGCGCAAGGCGTTGATGGACGCGATCGCGCTCCAGCGCTCGTTGATCTGGCCACTGCGGCTGCCGGTGAGCTTGACATTGCGCAGGTCGATGTACTCGGTCTGCTCGTCATACAACCGCGCCGAGGCGGTGTACCAGCCGTCGAGCCAGCGGAACGCGGGGACCCGGTAGCTGGTGGTCAGGCTCTTGCGGTTCTGCGCGTAGTCCAGCTGCGTATCCATCTTGTGGCCGCGCGAATTGACATAGCGCCGCTCCACGCCGCCGCGCACACCGGCACCGCTCTCGCTGCCGTAGCTCAGGCCCGAGGTGTAGACGGTGCGCTTGGCACGGGTGAGCTTGACGTCCACCGGCACGCGGCCATCGGCGTCGGCCTCCTCGGGCTTGGGCTGGATGTCGATGCTGCTGAAGTAATCCAGCTTGGTCAGCGACTCGCGCAGCCGGTCCAGCTTGCCCTCGTGGTAGTAGCTGCCCTCGTCCCAGTACACCAGCGGGTCGAATAGCCCGTCGCGGAAGTAGTCGTAGTCGAAGCGCACCTTGCCCATGTCGTAGCGGCGACCGCTGTCCCAGTTCAGATCGATGTCGGCGGCGTGTTCGGCACGCGTCACCGCCACCCGGCGCTGGGTGAAATCGGCATCGAAATAGCCGCGCTCGGCCAGACGACGGGTGATGCGCACCTTGCTGGCCTCGTACTGCGGGTGACTGAAGACCTGGCCTTCGCGCGGCTCGAACTGCTTGAGGTCTTGCCCCAAGTAGCGGTCCTGCTCGGCCCAGCCGGTGATGGAGATATGCGAGGTGCGCACCCGCACCGGCTCGCCGCGGTCCACCGTGATCACCACCGTGACCCGGTCGCCGTTGCGCGGCGCCGCCAGCTCGATGGTCGGCGAGTAATAGCCGAACGGCTCCAGCGCCTCGCGCGTCTGTCGCTCGGCCTGGGCCAGCAGATATTCCAAGCGCGACTCGCCCTGCTCCTTGCCCACGGCCTCATATAGAGACAGGGAGACCTCGATGTTCTCGATCATCTCGGCGTCGTCGCCGTCGTCCAAGCCCTTGATTTCGATCTTGTCGATGGTTGCCCGAGCTACCGCTGGCAGCGGAACAAGCAGGGTACACAGCAGGGAGAGAGCAAACGCGACTTTAAGCATCGGCCAAGGATACCCAGCCTCGGTGTGAAGGGACAAAAAATCTGAGCAAACGCGACTATACGGCGCCCAATGGACTGGTTAGAGTCGGGGTGTTGTTAACGTTTCGTTGACACCCATCGCGTGCGGCGTCCCCCGATCACCGCGCGCCCGTTCTACACCTTTGGAGAGAGGTTTTCATGAAGCGTCATTTGCTGGTTACCGCCGTGTGCACTGCCCTGGCGATGCCGTCGCTTGCGATGGCACAGGATCAAGATGCAGTGACCGAATTGAACAAGGTCACGGTGACGGGATCGTTGATCCCCCGTTCCCAAGTCGAAACTGCAACGCCGGTCTTCTCGATCACCGCCCAGGACATCCAGCGTCGTGGCTTCAAGGACGTCTACGACGTGCTGCGCTCGCAACCGATGGCCACCGGTTCGGTGCAGGACGGCCAGTTCAGCAACGGCTTCACCGCTGGCGCCAAGTCGCTGAGCCTGCTCGGCCTGGATCCCGGCTTCACCCTGGTGCTGATCGATGGGCGGCCGATGGCCGACTACCCGTTGCTCTACAACGGCCAGAGCAACTTCGTCGATCTGGCCAGCGTGCCGGTGGGCATGGTCGAGCGCATCGACGTAGCGCCCGGTAACCAGTCCTCGATCTACGGCTCCAGCGCAATTGCCGGCGTGGTCAACATCATCCTGAAAAAGCGCATGGACGGCGTACAGATGAACTACCGCATGGGCACCTACGACGGCGGTGGCGGCAACAACCAGCGCTTCCAGCTCACCGGCGGCAACGAGATCGGCGGCGCCAACATCGTGTGGGGCCTGCAGCTCAACAACCAGGACCCGATTTACGGCTACCAGCGCCGCGATTTCGACTCCACCAACGACAATCCGGACCCGACCCTGCGTTACGGTTCACGCATCGCGCTGCACAGCCTCCCCGGCCCCCCGGCCAGCTATGTCGATCCAGGCGCAGACAACTGCGCTGCGTTGGGCCCGCTGTTCAATGGTTCGGTGCAGTACGACAACCGCGCCAACCGTGGCAACTTCTGCAGCAGCCGCGCAGTACCAGGCTATGCCAGCATCCTCAACAAGGAGCGCAGCGCCAGCGGCTATGCCAACCTGAGCTATGCGTTCAACGACAACGCCGAGCTGTACTCGACCCTGTTGCTCAACCGCACAAAGGTCGAGGTCAATAGCGGACCTCGCTTCTGGCAGAGCTCAGTCGACACCGGCGGCTTGTTCTACAACCAGGACAGCCAGCAACTGGAGGGGTATCAGCGCACCTTCGCGCCAGAAGAAACCGGCAACAACGATTTCAACAACAACCGCCAGACTGCCGATTCCTACAACATCGCGCTCGGCCTGAAAGGCGGCCTGGGTGCCAGCAACTGGACCTACGATGCGTATTACGCGCGCTCGGAATATCGTATTGATAGCCGCCAGCAGTGGCCGCTGGCGGACCGCATCGAAGATTTCTTCCGCGAACAGTTCCTTGGCGCACAGCAAGGCGAGTACTACGGCTACCCGATCTACTCGCCCAACGATGCCAACTTCTATCGCGCATTGACGCCGGCGCAGTACCGCAGCTTCAACGATGAAATCCGCACCAAGTCCAGGACCTGGACCCAGAACGTCAACCTGCAGCTGACCAACACCGAATTGTTCAACCTGCCGGCCGGTGCGGTCGGCATTGCCGGCGTGTTGCAGGCAGGGAATCAATACTGGACCAACCCAACCGATCAACGTGTCATTGCCGGCGATTTCTACCAGCTGACCGGCACCCAGGGCAGCGGCAAGCGCGAGAACTGGGCGGCGGCCTTCGAAATGCGCGTGCCGATCCTGAGCACGTTGACCGCCAATCTGTCCGGCCGCTACGACGACTACAAGAACCAGGGCGGCGGCGGCGATTCCAAGTTCACCTACAAGGCCGCGCTGGAATTCCGCCCAATCGATTCGCTGCTGTTCCGCGGCAACTACGCCACTGCCTTCAAGGCACCGGACATGGCGTTCTCGTTCGCTGGCGACAGCGGCTTCTTCCAGAGCGTCAATGATTATTACCGTTGCGCGGTCGAAGAACCCGGCGTGCCGATCTCCGACTGCACCTATGCCGGCAGCAGCATCCAGGGCCGTCGGTCCGGCAATGCGGATCTGAAGTCGATCACCGCAAAGTCCTGGGGTGCCGGTGTGGTGTGGTCGCCGAGCGCACGCTTCAGCGTCAATGCCGATTACTACAACATCAAGATCGACGACAAGGTCAGCGACCTGAGCACCGATGCATTACTGCAAAACGAATCGGCCTGCCGGCTCGGCGCGCTGGACATCAACTCGCCAACCTGCGTGGACGCGCTGTCGCGTATCGACCGCACGGCCACCGATGCGCCGGTTCCCAATCGCCTGAGCAACATCCGTATCAATCCGGTCAACATCTCCAACGAGGAAATCTCCGGCGTACTGACCAAGGCGACCTACAACCTGGCCACCGAATCCTGGGGCCTGTTTGTGTTCGACGCGCAGTACAACCTGACGCTCAAGCACGAAAGCCAGCAATTCCCGCAAGACCCGGTACGCGATCTGCTGAGCGAACCGTTCTTCTCTTCCGAGTTCCGCAGCATCACCAATGCCTCGATCACCTGGCAGAAGAATGCATGGACCACCACCTTGTTCGGCCAGCGCTACGGCCGTACCCCTAACTTCACCGCACAGCAGAGCACCGATGGCTATGCGGTGGAGGGCGCACGCAAGGTCGGCGCCTGGACCACGGTCAACGCAACACTGGACTATGCGATCAACGACGACATCTCGCTGACAGCCACCGTCAACAATCTCGCCGACACCCGTCCGCCACGTGATCGTACCTACACCGATTACCCGTACTACAACATCTTCAACTACACCGGGTTCGGCCGTTCCTACATGCTGGAATTGAACTGGCGCTTCGGCGCGCAGTGAGTCGTTGCATTGCGTACCGCCAGCGGCAGCCATGACGGCTGCCGCTGGCGTTTTGGGGTCGCGAGGTGGGTCCCGGCCCCGTTGCTTGGATGCCTGCAGCAGCTGCGTTCGAGACCTTGTGCGGGTGGCGCCGCCAGATTGCCTGCTGCATACCGAAGCATCGCGCGCCGGGCGCGCAAGCAAGTTAAGGCGCGTGGATCTTCAGGTGCAGCACTTCATCCGCTGTATTCGGCCAGGCTGAAGCAGGCCTATGTCGCGATCAGGCCTGCCTGCAACAACGCCTGCCGCAACGGCTCCAGCTGCGTGGCATAGCGCCGCCACTCTTCCACGTTGCGCCCGTGAACGCCTTCGCGCACCTGCACGCTGCTGAGCGTTGCCGATGCGGCGGCATTGCGGGTGATGTCGATTTGCCCAGGCTCGATGTCCAATCCGCACTGCGTCATCAACTGCTCCAGCACCCTGGATGGATCACGCACCATCTGCGCGTACTCCACATCGATCACCCGGCCCGGCAATGCCGCGCGCCATTGCGCCATCAACCCGTGATACGCCTGGTAGTGACGCGCCAGCGTGTGCAGGTCGTAGCTGTAGGCGTACGAATCACCGAACAGCGCGCGGTAATTGGAGAAGCACACCGCCATCGGCTCGCGCACCAGATGCACGATCAACGCGCCCGGCAACGCACGCGCGATTGCGCCGATCGCCACTGCATTGGCCGGCAATTTATCGATGTACCAGCGCGCCGCTCCGGCACGCCACTGCGTCTGTTCCAGATACCGTGTGCCGATCTGGACGTAGTCCAGGATGGGAAGCGCATCCAGCAGGCGCGCATCCAGCAGGCTGCGGCCTGCCTGGTCGGCGCCCCAACGCAGCTGATGGCCGAAGTCGTTCAATTCGCCGGCCGAGACGATCTGCGAATGGTTGCCCAGCATCCGCTCCAGCACCGTGGTGCCCGAGCGTGGCAGGCCCAACACAAAGATCGGCTGTGGGCCGTGTACGTTGGCAGATTCCTGCGCCGCGAAGACACCTTGTTCGGCCAACGCACCCAACTGCGCGTATAGCGTTGCTTCGGCGTCGGCATCGTGGCGCAAGCGCGCATGCATCACTGCGTTGCCGTGGGCCAGCGCGTCCCAGGCGGCATCGTTCTGGCCGAGATCTTCCAGCTCCTTGTACAGCGCAAACGCCAACCCGGCGCGGTCTTCGCCATCGGGTTTGGCTAACTGCAGCTGCTGACGCAATTGATCGACATGGTGGCTGCTGACGGTTTGGCGGCGCAGGCGCGCACGTGTCAGCGCAGCGCGCCCGTAACCAGGCTTCAGTGCCAAGGCGTGATCCAGCGCCTGCGCTGCATCGTCGAGGCGATTATTGAATTGCAGTTGCACCGCAAGAAAGAATCGGAAGTCAGGGCCATCAAAACCACACCCCTGCGCGCGCTGCATCATCGCCAATGCGTCGACGTGTTCGCCCAAGGATTGGTGTACGTGCGCGAGCAAGGCCAAGGTCGCACCGTCACGACACTGCGTCACAGATGGATGCCGCAGCAGCGCGTGCAGTTCGCGGTGCTCGCCCACGCGCAACAAGGCCTGCGCCACACGGCAACGCATCGTCACATCGTCGCCGACATCGCCTGCGGCCAACCGGAGTTGCGTGACCGCCTCGCGCATCCTGCCATTGGCCAACACGGTGCCGGCCAGCAGCACGCGTGCCGCCACATGTGTTGGCTCAACCGCCAGCAGCGCCTGCAAGGCAGACGCCGCCACACCCAGGTCGCGCCGTGCCAACGCGGCCTGGGCAGTCTGCCAGTGCGCCGCGCCGGCGGAGCTGGACATCAGCTGGACAGATGCTCGATGGCGGCCACGCTGCCGAGACGGTCGCCGAGCTTCTTGAGCAGGGCCAGGCGGTTGGCGCGCAGTTGCGGGTCTTCGGCATTGACCATCACGCCGTCGAAGAAGGCATCGACCTGCGGGCGCAGGCGGGCCAGGCGGGCGAGCACGGCGACGTAGTCGTGGCGATGCAGCGCATCGCCGGTGTCGCCGATGGCCGCTTCCACCGCTTCGGCCAGGGCTTCTTCGGCCGGTTCGCGTAGCAGGCTGGTGTCGATGTCGCCGGGAATCTCGCCCTCGACCTTGCGCAGGATGTTGCGGATGCGCTTGTTGGCGGCGGCCAGGGCTTCGGCTTCGGGCAAGGTGGCGAAGATGCCGATGGCGTCGATGCGGCGGTCGAAGTCGTAGAGGGAGCCGTGGGTCGCGCCCAGGTGCGCTCCTACGCCCAGCGGTGTAGGAGCGCCCTCGGGCGCGACCGAGAACAAGGCAGCGACGGCATTGAAATGCGTTGCTGGCACGCCTTTGTCCGCGTAGTAGCCGCGTAGGCGGTCGAGGATGAAGTCAAAGATTTCCCCCGCAAGCTGCGCGTGCTGTGTCGAGTCGATTTCAGCAATCGTTGCTTCGTTCGACAGCGTCGCTTTCTTGATCAGGCGATCCCATGGCAACAATTTGGAAGCAGTCACCAAAGTCGCCTTCAAATCCAAATCAAACCCACTCTCAATCACCGTCCGCGCCAACCCCAACGCATTACGCCGCAGCGCAAACGGATCCTTGTTACCGGTCGGCTTCAGACCCGCCGCAAACCCACCGGCCAAGGTATCCAGACGCTCGGCGATCGCCAGCACCTTGCCCAACGGCGACAGTGCGATGTCGTCGCCGGCAAAACGCGGCTGGTAGGCCTCGTCGATAGCCAGCGAAATCTCGCTGGGCTCAGCAGCGGCCTTGGCGTAATGGCGGCCGGCAATGCCCTGCAATTCCGGGAATTCATTGACCATGCGCGACTGCAGATCGTTCTTGGCCAGTTGCGCGGCACGCCGCGCCTGCACCGGATCGGCGCCCACCTGCGGGGCGATGATTTCGGCCAGCGCCGCCACGCGTGCGACCTTGTCGGCCACGCTGCCGAGCTTGGCCTGATACGTGACAGTGGCCAGGCCTGCGCCCATCGCTTCCAGGCCCTGCTTGAGGTCCTCGTCGAAGAAGAACTTGGCATCGGCAAAGCGCGGGCGGATCACGCGCTCGTAGCCCTTGGCCACTTCGGCCACATCCCTGGATTCGATATTGGCGATGCCGATGAACTGCTCGGTCAACTTGCCGCCGTCATCCAGCACCGGGAAAAACTTCTGGTTGATCTCCATGGTCTCGATCAGCGCTTCCTGCGGCACCGCCAGGAAATCGCGCTCGAAACTGCACAGCACCGCCGACGGCCATTCGACCAGGTTGACCACCTGCTCCAGGTTGTCGTCGCTGATGCGCGCACTGCCACCGGCCTTCCTGGCGGCCGCTTCCACCTCTTCAACGATGCGGGAGCGGCGCGCATCGGCGTCCACCAACACATGCGCGGCACGCAGCGCGTCGATGTACTCGCCCGGCGCGGCCAACGACACCGCGCCTTCATGCATGAAGCGGTGGCCGCGCGTGATGCGATCGCCGCGCACGCCCAGCAATTCGGCCGGAATCACCTCATTACCGAACAACAGCACCAGCCACTGCACCGGCCGCGCAAAGGCGTAGTCGTGCGCCCCCCAGCGCATCGGCTTGGGGATCGGCATGGCAGCGATGGCTTCGCGCAGGATGTCGGGCAACAGGTCGGCAGTGCGCGCGCCCGGCGTCACCGCGCGATGCACGAAGCGCTCGCCCTTGGCATCGCTGGTGCGCTCCAGCGCGGTCCAGTCGATGCCGGCCTTTGCGGCGAAGCCGGCCAGCGCCTTGGTCGGCTTGCCTTCGGTATCCAGCGCGATAGTGAGATACGGCCCAAGCACTTCGGAGCGCTGCTCAGGCTGCTCGGTGGCAACCCCCGGCAGCAGCACCGCCAGCCGGCGCGGCGTGGACAACGGCTTGGCATCGCCACGGGTGATGGCAACGCCGCGTTTTTCCAGCCCGGCCAGCACACCGTCGAAGAAAGCCTGCGCCAGGCCCGGCAGCGCCTTGACCGGCAGCTCTTCGGTGCCCAGTTCGATCAGCAGGGGAAGTTGTTCGCTCATGTG
Source organism: Xanthomonas cannabis (assembly GCF_040616535.1). Taxonomy (NCBI): domain Bacteria; kingdom Pseudomonadati; phylum Pseudomonadota; class Gammaproteobacteria; order Lysobacterales; family Lysobacteraceae; genus Xanthomonas; species Xanthomonas cannabis. The sequence goes on from NZ_CP136580.1 coordinate 4,595,602, forward strand.
ACATGGACCTTTGCGTATTCCCTTCTCCCGTCGGGAGAAGGTGCCCCGAAGGGGCGGATGAGGGTACGGGCGAAGCTCTGTGGAGTTTGGGTGCGTGAGGGCTGCGCCCCGTACCCTCACCCCAACCCTTCTCCCGCAGGAGAGGGGCTTATTGCTTCCTTCTCCCCTTGGGAGAAGGTGCCCCGAAGGGGCGGATGAGGGTACGGGCGAAGCTCTGTGGAGTTTGGGTGCATGAGGGCTGCGCCCCGTACCCTCACCCCTCTCCCGGTGGGAGAGGGGCTCTCGTTACTTCTTCACCCCGGGGAACCCCAGCTTCTCGCGCTGCGCGTAATACGCCTGCGCCACGCCTTGCGCCAGCGCGCGCACGCGCAGGATGTAGCGCTGGCGCTCGGTGACGCTGATCGCGCGGCGTGCATCCAGCAGGTTGAAGGCGTGGCTGGCCTTGGTCACCTGCTCATACGCCGGCAACGGCAGGCCGACCTCGACCAGGTGCCTGGCCTCGGCTTCGCAGGCATCGAAACGGTGAAACAGCTCGGCCACATTGGCGTGCTCGAAGTTGTAGGTGCTCTGCTCCACCTCGTTCTGGTGGTACACATCGCCATACGTCACCGCGGCGCCATCCGGGCCGTAGGTCCACACCAGGTCGTAGACGTTGTCGCAGCTCTGCAGGTACATGCACAACCGTTCCAGCCCGTAGGTGATCTCGCCCAGCACCGGCTTGCACTCCAGGCCGCCAGCCTGCTGGAAGTAGGTGAACTGGGTCACCTCCATGCCGTTGAGCCAGACTTCCCAGCCCAGGCCCCAGGCACCGAGCGTGGGCGATTCCCAGTTGTCTTCGACAAAGCGCAGGTCATGCACCAGCGGGTCGATGCCCAGCGCCTTGAGCGAGCCCAGGTACAGGTCCTGGATGTTGTCCGGGTTGGGCTTCATCGCCACCTGGTACTGGTAATAGCGCTGCAGGCGGTTGGGATTCTCGCCGTAGCGGCCATCGGTGGGACGGCGCGAAGGCTGCACATACGCCGCATTCCACGGCTCCGGTCCCAGCGCGCGCAGGAAGGTGGCCGGGTGGAACGTGCCCGCGCCCACTTCCAGGTCCAACGGCTGGATCAGCACGCAGCCCTGGTCGGCCCAGTACTGGTTGAGGGTCTGGATCAGGCCCTGGAACGTGATTGGAACGCGGGGGGAATCGGACATGCAGCAAGGGCCGTGCGAAAGGGGTGCGCTAGTATACCGGCCCACCCGCAGCGCTTCGCCGCGGGCGATTGCGGCAGGGGACAACCAGCATGGAACAGCGGCGCACCGCCGATCCGGATAACGCAGTGGCATTGCTGCCGCGCGGCCGGCTGATGTTCGACTCGGTGGCCGCCGCGTTGCTGGCCGATGGCATGGTGGTGGCGCACGAGCACGAGCGCGTGCAGTTCTCCGCGGCCGGCGCGCGCAACGCCAGCGACGTGCATCCGCTGGTGCTGCTGGCCAACCTCAAGCTGCACGCCGCGCAGCCACCGGCCGGTGAACTCGGCCTGGAACGGCTCACCGAGTGGCTGGCGACCCGCACCGGCCTGCGTTACCTGCGTATCGATCCCACCCGCATCGATGTGGCCGCCGTCACCGGCGTGGTCTCGCACGCGTATGCGCGCCGCCACCGCATCCTGCCGCTGGCGCTGGATGCCGAGCGCGTGCTGATCGCCACCAGCGAGCCGCTGGCGCTGGAATGGCTGGCCGACGTGCAGCACTTGAGCCGACGCCGCATCGAGCTGGCGCTGATCAACCCGCTGGACCTGCATCGCTACACGATGGAGTTCTTCGGCGTGACCCAGTCGGTGCGCGGCGCGCGCGGCGATGCGCGCAGCACCGAGTCCAATGCGGGCCTGCCCAGCTTCGAGCAGCTGGTGGAACTGGGCCGCGCCGGCGACGTCAATGCCGACGATCACCACATCGTGCATATCGTCGACTGGCTGCTGCAATACGCCTACGAGCAGCGGGCCAGCGACATCCACCTGGAACCGCGCCGCGAGGCCGGGCGCATGCGCTTCCGCATCGACGGCGTGCTGCACAAGGTGCTGGAAGTGCCGCCCTCGGTGATGACCGCCGTGGTTAGCCGCATCAAGGTGCTCGGCCGTATGGACCTGGCCGAACGCCGCCGCCCGCAGGACGGCCGCATCAAGACCCGCTCGCCGGGCGGGCGCGAGGTGGAAATGCGTTTGTCCACGATGCCCACCGCCTTCGGCGAGAAATGCGTGATGCGCATCTTCGACCCGGATTCGGCGTTCAAGAGCATCGAGCAGCTCGGCTTCAGCCCCGAGGAGGCCGCCGGCTGGAGCGCGCTGGTAGAGCGCCCGCATGGCATCGTGCTGGTCACCGGCCCCACCGGCTCGGGCAAGACCACCACGCTGTATTCCACGCTCAAGCGCCTGGCCACGCCGGACGTGAACGTGTGCAGCGTGGAAGACCCGATCGAAATGATCGCGCCGGAATTCAACCAGATGCAGGTGCAGCAGAACATCGACCTGGATTTCGCCAGTGGCGTGCGCACGCTGCTGCGGCAGGACCCGGACATCATCATGATCGGCGAAATCCGCGACCTGGAAACCGCGCAGATGGCGGTGCAGGCTTCGCTCACCGGGCATCTGGTGCTGTCCACGCTGCACACCAACGATGCCGCCTCGGCGATCACCCGCCTGCTGGACCTGGGAGTACCGCACTACCTGGTGGCCTCCACGCTCAACGGCGTGCTCGCGCAGCGGCTGGTGCGCACCCTGTGCGTGCACTGCAAGCGCCCGCACACGCTCAGCGACGCCGACTGGGCAGCCATCCGCGAGCCCGGCGAAGCGCTGCCGGAACCACTCAACGTGCACGCACCGGTCGGCTGCCTGGAATGCCGCCGCACCGGCTACCTGGGCCGGGTGGGCCTGTACGAACTGTTGCCGGTCACTCCCCGCCTGCGCACCCTGATCCGCCCGGACACCGAATTGGCCAGCTTCAGCCACGCCGCCCGCGGCGAAGGCCTGCGTACGCTGCGGCGCACCGGGCTGGAAAAGGTCGCCGCCGGGCTGACCACGGTGGAAGAAGTGCTGTCGGTATTGCCGCCGCGGGAGTAGCGAAGCCACTTTGGCCGAGGGAGCGGCGAGGCCCCCCCACCAGACAGTTGGGCAGCGGTTTTATAAAAGCTGGGCATGGTGCGAAGACGGTGCGGCTTCGCGTTTGGGTGCTGCAAGCTGGCCGCGCCCAGTGATGTAGCCAGCGCACGTCGCCTGTCGCCTGCACTGACACACCGAGCATCTCCATCGGTCCTTGCCCGCTCACCTTCGCGGAACCTTGAGCGGCATGGATGCCGCGCCAGAGCTACAGGGACGTACTTGCAGCGTGTCCTGCGATGGTGGGCGGGCAAGGGCCCTGCAGCAAACGCAAAGTCGTCGAGTGCGCGGTGCCCTCACCGCTCGCGGGACACGCCGTGAATCCGTCCCTGGAGGCTCGTTGGCGGCATCCATGCCGCCAACGGTCCCGCAATCGGTGAGGACACCGCACCAGCAAGTTGGCTGGTGGCTTACCAGAAGAAACAAAACACCGCACCAGAGCGTTGGTCGTTGCGCTGTTGAAAGCTCTGCGAACGACCAACTTGACTGGTCCTTGCCCGCCCACCGTCGCGGGACCCTTGGCGGCATGGATGCCGCCACGGAGCTACATGGACGTACTTGCAGCGTGTCCCGCGAGGGTGCGCGGGCAAGGGCCCTGCAGCAAAGGCGCAGCGTGGAGGGCGCGGCTTCGCGTCGAAAGTCGGTCAATCCAGCCATGCCTCTCCCGTTCAAGCAGGCCACGGCATCCTCAGGCCGCGACGCGACGAACGCGCCGACAATCCAGTCGCGCCGCTCGCTGCCGATATCCAGGGCATGCCACCGCCGTGGCGATCCCGTCGACCCCGCCTGGAGGGAATCAAGACATGTCATTCGGCAATGACGCGCAGGGCCCATCCGGGGGAGACGCTTGAAACAAAGCCGCCCCTGCCGCCTACAATCGGGCACATCTGTCGTGTCCGGATCTTCGCGCATGTCTGTTTTGCCGTTCCTGATCATCGAAACCGGGCAGCCCGTGCCGGAGATGAAGCGCTACGGCCGTTTTCCGCACTGGATTCGCGTGGCGGCGGGGCTGGCCGAGCATGAAACGGTGGCCATCGACGTCGCCAATGGCGATCCGCTGCCTGATCCGGCTGACTTTGCCGGCGTCATCGTCAGCGGCTCGGCCGCCTTCGTCACCGACCGCGCCGACTGGAGCGAACGCAGCGCAGGCTGGCTACGCACCGCGGCGCACCAGGGCATGCCGTTGCTGGGCATCTGCTACGGGCACCAGTTGCTGGCGCACGCCCTGGGCGGCGAGGTGGACTACAACCCGGCCGGGCGCGAGTCCGGCACGATCGCCCTGGAACTGCATCCGCCAGCCGGGCAGGACCCCTTGTTTGCAGGCCTACCGGCGCAGTTCCCGGCCCATGCCACCCACCTGCAGACGGTGGTGCGCGCCCCGGACGGCGCCATCGTGCTGGCGCACTCGCGCCAGGACCGCTGCCATGCGTTCCGCTGGGGCCGGGCCACCTGGGGCGTGCAGTTCCACCCGGAGTTCGCCACCCACCACATGCGCGGCTACGTCCAGGCCCGCGCGGACTGCATTGCCCGCCACGGCCGTTGCGCCCGCACCGTGGCCCGCGAGGTCACCGCCGCGCCGGTGGCCCGCAAGCTGCTGCGCCGGTTCGTGCACCACGCCCGCGGCCTGCAAACAGTGAACGCTCGTCCCGCCGCGCACACGTAAAAGCAGCGATAATCGCGTCACGCCGGATGGTCCGGCGCGCGTATCGATCCGGAATGGGAATGAGCGAAATTCGCAAGGTGCCGGCATCTGCCGGCGCAGAATGGCTGTTGACCGGTTTCTCGCTGTTGAAGCGGGCGCCGCTGGCGCTTGGCTCGCTGGGGGTGATCTGGAGTGTGGCCGCCTCGCTGGTGGTGTCGCTGTCGGTGCTGGTGCCGCTGCTGGGCCCGGCCCTGCAGTTCCTGCTGGTGCTGGCCGGCCCGCTGTTCATGGGCGGCCTGCTGTGGGCGATCCGCGAGGTGGACGAAGGCCGCGTCGCCAAACCGTCGCATCTGCTGCACGGCCTGCAGGACGGCCGCGCCCCCCATCTGTTGGTGTCGTTGCTGCCGCAGCTGATCGCCGGCCTGCTGCTGGGTGTGCTGTTGCTGGCGATGATCGGCGCCAGCGGGCTGCAGCAGTTGTCCGAAGTGATGGTGAAGATCAACCAGATCAGCCAGTCCGGCGCCCAGCCCGACCCGGTGCAGATCGAGCAACTGGCCGCCAGCCTGCCGGCCGGGCGCATCCTGCTGTGGCTGCTGCTGACCATCGCGACCTTCGCGGCGATGACGCTAGCGCTGTTCGTGATGCCGCCGCAGGTGATGTTCGACCGCAGCACCGGCGGCCACGCACTGCGCGAAAGCCTGCGTGCCAGCCTGCACAACCTGCCGGCGATGCTGGTGTTCTTCGTGCTGGCCTTCATCGCCATCTTCGCGATCTATTTCGCGGTGATGATCGTGGCGCTGATTGTCGGCCTGGTCGCCGGGCAGACCGTGGCGATGTGGCTGGCCCAGCTGCTGCTGATGGCGGTGCTGATGCCGGTGTTTGCCGGCTCGGTGTACGCGGCGTGGAAGCAGATGTTCACCCACGACGGCACTGTCGCCCAGCCGATCAAGCCCTCACGGCCGGATGTGTTTGCGGCTTGATCGTGGAGCCGTAGGAGCGCACCTGCGCGCGATCGCACCTTGCATGGAAAACCGATTGCGCTGCGTGGATGTTGCTATCTGCCTCGCCTTTTGCGACGCACATAAGAGGTGCGTACCAACAGCGTGAGAACGAAGCTTGGCAAGATCAAGAACACAAGACCAAAGATCCAACCGAACAAGTGCGCAACTGCCCTCGCTGCTCCATCATTTGGAGTGAAGGGATGCTCGTAGGACCACGCGACTGACAGATACGTCAGGCGCCAGCACAGCAACGTGCCAAGAGCGAGTGCAAGCATCTGAATCAGCAGACGGAACCTGCCCGCCGTACGCAATGAGCCTGAACAAATGCCGGGCGCGGTGCCGATAAGGACCCAAGGCAAGTCATAGGGATTCTCCATGTCCGCGACGATAAGTCCGGATCGTGGGGCGACAATGAAGTCAGCAACCCCCGGCCGCCTGAACTGAAGGCACCGCCACGTATTAGAGGCCTGAGCTGTTAGGTGTCAAGCCTGTTATTGGCAATCAAGCGCGCCAACACGTTATAACCAACCTCTGCCAGCTCCGCCTCAGGCATGGATGCCAAGTTGTTGAGGCAACCAGACGGATAGTCGTTGAAGGTAAATAGGCTCTCGGATGCCCATGTGCCAGGCCCGTGACCTTTACGGGCGTCATCGAGAATTACCCTCAGCGAGCCGTCGGGTAACTCGGCGAGACTGCATAGAACAGCCATATCCTTCACAGGAGCTTTCTGTGAGCTTTCCATGACATCTAGCTTTCCTTCGGCCCTACCGCACGCGATGCAATGATGCCCAGCTCGTAGAGCAGGCACATCGGGATGGCCAGCATCAGCTGCGACACCACGTCCGGTGGGGTGAGCACGGCGGCCAGGATGAAGATGCCGACGATGGCGTAGCCGCGGCCTTCGCTGAGCTGCTTGGGGCTGACCCAGCCCAGCAGCACCAGGATCACCAAGGCCACCGGCAGCTCGAAACTCGCGCCGAAGGCGAAGAAGATCGCCAGCACGAAATCCAGGTACGAATTGGCGTCCGGGGTAATGGCGATCACGTCCGGCTTGAACGTGGTCAGGAAGTGGAACACCGCCGGCAACACCAGGAAATACGCGAACGCGCAGCCGATGTAGAACAACGCCACCGCCGAGGCCAGTAGCGGAAATGCCAGCTTCTTTTCGCGCTGGTACAGCCCCGGCGCGACAAACGCCCAGGCCTGGTACAGCAGCCAGGGTACGCTGAAAAACACCGCCACAAAGAAGGTCAGCTTGAGCGGGGCGAAGAACGCACCGGCCGGGTTCATCGCGATCATGGTCTGCCCCAGCGGCAGCTGCGAGATCAGCGGCGCGGCCAGCCAGGAATAGATCGCCCGCGAGAACGGCAACAGCACCAGCAGCACCGCACCCAGGCCGATCAGGGCACGCACCAGGCGGGCGCGCAATTCGACCAGGTGTTCGATCAGACTGCTTTCGGCCTGTGCGTCGTCGAACAGGCTCACGGGTGCTTCTCCTGGATCCTGGCCGGGTCGGCCGGGGTTGGTGCGGTGGACACGTGCAGCGTGCCCGGCTCGACAGGCGGTGCGGCGACCGGGCCCTGCGCAGGCGCACTGGTGAGATGCGCTGCATGCGGTGCCGGTACCACGGGGTCATGCGGCGCCGGCACGACTGCCTGGTGGGGCGCCGGCGCAATGGGCTGTGCCTGTGCAATCACCGGCGCTGCCGCCGCCGGTGCGGCGATGGCAGCACCCGGGGCAGTCCCGGCAACCGGCTCCGCATTGGCGCCGGTCGACAGATCCGCATGCACCAGCTCCAGTGGCATGGCCACCGGCGTTGCGCTGCTGCGGATGTCGATATCGCGGCCCACGTCGTCGTGCAGTGCGCGTGCACCCTGCTCCACCTGCTGCTGCTTGTGACGCAGCTGGTCTTCGGCTTCGCGCAGCGAGGCCTGCACGTCCTGCAGACTGCGTTTGAGCTCCTCGGCTTCCAGCTCGCGTTCGAGTTCCTGCTTGACCGAATCCCACTGCGCGCGCGCGCGGCGCACCCACAGCCCGGCGAAGCGGGCCGCCTTGGGCAGGCGCTCGGGACCGAGCACCACCAGGGCGACGATCGCAATCAGCGTCAGTTCGCCAACACCTATGTCAAACACCGACGCTGCTCCGGATCAGCGCGCGTCGCGGTCGCGTTCGGCCTGCGCCTCACGCGCCTGCTCGGCAGTGCGGGAGTCGTCACCGAGCTTGCCGGCGGGCTTGTCGTCGTCGTGCATGCCTTTCTTGAATTCCTTGACCGCGCTGCCGAGGTCCTTGGCACCGCTGGTGAGCCGCTTGGTACCGAACACCAGCAACACGATCACCAGCACGATCAGCCAGTGCCAAATGCTGAAACCGCCCATGATCTGCTCGCTTGCTGAAAAGAAGGAAGGCGCAGGATACCCCAGCGCACCGTGCAGGGGGATGACAGCGCCTCAGCGGTTGCCGTCTAGTGATTCGGTGCGGATTTCACCATCGGACACCGGTTGGAACCCCTGCTGCGGCGGCGGGGTGGTGCTGGGCTGCATCGGTACCGTGCTGGCTTCGTTGGCAGGCGGCGGCGGTGCGGATTGGGCCGCCGGGGCCGCGCCCGGGGCACGCGGCGGCACCGGTGCGGTGTCGTCGTCGCCATCGCTGGTGCGGTTGGCGCGTGCGGTGTAGGTGACTTCCTCCAGACGGTCGCGGAAGGCGATCACGTCGGTGGACGGGCGCTCGTTGGTGCGGCCTTCGAAGATCATCCGCGGGGTGGCGCCCCCGCCATAGGCGTTGAGGTCGGCGGCATCGTCGATCTGCAGCACCGCGCCGTCCAGCGCCACGCCGGCAAACAGCCCGCGTGCGCGCGACCACGACCAGATCTCGGCCTTGAGCTGGCCGTCGGTGGCGGCAGCGGCGTTCCGGCCGACCGGACCTGCAGCCACGCCGGCATCCGCGCCGAGGGTGAACTTGCCGTTGACGATGTTGTCCAGGCTGCGGTCGTTGCGGAACACCAGCACCACGTCGGACGACTGCACGCCGGCCTGGAAGCCGATGCTGCCGCCGGTGAGCTTGACGAACACCGGCTGCGACCAGCTGCCGTCGGCGTTCTTCATCGACATCAAGCCGTGGCCGCGACGGCCGCCGATCACCAGCCCGGCCTTGAGCGTGTCGGGGATGACCACGATGGCGCGCGCCTCGTCGAGCAGTTTGTCCGGAATGGACTGCTCGGGAATCTTCATGATCTCGTTGAGCACCCGCACCGCATTACGTGCGCGCTGGTCTTCTTCCGGGCCGGCCACGGCATGGCCGGCGGCGAAGGTCAGCGACAACAACAGGGCCAGGCGCGACAAACGAGGCATGACAAGCTCCAGGGGACGATGCGTCAAAGATAGCAATGCCGCGACGTTAGTGGTGGCGCAATGAATCGGTGGTGAGCGCAACCGGCTGCAAGACGCGGCCGATCGCCGCCATTGGTGCAGTGTTCTCGGCAGTGCTGCCCGGCTCTGCCAGAATGGCCCGCATGAACACCACTCCCGATACCGCCCTTCTGGTCGTGAACCTCGGCACCCCCGAATCGCCGACCGCCCCGGCCGTGCGCCGCTACCTGGCCGAGTTTCTCAGCGACCGCCGCGTGGTCGCCATTCCGCCGCTCTTCTGGAAACCGCTGCTGTACGGGGTGATTCTGCCGATCCGTGGGCCCAAGTCGGCGGAGAAATACGCCAAGGTGTGGTTACCCGATGGCTCGCCGCTGGCGGTGTATACCCGCCGCCTGGCCGATGGCCTGAAACAGGCGCTGCCCGACTGGCACGTCGAATGGGCGATGCGCTACGGCGAGCCGGCATTGCGCAAGACGCTCGATGCCCTGCGTGCGCGCGGCATCCGGCGCATCGTGGTGTTGCCGCTGTACCCGCAGTACTCCACCACCACCACCGCCTCGATCCAGGACGTGGTGGATGCCTGGCGCCCGAGCGCGCCGGAGATCGCGGTCGAGGTGATCCAGGACTATTGCGAAGACGCCGGCTGGGTGGCGGCGATCGCCGACTCCATCCGCGCGCACTGGCAGGTCCACGGGCGTAGCGAGAAGCTGATGTTCTCCTTCCACGGCCTGCCGCAACGGGTGGCCAATGCCGGCGACCCGTATCCGCAGCAATGCGAGCGCAGTGCGCAGGCGATCGTGGCGGCGCTGGGCCTGGGCGCGGACGAATGGCAGATGGGCTACCAGTCGCGCTTCGGGGCCGAACGCTGGTTGCAGCCGTATGCCGAACCGACCTTGTGGGCATTGGCCGAAGGCGGCGTGCGCAGCTTCGATCTGGTGTGCCCGGGCTTTGCCACCGACTGCCTGGAAACGCTGGAGGAAGTGGCATTGGGCTTTGCCGAAACGCTGGCCGAACGCGGCGCCACGCTCAGCTATATCCCCTGCCTCAATGCCAGCGATGCGCACGCGCAGGCACTGGCTGCACTGGCGCGTCGCGCGTGAGGTTGGAGCCGTTTGCGTGCGAGCTGGCCATCGGTCGTATCACCGGGTTGCGCAGCACAGAGCGCGGGCCGCGCCGGGTGCTGGCCCTGCATGGCTGGCTCGATAACGCGGCCAGCTTCGTACCGCTGAGCGCGCATCTGCACGCGCAGGCGCTGGATCTGGTGGTGCTGGATCTGCCCGGCCATGGCCATAGCGCGTGGCTGCCGGTGGGTGCCGAGTACACGCTCAGCAGCGCGATCCACAACCTGTTGCAGGTGGCCGATGCGCTGGGCTGGGACCGCTTCACGTTGTTGGGCCATTCGCTCGGTGGCGGCGTCGCCAGCCTGATGGCCGCTGCCGCGCCGGAGCGCATCGAGGCGCTGCTGGTCATCGAGGCGCTGGGCGCCCTGGCCGAGCCGGTGGAGAGCACGGCCGAACGACTGCGCGACTCGGTGCGTTCGACGCGCACCCTGGCGCAGCGGCCGCTGCGGGTGTTCGCCTCGATGGAGGCACCGGTGCGCGCACGCATGATGGCCAACCAGCTCACCGAACCGGCTGCACGGTTGCTGGTGGAGCGCGGCCTGCGCGTGGTGGAAGGCGGCTACAGCTGGTGCACCGACCCACGCCTGACCCTGCCCACCGCCATCCGCATGACCGAGGCACAGATCGACGCGGTGCTGGCCTCCATCGTGTGCCCCACCCAGGCGATCTTCGCCACGCCGGCGCAGCCGTATTTTTCCGATGCGCTGCGCGATCACCGCGTGGCGATGGTGCCCGACGCGCGTCTGACGCTGCTGCCGGGCACGCACCATCTGCACATGGAAACCCCGGCACCGGTGGCGGCGGTGATCAATGGGTTTCTTGCGGATCTGCCGCAACCGCCGAGGTGATGCAGGCAGCTGCAAGGAGCGTGATGCGTCATGCGGCGCGTGGTGATTGCAATTGAGTGCCTCGACCGGTGGGATGCGCCCTGGACGTTTTGCGGTGCGGTTCGTGCCGATCCAACGCTTGGGGCAGACGATCGTGCGTTGTTCGAACAGGTCTGGTCGACAGCGTGCGACGCACGTCATTGGACAACGGCCCGCTCCTTGGACACAGGCGTCGCCATGGCCGAACGCGCCCTGGCGCAGCAGTTTGCCTGGCTATCGCCGCTGGCCCGACGGCACCTCGCCCAGGCTGCAGCGTACGAATGGCGCTAGCGGGCTTGCCGCGCGCCAAGGCAGACCGCGCAGTGGCTTTGCATCGCTGTTGATTGGACTTAGTGCGACCGGATCAGCGCGAGCGCTGCGCACCTGACAGACAGACATCGCTGCGGCCTCGCATCAGGCGACCTGCAACAACCGCCGCAGCTGCGCCTTGAGCTGGCGGCCGTGTTCGTGAAAATAGCTGCGTTCGTCGCGCCAGGTGGGGAAACGCTGTTCCACTTCGGCCCAGAAGGCCGGCGAATGATTGGCCTGCAGCAGATGGCAGAGCTCGTGCACCAGCACGTATTCGAACGCAGACGGGCGGCCGAGCACCAGTGCCAGGTCCAGTGCCATCGAGCCGTCCGGGGCGAGCGAGCCCCACTGCGAGGACATCACCTTCAAACGCAACCGTGCCGGTGCGCGCGGCAGGCCGGGGAGATAGGTGGGCAACCAGCGGCCGACATCGGCGCGGGCCTGCGCTTCGTAGAATTCCTTCAGTGTGCGACGTAGACCGGCATCGCCCAGGCGGGTGGGCACATAGAACTGCGCACCTGCATCGGTGATGTCGATGCGTGCGTAGCGGCCGTCGTGCCAGCTCAACGGCAGCAGCGCCCCGCGCAGGGGCAGCAGCCCCGGCACCCCGCGCTCCAGCGCAGGAAAGGCATCGACCTGCTGGTAGCGCGACAGCTGCGTGCTCAGCCAATCCAGGTGCGCGTGCAGGAAGCGCTCGCCGGACACCAGGCTTGCGCGCAGCGGCAAGGTCAACCGCGCGCCACGTTCGTCGACGCTGAGTTTGATGCGTCGCGCACGCGGGTCGCGCACGCGCAGCACGTCGATGTCGCGGCCTTCCAGTTGCACGCGCACGCAATCGCGTTCGACAACCTGTGAGGGCGGCGCAATCAGGCGGCGGACGGGCTTGAACATGCGCACAGGATAGCGCTGCGATGTGTCAGGTGGTGAGACGGCGCATGTGATGCATTCGATGTTGGCGCGACTTAGAGCGACCCACCAGACGGCCACGCCCACTGGCAGATGGGCGCAGCCGAATTGGGTGGATATGCGGCCTGGCTGCATGGCCCTGCCCTCGACCTCCGCAGGACGCACTGACGATACGTCTTCAAGAAAGCAGCCGACCAACGCTCCGGTGCGGTGTCCTCGCCGCTTGCGGGAGCATTGGCGGCGTGGATGCGATCAACGAGCCGTCATGGACGGGTTTTACGGCGTTTCCCGTGAGCGGTAAGGCGCCGCGCCCTCGACGTCTTTGCGTTTGCTGCAAGGCCCTTGCCCGCTCACCATCGCAGGACACGCCGTGAATCCGTCCCTGGAGGCTCTGGCGCGGCATCCATGCCGCTCAAGGTCCCGCGACGGTGGGCGGGCAAGGACCAGTCGAGATGGTCGGTGCGCAGAGTTTTCAGAACAGCGATCAGCGGATCGGCGACGCGGTGTCTTCGCTCTTCAGTAAAACCACCAGCCAAATTTCTGGTGCGGTGTCCTCGCCGATTGCGGGCTCGATGGCGGCATGGATGCCGCCATCGAGCCCCCATGGACGGGTTAACGGCGTGTCCCGCGAGCGGTGAGGGCACCGCGCACTCGACTCACCGCGCTTTTGACGCACGCATCGACTCGCGCCTGCCAAATGCCGCCACAAGTTCGAAACCTGGTTACTCCGCCTTGCTGAGCTTCAGCGCGGTTTCCAGCAACAGGAACAGCCGGCGGACTTCGGCGCTCATCAGCGTAAAGCGTGCGTCGAGTTCGGCGCGCGCGCCGTCGTCTTCGCTGTGTTCGAGTTGATCCAGCGCGCCGTCGAGAAACTTGAGCTTGCGGATCACCAGGTCGTCGCCGAGCACGAACGAGAGGTTGTCATCCAGCACCAGCGCCAGCTTGGTGACCTGCTTGCCGGCTTCCAGGTGCTTGTCGATCTCGTCGCCGCGCAGTTCCTGATGCTGGCACTTGACCACCGCGCCGCCTTCGATCGGGTCCTTCATTTCGCATTCTTCGCCCAGGCTCAGGCCTTCGGGCAAGGGCTCGCCGGCGATCCAGCCGGTGAGGATGGCGCGCGGGGCGACTTCGGCATTGAGCGGCAGCGCCGGGAAGCTGCCGAGCGCGCCGCGGATCTCGCTCATCACGTTCTCGCCGCTCTTGCGGCTGGAGGTGTTGACCGCGATGTAACCGTGCTGCAGATCCAGGATGGCGTCGGTGCGCGAGCTCTTGACGAAGGCACGCGGCAGCAGCTCATGGATCAGGTCGTCCTTGAGGCGTTTGCGGGCCTTGCCGCCGGGGCGACGGCCTTCCTTTTCCTCGATCTCGGCGACCTTGCGCTCGAGCAGATCGTTGACCACCGCGCCGGGCAGGATCTTGTCCTCGCCACCGACGGTGAGCCACAGGAAGTCTTCCAGGCGGTGCGAAAGCACTTCCTGCTCATCGCGGCCGAACGGCGAAATGAAACCGCGCGAGTTCATTTCCAGCGGGCCGACCGGCTTGAGCTGCACTGGCGGCAGCAGCGTTTCGATTTCGGAAAAATCCAGCGTGGTCGGGAAACGGAACAACGTGAGATTGCGAAAGAACATGCGTAAGACCGAAGAAGACAAACGTGGAGGTGGAAGACCGACGGCGACCGGGCGGGCGCGTCAGTCGCTGTTGTGTGGGGTGTCGCTGGCGGCCAGCCAATCGCCACTGGCGTCGGGCACGGCCGCAGCGGCCCCGGGCGCGCGGCCCAGGCTCAGGAAATCGAACAGGCGGCGGTCGGCCAGTTGCTCGGGGCGCACATCGCCCAGCGCGCGCGCGATCTGATCGACCCGCCCGGGTTGCTCGCGATCCCATTGCTGCAACATGCGGCCGACCTGCTGGCGCTGCAGGTTTTCCTGGCTGCCGCACAGGTTGCAGGGAATGATCGGAAACTGCCGCGCCTGCGCGTAGTCGGCGATGTCGGCCTCGCGCACGTAGGCCAACGGGCGGATCACCACATGCGCGCCGTCGTCGCTGCGCAACTTGGGCGCCATCGCCGCCAAGCGTGCGTGGTGGAACAGATTCATGAAAAACGTGGCGACGATGTCGTCGCGGTGATGGCCGAGCGCGATCTTGGTCACGCCATGTGCCTGCGCGTAGGCATACAGCGCGCCACGACGCAACCGCGAGCACAGCGAACACATGGTCTTGCCGGCCGGAATCACCCGGCTGACCACCGAATAGGTGTCCTGCTCGACGATGTCGAACGGCACCCCCAGCGCGCGCAGATAGGTGGGCAGCACGTGGGCGGGGAAATCCGGCTGCTTCTGGTCCAGGTTGACTGCCAGCAGCGTGAACGGCACCGGCGCCTTGCGCTGCAGGTGCAACAGCATGTCCAGCAGGGTGTAGCTGTCCTTGCCGCCGGACAGGCAGACCATGACCCTGTCGCCGGCTTCGATCATGCCGAAGTCGGCAATCGCCTGGCCCACCTGGCGTTGCAAGTGTTTGCCCAGGCGCAGCTGTTCGGGCATCGGCCGCTGGCGCGGGTTGCGCGGCGCGGGGTCGGCCAGGGGTTGCGGCAGCGGCAGGACAGCGGTCATAAGCCGGCCATTGTAGCTGCCGGGGGGATGGGGATTGGGTCGTGAGGTCAGGGGTGGCTGCCCCCATCCGCCCTTCGGGCACCTTCCCCCGTAAACGGGGGAAGGGAGCAAGCCCTTGTTTGTGGGGGGAGCGCCTCCCACCGGCGCTCTCCTGGCGGCGCTCTCCCAGCAGCTCCCTACGCCCCAGCAGCTCCCTCACCCCGGCGGTTCCCTCTCGTGGCCATTCCCTCTCCTGGCAGCTCCCTCTCCGGGCTGCTCCCTCTCTGGGCTCCCTCTCCTGGCAACTCCCTCTCCCCCCGGCAGCTCCCTCTCCTGGCGCTCCCTCTCCTGGCGATCCCTCGCCCGGCGGTTCCTTCTCCTGGCGATTCCCTCTCGTGGCAGCTTCCTCTCGCCCCAGCAGCTCCCCCGCTCGGCGATTCCCTCTCCCGCATGCGGGAGAGGGTGCCCGAAGGGCGGGTGAGGGCCGTACGCCCCGGCCAGCCCACAACCGGCCAGCACCACACCTAGCCGCCACGCCACATTACGTATCTCGCAGCGCAGCAAGCCTTTCGGCGCCGGGCTGGGTAAAGTCGGGCAGACCGCTTCACTCGGAATCGGCATGGAATCTCCAGCTTCGCTTCATCGCGCGGCTTTTTTCGGTCGCAATTGTGGTAGCGCTAACATTTTGCGTGGTGTGGGTCGGATCTTGCGCGCGCAGTCCCCCTTGGTGCCGGCCGCGCGCGCTGCTGGCGCAGCGGCAGTGCACATAGGCGACTGCCGCGCTGCGCGACTGGCCACTCGTTTGCAACACCCTTGCCTTCCCTCGCCTCCTTGCAGGAGTTCCACCCCATGAGCAACACCGTCTACATCGGCGCCAAAGAGTATTTCCCCGGCATCGGCAAGATCGGCTTCGAAGGCCGCGACTCCGACAACCCGCTCGCGTTCAAGGTCTATGACGCCAACAAGAAGATCGGCGACAAGACCATGGCCGAGCATCTGCGCTTTGCCGTGGCCTACTGGCATAGCTTCTGCGGCAACGGCGCCGATCCGTTCGGCCCGGGTACGCGTGCGTATCCGTGGGATATCGGCAACAGCGCGCTCGACAGTGCCGAAGCCAAGGCCGATGCCGCATTCGAATTCTTCACCAAGCTCGGCGTGCCGTATTACTGCTTCCACGATATCGACCTGTCGCCGGATGCGGACGATATCGGCGAGTACGAAAGCAACCTCAAGCACATGGTGGGCATCGCCAAGCAGCGCCAGGCCGACACCGGCATCAAGCTGCTATGGGGCACCGCCAACCTGTTCTCGCACCCGCGCTACATGAATGGTGCATCCACCAACCCCGACTTCAATGTGGTGGCGCGCGCCGCCGTGCAGGTCAAGGCCGCGATCGATGCCACGGTGGAACTGGGCGGCGAAAACTACGTGTTCTGGGGCGGCCGCGAAGGTTATGCCTGCCTGCACAACACGCAGATGAAACGCGAGCAGGACAACATGGCGCGCTTCCTCACCCTAGCACGCGACTACGGCCGCGCGATCGGCTTCACCGGCAACTTCCTGATCGAGCCCAAGCCCATGGAGCCGATGAAGCACCAGTACGACTTCGACAGCGCCACCGTGATCGGCTTCCTGCGTCAGCACGGCCTGGACCAGGATTTCAAGCTCAATATCGAAGCCAACCACGCCACGCTCTCGGGTCACAGCTTCGAGCACGATCTGCAGGTTGCCAGCGATGCCGGCCTGCTCGGCAGCATCGATGCCAACCGCGGCAATCCGCAGAACGGCTGGGACACCGACCAGTTCCCGACCGACCTGTACGACACCGTCGGCGCGATGCTGGTGGTGCTGCGCCAGGGCGGGCTGGCACCGGGCGGCCTGAATTTCGATGCCAAGGTGCGCCGCGAATCGTCCGATCCGCAGGACCTGTTCCTGGCGCATATCGGTGGCATGGACGCGTTTGCACGTGGTCTTGAGGTTGCCAACGCATTGCTGACGTCTTCGCCGCTGGAGACCTGGCGCGCCGAGCGTTACGCCAGCTTCGACAGCGGCGCCGGTGCCGACTTTGCCAACGGCACCAGCACGCTGGCGGATCTGGCCAAGTACGCCGCCGGTAACGAGCCCAAGCAGATCAGCGGCCGTCAGGAAGCCTACGAAAACCTGATCAATCAGTATCTGATCCGGTGAACGCTGCCACGCGCGCGGCGTGGGACGCGGCGTGGATGGGACACCCCGCCTGCATTGCCCTAGCGGCAATGCAGGCGATGCCACTCATCCAGATCGACGACACCGTGGCGCGTATTACGCAGGGGACATCACGCCGGCCACCGCAGGGACGCACAGGACATGCACAACCCGTCGGCGACTGCGCCCGTACTGCGGCCGCGCCGTCGCTCCTCTTACTCGGCCGGATCGGAGGGTGTCGGTGCGGCCACCGAATCCCGCTTGACCAGCAGGTGCGCGACCACATGATCGACCATCTTCGCCGTGCGCTCCTTGGCACGTATCGTCTTCAACAGGATGTCCAGCGCGGCATCGGCCATGGCGGCGATGGGTTGCTGCACGGTGGTGAGTTCGGGCCATACCGCCGTGGCGGCAGAGGTGTCGTCAAAGCCCACTACCGACAGGTCGCGCGGCACATCCAGCCCACGGCGGTGCGCGACCGAGATGGCCGCAGCTGCCATGTCGTCGTTGCTGGCGAAGATGGCACTGGGGCGGCGTTTGCGCGCCAACAGTTTTTCGGCGGCGACCAGGCCGGATTTGTAGGTGTAGTCGCCCGGCTGCACCAGATGCCGATCCAGGCGCAAACCGGCATCGGACAACGCGGCCTGAAAACCTTCGAACCGCCGGGTGCTGGCCGACAGGTTCGGGTGCCCGGCGATATAGCCGATGCGCGTATGCCCCTGTGCGATGAGATGCTCGGTGATCTCCTTGGCGGCGGCGAATTCGTCGATCCGCACGCAGGCCACATCGGGGCTGAAGTGATTGGAGGCGATCGCCACCACCGGCACCTTGGCGCGCACCAGCTCCAGCACCGCGGCCCTGGACTCGCACAACGGCGGCGGCAGGATCACACCGGCCACGCCCTTGGCAAGCTTGCGTGCGGCACGGCGCTCGGCATCGGCATCCAGGTCGTCCCAGCAGTCGATCACCAGCTGGATCGAGGTCCGCGAGGCCACGCGCAACACACCCAGCAACAGCTCGCGCAAATACGCGCCGCTGGGATCGCTGTAGATCAACGCGATACGGGTGCTCTGTGCAGCGGCCAGCGCACTGGCAGCGAGATTGGGCGTGTAACCGAGCTTGTCGACCGCGCGCATCACCCGCTCGCGGGTGGCATCGCGGACACTGCCGTTGTTGTTGACCACACGCGAGACCGTCATCGGCGACACCTTCGCCAGCGCCGCCACCTCGTCGATGGTGGTCGCGCGACTGGTACGGCGGACCGACTTCCTGATCTTCTCCAAGCGTGGCCTCTTCAGGTGACTGCGACAGCGGGCGGATGCTCGCGTGCTGCTGCCGGTACACGCGCGGCAGCCCGACGTGGCGCGATGCAAGCCATGGTACCGGGAAGCAGACAGAGCGGCGAGATGCACCCACGCGCCTGCAGCCTGCAGGAGCGCGCCGCATGAGCGCATGCCGGATGGGCCGCACGCGCGCGAGCGGGCATGTGCTGGCGCTGCTGTGGCTGGTCCTGCTGGGTGCCGCGTTGGTGCCGGTCGCCCCCGTGCATGCCGAAGATGGCTACGAGTTATGGTTGCGCTACCACACCCTGGGCAAGGCCGCGCAGCTGCGCCAGCACGCAAGCGCCCTGGTGGTGGCCGGTGATTCGCCTACGCTGCAGGCCGCGCGGGAGGAACTGCAACGCGGTGTACAGGGGCTACTGGGCAGCACGCTGCCCACCACCGCGACCGTCACCGCCGATGGCAGCATCCTGCTGGGCGCCGCGACCGCCCCGCAGATGGCGGCGTTGAAGCTGAAAACCGATGGCCTGGGCCGCGAGGGCTATCTGATCCGCACGGTCAGCGTCGATGGGCATCGAACCACGGCCATCGTGGGCGGCAGCGATGTCGGCGCGCTATATGGCGCGTTTCACTTTCTGCGCCTGCTGCAGACTGGCCAACCGCTCACTGCGCTGGATGTGCGCGAGGCGCCGCGCCTGCAGCTGCGCATGCTCAATCATTGGGACAATCTCGATGGCGTGGTGGAGCGCGGCTATGCCGGCGCCTCGTTGTGGAACTGGCAAACCTTGCCCGGCTATCTGGACCCGCGTTACACCGACTACGCGCGCGCCAATGCCTCGTTGGGCATCAACGGAACCGTGCTCAACAATGTCAACGCCAAGGCGTGGAGTCTCACGCCGCAGTACCTGGACAAGGCCGCGGCACTGGCGCAGGTGTTTCGTCCCTATGGCATTCGGGTGTTTCTCAGTGCGCGCTTCAGTGCGCCGATCGAGATCGGTGGTCTGAAAACTGCCGACCCACTGGACCCGCAAGTGCAGCGCTGGTGGCGCGACAAGGCCGACGAGATCTATGCGCGCATCCCGGATTTTGGCGGATTCCTGGTCAAGGCCAATTCCGAAGGCCAGCCCGGCCCGCAGGATTACGGACGCAGCCACGCCGATGGCGCAAACCTGCTGGCCGATGCGCTGGCGCCGCATGGCGGGGTGGTGATGTGGCGGGCCTTCGTCTATTCGCATGAGCAGCCGGACGACCGCGCCAAACAGGCGTACAGCGAATTCGTGCCGCTGGATGGCGCCTTTCGCGACAACGTGATCGTGCAGGTGAAGAACGGTGCCATCGACTTCCAGCCGCGCGAGCCGTTTCACCCGTTGTTCGGTGCGATGCGCAAGACGCCATTGATGCCGGAGTTTCAGATCACCAAGGAATACCTGGGCTTTTCCACGCATCTGGCGTACCTGGGCACGCTGTTTTCCGAAACATTGCAGGCCGACACCTATGCGCGCGGCAAGGGCTCGACCGTTGCAAAGACCGTGGATGGAAGCCTGTTCGCCGATAGCAAACGCACACGGCTGACCGGCATTGCCGGCGTGGCCAATATCGGTGCCGACCGCAACTGGAGCGGCTCGATCTTCGATCAGGCCAACTGGTACGCGTACGGGCGGCTGGCGTGGGACCCGCAGCTGTCGCCGCAGGCCATTGTGCAGGAATGGGCACGCATGACGTTTTCCAACGATCCGGCGGTGGTCGAACCGGTGGTTGGCATGATGCTGCGTTCGCGCGAGGCGGTGGTGGACTACATGACCCCGCTCGGGCTGCATCACCTGATGGGGCGCGGCCACCATTACGGCCCGGCACCGTGGGATGCCGGCAGCGAACGCCCTGACTGGGACCCGGTGTATTACCACCGCGCCGACCGCAACGGGATCGGCTTCGATCGCAGCGCCAGCGGCAGCAATGCCGTTGCGCAATATGCGCTGCCGGTGGCGCGCGTGTTCGGCGATGTGCAGCGCGTGCCCGAGCCGTTGCTGCTGTGGTTCCATCATGTGCCGTGGGATCACCGCATGGCCTCCGGCAGACCGCTGTGGGACGAGCTGGTCTGGCGTTACGACCACGGTGTGAGCGAGGTGGCTGCGATGCGCACGACCTGGCAAGGCCTTGCCGGCAAGATCGATGCGCCGCGCTACCAACAGGTGGACGCTTTCTTGGCTATCCAGCAGCGTGAGGCGCAGTGGTGGCGCGATGCGAGCATCGCCTATTTCCAGAGTGTGTCCGGCCGCCCGCTGCCTGCCGGCGTGGCGCCGCCAGCGCATCCGTTGGCGTATTACCAGGCACTGACATTTCCGTACGCACCGGGGAATCCGAAGTGAGCGCATGTCGGCTGAACGTGTTGGTCGCCACGTTATCGGTGTTGCTGCTGCCGCAACTGGCAAGCGCCGCAGATGCACCGCTGCTGCATCCCGTGTTCCAGGACCATGCGGTGCTGCAGCGCGATGCGCCGATCCGCGTATGGGGCGATGCGGCGCCGGGCGCGCGTGTCACGGTGCAACTGGAGACGGCGCAGGTGCAGGTTCGCGCAGACCGGCAAGGGCATTGGCAGGCACGCCTGCTCGCGCATGCGGCCGGCGGCCCGTACCGCTTGAAGGCCAGCACTGCCAGCGGGGTGGTGCAACAGATCGACGATATTTTGATCGGCGATGTGTGGCTGTGTTCGGGGCAGTCGAACATGGAGCTGCAGGTGCACCGCACGCTGGATGCACGCAGCGAGATTGCCGACGCCGACCACCCCAGCATCCGCATGTTCAAGGTGCCCGCGCAATCCAGCCCAACCCCGCAACGCAGCTTCGGTGGCGTTGCAACGTGGCAACGCACCACGCCGGAGACGGTGAAGGAGTTTTCGGCCGCGTGCTACTACTTCGCGCGTGAGTTGCAGAAGAGTGTCGACGTGCCGATGGGCTTGATCAACGCCTCATGGGGCGGCTCGCAACTGCAGGCCTGGATCGGCGACGCGCCGCTGCGTGCGGCCAGCGACGATGGTCCGGCACTGGATGTGCTAGCACGTTACGCAACCGACCCGGTGGCTGCCGCGCCGCAGTGGGCCGCGCTGTGGGAAGCCTGGTGGCATGCGCATGGCGAAGGCGAACCGTGGCAGCCCGATGCGCCCGGCGACTGGCAGGGCGCACCGCCGGCACTGGGCGCATGGGACGACTGGGGCGTGCCGCAGCTGGTCGGCTTCAACGGCATGGTGTGGTACCGCACCAGCATCGAACTGACACCGGCACAGGCCGCGCAGGACGCGACGTTGTTGCTGGGGCCGGTGGACGAACTGGACCAGACCTGGGTCAACGGGCGCGGCGTGGGCAGCAGCTACGGTGCGGACCAGCCGCGTCGCTACACACTGCCGCGCGGGCGGCTGCATGCCGGGCGCAACAGCATCGTGCTCAATGTGCTCAACACCTATCGACGCGGCGGCTTGTTGGGCGATGCGCAATCGCGCGCACTGCAGTTTGCCGATAGCAGCACAGTGGCGCTGGACGCGCCCTGGCAATACCGCATCGTGCCGCAGGCAGTGGGCTCGCCACCGCGGGCGCCGTGGTCGTCGGCTGCAGGGCTCACCACCTTGTACAACGGCATGATCGCGCCACTGGGGCAGCTGGGCCTGCGTGGGGTGCTGTGGTACCAGGGCGAATCCAATGCCGGCGATGCGGCGCATTACCCGGCCTTGCTCAACGCATGGCAGCGCGATTGGCGACAGCGTTTCGGTGCGCAGTTGCCGCTGCTGGTGGTGCAGCTGGCCAATTACGGCACCCCGCCCACCCAACCGGTCGAAAGCGGTTGGGCGCAATTGCGCGAGGCGCAGCGGCGCTTCGTTGCCGACGATGCACACGCCGGGTTGGCGGTGGCGATCGATATCGGCGACCGCTACGACATCCATCCGGCCAACAAGCAGGAGCTGGGCCGGCGCCTGGCGCGTGCAGCGCGGCATGTGGTGTATGGCGAGGCGATTGCGCCGTCCGGCCCGGTGCCGCGCAGCCTGCAGCGCGAGCGCGACAGCGTGCGCATCCGCTTCGATGACGTGGACACCACCTTGCTGAGCTATGGCAACGACGCACCGATCGGCTTCGAGCTGTGCGGCGAGGCGTCCGGCACTTGCCGCTATGCCAGCGCCACGCTGCAGGGCCGCGATGTCAGCGTGCGCGTCCCTTCCGGCATGACCGCAACGCGCGTGCGCTACTGCTGGGCCGACAGCCCGGTGTGCACGCTGTACGACCGCAGCGGCTTGCCGGCCGGCCCGTTCGAACGTCCCATTACCGCCACCCCTTCCCCCTGAGCGAGATCACGATGTCACAGACTCCCGACTCCCCTGCACCGCTGCAAGGTTCCGCCCGCGACCGCGAGATCGTCGAAGCGCGCGTCATCGTCACCTGCCCGGGCCGCAATTTCGTCACGTTGAAGATCCGCACCCGTTCGGGCATCACCGGGCTGGGCGATGCCACGCTCAACGGGCGCGAATTGGCGGTGGCGGCGTACCTGCAGGAACACCTGGTGCCCAACCTGATCGGCCGCGATGCCGGGCGCATCGAGGACATCTGGCAGTTCTTCTACCGCGGTGCGTACTGGCGGCGCGGGCCGGTAACGATGAGCGCAATTGCCGCGGTGGATGTGGCGTTGTGGGACATCCTGGGCAAGATGGCCGGTATGCCGCTGTATCAACTGCTCGGCGGGCGCTCGCGCGAAGGCGCATTGGTGTACGGCCACGCCAACGGCCGCGATATCGCCGAAACCAGCGATGAAGTGGGCCGCTTCCGCGAGATGGGCTTCATCGCCATCCGCGCGCAATGCGGCGTGCCCGGCATCAAGAAGACCTACGGCATTTCTGTCGGTGGCAAGCCCTACGAGCCGGCCGAAAGCGAGCTGCCCACCGAAACCGTGTGGTCCACGCCGCGCTATCTCGGCGTTGTGCCCAAGTTGTTCGAACAATTGCGCAGCGACCATGGCGACGAGATCGAGCTGCTGCACGATGCGCACCACCGGCTCACCCCGATCGAAGCCGCGCGCCTGGGCCGCGACCTGGAGCCGTACCGGTTGTTCTGGCTGGAAGACGCCACCCCGGCGGAAAACCAGCGCGCATTCGAGATCATTCGCCAGCACACCGTGACACCGCTGGCAGTGGGCGAGGTGTTCAACTCGATCTGGGACTGCAAGCACCTGATCGAGCAGCAGCTGATCGACTACATCCGCACCACCATTGTGCATGCCGGCGGTATCACCCACGTGCGCCGGCTGGCCGATTTCGCCGCGCTGCACCAGGTGCGCACCGGCTTCCACGGCGCCACCGATCTGTCGCCGGTGTGCATGGGCGCAGCGTTGCACTTCGACACCTGGGTGCCCAACTTCGGCATCCAGGAATACATGTTCCATTCCGACGAAGCCAACGCGGTGTTCCCGCACGACTACACCTTCCGCGACGGACGCCTGCACTGCGGCGAAACCCCCGGGCATGGCGTGGACATCGATGAAGACCTGGCCGCGAAGTATCCGTACGTGCCCAAGCAGTTGCCTATCGCACGCCTGGAAGACGGCGCGATGTGGGACTGGTGATGCGCCTGCTGCCGGCAGCGCTGGCTCTGCTGATGGCTGCGCCTGCGCCTGCTGCGGTGCAGGCACCGGCAACGACAGCGGCGCCCACCGGCGTGGATGTCGCCTTCGATTGGTTCGACTACCGCGGCGACGATGCGGTGTTCGCAACTCCGCTGCCGGCCGGGCATTACCGCAATCCGGTGCTGGCTGGCTTCTATCCGGACCCCAGCATCACCCGCGTGGGCGAGCGCTATTACCTGGTCAATTCCACGTTTGCGTACTTCCCGGCGATTCCGGTGTTCGAGAGCACCGATCTTGTGCACTGGACGCAGATCGGCAATGTGGTCGAGCGCCGCGAGCAACTCGATTACGACGGGCTCGGCGTGTCGCGCGGCATGTTCGCCGCCAGCATCCGCCATCACGCCGGGCGCTTTTACGTGGTGGGCACGTCGGTCGATAGCGGCGGCAATTTCATCGCCAGTGCCAGCGACCCGGCGGGCCCGTGGTCGGCGCTGACCTGGCTGCCGGGTATCGACGGCATCGACCCCTCATTGTTCTTCGACACCGATGGCAGCGCGTATCTGCTCAACAACGGCCCGCCGGAAGGCACGCCGTTATACGAGGGCCATCGCGCGATCTGGATGCAGCGTTTCGACCTCGCCACCAAGCAACCGATTGGCCCGCGCAAGGTGTTGCTCAATGGCGGCGTGGATCTGGCCAGCAAGCCGATCTGGATCGAGGGCCCGCACCTGTATCAACGCGACGGGTGGTACTACCTGTCCTGCGCCGAAGGCGGCACCGGCCCGCAGCATTCGCAGGTGGTGTTGCGTAGCCGCGACGTGTGGGGGCCGTATGCGCCCGCGCCGAGCAACCCCATCCTGACCCAACGCGATCTGCCGGCCGCGCGCGCGCACCCGATCAGCAATGCCGGCCACGTGGACCTGGTGGACACGCCCGATGGGCAGTGGTGGGCGGTGTTTCTCGCAAGCCGTCCGTATAGCGGCGACCGCTACAACACCGGGCGCGAAACGTTCTTGCTGCCGGTGCAGTGGCGCGATGGCTGGCCCTCCATCCTGCCGGCGGGCCAGCCGATTCCCTACATCGCCAAGGCGCCCACCGGCGCGAAGACGGCACGTGCCACGCAGGCGCCGTTGGCGGGCAACTTCACCTGGCATGACGACTTCGACCACGCCACGCTGCAGCGCGAGTGGCTGAGCGTGCGCGTGCCCAGGGGTGAGCTGGCCGACCTGCGCACGCGTACAGGCTGGTTGACGCTGCATGCCGGCACGCAAGGGCTGGACAGCGCCGGCACACCGGCCTTCCTCGCACGCCGCCAGCAACACACACGCTTTACGGCAAGCACCGCGCTGGATGTGCCCGCGCAGGCGGGCGTCAGTGCGGGGCTGGCCGCGTTTCAAAATTCCAACGCGTGGTATGCATTCGGCGTCCGTCGCGATGGCGATGCGCTGCAGGTGTTCCTGCACAAGCGCGATGGCGCCACCACCACCACGCTTGCACAGACCCGCATTCCGGCAACCGCACAGCTGCGCCTGCAGATCAGCGGCGATGGCGGCGCGTACAGCTTCGCCTTCGACGCCGATGGCCGCGGCTGGCAATCGCTCCGCCGCAACGACGATGCCGGCTTTCTCAGTACCGAACAGGCCGGCGGCTTCGTCGGCAGCATGATCGGGCCGTTCGCCCAATCGCACCCCGACCGCCAACAGGACTGACCATGCCCTCCTACCCGCCCGCCCGTTTCCGCTCGCTCGCGCACGGCGTCCTGCTCGTACTCGGATGCGCCGCAGGCGCTGCCCATGCAGCCACACCACCGCCGTATCTGGACACGCAACGCAGCTTCGACGCGCGCGCCGCCGATCTGGTGGCGCGCATGACGCTGGAAGAAAAAGCCGCGCAGATGCAGAACGCTGCGCCCGCCATCCCGCGCCTGCAGGTGCCGGCCTACGATTGGTGGAACGAAGCGCTGCACGGCGTGGCGCGCGCCGGCGGTGCCACGGTGTTTCCGCAGGCGATCGGGTTGGCGGCCACCTTCGACACGCCGCTGATGGCCGAGGTGGCCACCGCCATCAGCGACGAAGCGCGCGCC
The DNA here is from genome assembly GCF_040616535.1 of Xanthomonas cannabis. Taxonomy (NCBI): domain Bacteria; kingdom Pseudomonadati; phylum Pseudomonadota; class Gammaproteobacteria; order Lysobacterales; family Lysobacteraceae; genus Xanthomonas; species Xanthomonas cannabis. Next base: position 4,621,676 of record NZ_CP136580.1, read on the forward strand.
AAGCACCACGCGTTCCTGGCGCGTGGCGAGCACAAGCGCTATCAGGGGCTCACGTTCTGGTCGCCGAACATCAACATCTTCCGCGACCCGCGCTGGGGCCGCGGGCAGGAAACCTACGGCGAAGACCCGTTTCTCACCGCACGCATGGGCGTGACCTTCGTGCAGGGCCTGCAGGCGCAGCAGGGGCCGTACCGCAAGCTCGATGCCACCGCCAAGCACTTCGCCGTACACAGCGGCCCGGAGGCCGACCGCCATCATTTCGATGTACACCCCAGCGAGCGCGATCTCTACGAGACCTACCTGCCGGCGTTTCAGGCCCTGGTACAGGAGGGCAAGGTCGCTGCGGTGATGGGCGCCTATAACCGCGTCAATGGCGAATCCGCCTCGGCCAGCACCCGGCTGGAAGGCATCCTGCGCCGCGATTGGGGTTTCGACGGGTACATCGTCAGCGACTGCGCCGCCATCCGCGATATCTGGCAGAACCACAAGATCGTGCCCACGCCCGAAGCCGCCGCCGCACTCGGCGTCAAACACGGCACCGACCTGGATTGCGGCGACACCTACGCCGCGTTGCCTGCGGCGGTGCGTGCCGGCTTGATCGACGAGGCCCGCATCGATACCTCGCTCAAGCGCCTGATGACCACGCGCATGCGCTTGGGCATGTTCGACCCGCCGGCCAGCGTGCCGTGGGCGCAGATTCCCGCCTCGGCGAATCAATCGCCGCAGCACGATGCGCTGGCGCGCCGCACCGCACGCGAATCGCTGGTGTTGCTGAAAAACGACGGCGTGTTGCCGCTCAAGCCCACGCTCAAGCGCATTGCCGTGGTCGGCCCCACCGCCGACGACCCGATGTCGCTGCTGGGTAACTACCACGGCACGCCCGCCGCGCCGATCACCATCCTGCAAGGCATCCGCGATGCCGCACCGCAAGCCGATGTGGTCTATGCGCGCGGCAGCGACCTGGTGGAAGGGCGCGAAGACCCCAACGCTGCCGCACCGATCGAATCGCGCTATTTGCGCCCGGCGGCCGGTGCCACGCAGAACGGCCTGACCGGCGACTATTTCAATGGCCGCACGCTTGCCGGCCAGCCGGTGCTGACCCGCATCGACCCGCGCATCGCCTTCCGCTGGGACCGCAACGCGCCCACCGACGATGCAGTTGGCCGTGGCGAACTGCAGCCCGACCGCGCACTCGGCAAGGACGATTTCAGCGTGCGTTGGCATGGCCAGTTGCTGCCGCCGGTCTCGGGCACGTACGAATTGCAGATTGCCGCCGACGATGGCGTACGCCTGTACCTGGACGGTAAGTTGCTCATTGATCAATGGAGCGATGCACCGCGCATGCGTGGCGGCAATGCCAGCGTGGCGCTGGAAGGCGGCAAAGCCTACGACCTGCGTGTGGAGTATTACGAAGCCACCCGCGATGCCGGGGTGCGCCTGGCCTGGCGCATGCCCGGCGCCAAACCGCCGCTGCAGGAAGCGGTGGACGCCGCCCGCAATGCCGAAGTAGTGGTGTTTGTCGGCGGCCTCACCGGCGATGTCGAGGGCGAAGAAATGGACGTCAATTACCCCGGCTTTGCCGGTGGCGACCGCACCGACACGCGCTTGCCCAAGCCGCAGCGCGAGCTGCTGCAAGCGCTGCAGGCCACCGGCACGCCGGTGGTGGTGGTGCTGACCACCGGCTCGGCGCTGGCCATCGACTGGGCCCAGCAACACGTGCCCGCCATCCTGCTGGCCTGGTACCCCGGCCAGCGCGGCGGCAGTGCGGTGGGCGATGTGCTGTTCGGCCAGGCCAGCCCCGGTGGCCGCCTGCCGATCACCTTCTACAAGGAGGACGAGCGCCTGCCGGCCTTCGACGACTACGCCATGCGCGGGCGCACCTATCGTTACTTCGCCGGCAAGCCGCTGTATCCATTCGGACATGGCTTGTCGTATACGCAGTTTGCTTATTCCACCGTGCAGGTTGATCGCAAGACCGTGGCCGCCGACGGCACACTCACCGCAACGGTCACGTTGAAGAACACCGGCCAACGCGCAGGCGACGAAGTGGTGCAGCTGTATCTGCAGCCGCTGAAGCCACAACGCGAACGCGCCATCAAGGAACTACGCGGCTTTCAACGCATCACCCTGCAGCCGGGCGAACAACGCCAGGTGCGCTTCACCATCACGGCGCAGGACGCGCTGCGCATCTATGACGACCAGCGCAAGGCGTACGCCGTGGATCCGGGTGCCTATGAGGTGCAGATCGGCGCCTCCAGCAGCGACATCCGCAGCAAGCAACGCTTCACCGTCACCGATAAGTAATCGCGCCCCCACAAGCCGCCGAGCAAAGCCCCTCTCCCTGCGGGAGAGGGGTTGGGGTGAGGGTAAGGCCACCAAGCAAACCTGCAGCACCCCACGATTACTAAAAAGACCCCATGCCAATTCCAACGCTCTCCATCGCAGCACTCGCTCACCTACCAACCACTGTTCTCACACCAAGCTACACCCCAAAACACACCACCATCGGCATCGTGCATCTGGGCGCAGGCGCCTTCCATCGCGCTCACCAGGCCGTCTATATCGACGATTTACTCGCCGAAGATCCCACCTGGGCCATCTGCGCCGTTTCCTTGCATAGCCCGCACGTGCGCGATGCGCTGCGTCCACAAGATGGGCTCTACACATTGGCCTTGCTCGACGAACACCCGCAGCTGCGCATCATCGGCGCTATCCGCGAAGTCCTCTGCGCCGCCGACGAACAAGCCACCGTGCTCGCACGCCTGTCAGATCCTGCAGTGCGCCTGGTCACGCTCACCGTCACCGAAAAAGGCTATTGCCTGGCCGGCGACACGCTCGACCTGGCGCATCCCGACATCGCCCACGACATCGCCAACCCCGCAGCCCCGCGCAGTGCCGTCGGCTATCTCGTCGCCGGGTTGCAGCAGCGCATGCGCAACGGCACCGCGCCATTCACTGTGCTCAGCTGCGACAACCTGGCCGACAACGGCACGCTGCTGCAGCGCGCCGTGGTGCGGCTTGCGGAACAGAATGACCGCGCGCTCGCGGCCTGGATCGCGCAACACGCAGCCTTCCCGCGCTCGATGGTGGACAGCATCACGCCCGCCACCGATGACGCGCTGCGCGCGCACGTGCAAGACCAGCTGGGTGTGCACGACGCCTGGCCGATCCAGCGCGAGCGTTATAGCCAATGGGTGATCGAAGATCGTTTCTGCAGCGGCCGCCCTGCATTCGAACGCGCAGGCGTCACCCTGAGCGAGGACATCGCCGGCTACGCGCGCGCCAAGCTGCGCCTGCTCAACGCGCCGCATTCGGCGCTGGCGTATCTCGGCAGCCTGCTAAACCTGGAGACGGTAGCCGACGCCATGCGTCACCCTGAACTTGCGGCCTTCGTCGAGACACTGATGCGCGACGACATCGCGCCCACCCTGCAGCCGATGCCGGGCTTCGACCCACAGCACTACAGCGACGCCATCCTGGCCCGCTTCCGCAACCCCGCCATCCGCCACCTGCTCGCCCAGATCGCCTGGGACGGCTCGCAGAAGATCCCGGTGCGGCTGCTGGGCACGATCGGCGATGCGCTGGCCTCCGGGCGCCCGATCGACCGCGTATGCCTTCCGGTCGCCGCCTGGTTGCATTTCGTGCGCAGGCAGGCATGCATTGGCGTGGCGCTGGTCGACCCCTTGAACGATGCCCTGGGCGCGCTTGGACGCGCAGCCACTGGCGATGCCGCCGCTGATGTCGCGCGTTTTCTCACGCTGGATGCGGTGTTTGGCACGCTGGCTGCAGATTCGCGCTTCACCGATGCGCTGGCGAAAGCCTATCTCGCGTTGGGTGATGCCACACCAGGCCAAGTGGAGACCGTGCTTGCCTCGCTGGAGGCCAGTTGAGCGACGTTGCATCCTGGCAACGGTGGCTGAGGTGTGAGCTGCGCACGACACATGCCGCGCCGCGCAGGAGCGGCCCACCTGCCATCGGTGCGCCTCTCCACCACGCGTAGAGGCGCCCGATGGTTCCTGCGTGCCGCTGCGCGCTCCACGTGCGTGCTGCCGCAGACCTGGCTCACACAGCCCGACGATTACGGCGCGTGTCAGCGACCGGCAATGACCTGCCCGATCCGCAGCAGGTTGCCGCTCTCGTCCACGATCGCAAATTCGCGCATGCCCCAGGGCTTGTCGGCAAGCGGGTCGATGCGCGGGATGCCTTGCGCCGGGAGCCCTGCCGCCTGCAGTGCGGCGTAGACGTCATCCACGTTGCCCACCCGCAGGTAACAGCCCGCATAGCACGCGGCCGGGTCGAGATCCGGATGCGCAAAGAAATGCAGCTCTACCGCGCCACGTCGCAAGATTGCATAGCCCGCATCATGCGGATGCGCATCGCCTTCAAAGCCCAGTCGGCGATAGAACGCCAGGGTCTGCGCAATCGCGCGGCTGGGCAGGATCGGAATGGTCTGGTCGGCGGCGTTGGCGTGGGCGTTCATCATCGACTCGTCGGCAGCGGGATCGGGGCACACGCCGCTACGGTACTCCTTGGACACACGGGCCGCTTGGATCCGCGCGCATCGCAGACGTCAGCAGCCCGGGCAACGGCTTGCGCCCGATCACGCTGCGCGGCCGCCATGCAGCGCGGCGGGCATGTTGAACAGACGGATCAACACCACGACGAGCAGGAGCACAAAGCTCAACGCCCAGACATAGAACGCGGCGCCCACGTGGTCGATCATCACCTGATGGCCCGCCTCGTTCTTGTCGAACCGGGTTGCGCGAAAGGTATCCAGTCCGATCAGACAGGCCGCCACCAGCAGCGCCGCCGCCATCTTGTCTACCTTGAGGCCATAGCAGAGCCACGCCAGCCAATACAGCGGGTTACTCATCCAGGCGATGCACTGGCCGTCGACCACCTGCATCCAGCCGAGCAGCAGAATGGCAAAGCCCCCCAGGTGTTCATCGCCGCCATGCAATGCAGGAAGGCAGAGCGCAACAACGTATAGCAGGGCCGACAACACGAGCAGAAAACGCTTCACAAGCATCCTTGTTTGAGTCTGGTCTGTGTACGTTTGCGCGTCTGTCACTTCAGACGGCGTCCGCACGGCCACCGATGTCCACTATAGACACTCGCTGCAGACTTTTGCGCGGTGCGCCGCTGCTCCCGACGGCATCAGCGGCAGATGGGATGGCAGGGGCTTCGACCGGGCGCGTCGCCATGACATGCTTGAACCCCAACCATCCAGCACCCGGAATCCGACCTCGACATGGCAACTCCCAAGAAGCAGAACCTGCCGGAAAAGGTCTGCGTGCAATGCGGACGGCCGTTCTGTTGGCGCAAGAAGTGGGAGAAGGTCTGGGACGATGTGAAATATTGTTCGGATCGATGCCGCGGCGATCGCAAGCGGCAACGCACGTCGCCTTAGCACGCGTGCCGGCATGCGTGCTGGCCTGCACGGGACGGTCGACGCAGCGATGGCGTGCACCACAGCCCTGCAGCACTGCGCCGAAGCCCTCGCCGCATGCTGGACCAAGACTTGCTCCGTCTGCAAAATGCTTTCGCCGTGCACGATGCAGGTACGCCGCGTCAGCACTCCCAGCGCCGACGCAGCATGACCCGATGGCGAAGAGTGCCGCCTGAGGTTATTTCTTCATCGCCGCCTTCTTCGCGGCGCCCGATGTGCCCACACGCTTGGTGGTTCGCTTGCTGGCAACCGCCATGTTGTCCACCAGGTTGGGATAGGGCCGGCCCGCCGCCTTGGCACGCTTCCTGGCCTGGGACTTCTGTGCGGGAGACAGCGATGTGGACCGCGATGCGCTCTTGGGGTTGGGCGTTTTCCAGGGTGCAGACTTCCTGGCGGTGGCTTTTTTTACGGCCTTCGCGGACGTAGCGCTCTTGCTGGCAGTGCCGCGTTGCGCCGACGCCTTCTTGGCCGCGTGTGTTCCGGCTGACGTCTTCCTGGCCGGCTTGTTCGTTGCCGCCTTCTTCGTTGCCGCCTTCTTCGTTGCTGACTTCTTCGTTGCTGACTTCTTGGTTGCTGCCTTCTTCGTTGCTGCTTTCTTTGTGGCAGCTTTGCGCGCTGGCGTCTTTTTCGTCACCGACGACGTTGCGCCACGTGTCTTCGACGTCTTCTTGGCAGCCGTTTTCGAGGCGCCACCTGCACTTGTGGAGGCGCCGGCCTTCTTGCTCGCCCCTGCGTCCAGACGCTGGAGCAGACGTGCAGCCCAGCGCTGGCCTGCATCGCCGCCCCACAGCAGCCAGGCGATATAGCCGGCCGAGGGTACCTTGGCATCTGCCCAGCCTTTGCCGTTCTTGTCGACGCTGTGTCTGGCGAAGTAGGAATGCATGCGGCGAATGGTCTGTGCAGACAGCGACTTCTGCGCGGAGAGATCGCGTGCACGCGCCACGCCAATTGCGGTGCCGCCGCGCCCATGCTGCTCGCGCAGGCGCAGGCCGCGCGCAGCGGCAGCAGCCACCGCCTTGGGTGGAGCGGTTTGCAGAACCTGCTTTGCTTGAGTGATGGCCACACGCATCTCCGGGTCGATTTACCGTAGTGTTCGCAAGCGCGGTTCTGCTGCACGTGAAGAGCTCGCAGGCACCGGTCCGCATGCGGCATGCGGGCGAACGGTTTGCGGCGCAGCTCATCGCCGCCCTTCCAGGTGGAACTCTGGACCAGGCCATGTTGCGGGACGAGGTGGAACAGCTGGGCTCCGGCATCGTGGAGGCTGGGCGCATCTGCCGCGATGCGTACAACTCGCCACGCGCACACTGCTACCGGATCAGGCTGCTTGTGCAGCTGGATCGTGCGGCCGCTGTCGCTACACTGGTCTGCCATGGCCACTGGCAGAGCGCTTCATGCGACTGTTGAACATCACGCTCCGCGCGGGGCTGCTCGCCGCGACCATTGGCTGCGTGCCTGTGCTCGGCATCGCGGCCGAACACGCTACGTCTGCCAAGACCGCCGCGCCATCGCCGCAGTGGCACTCGGTTGCCACACATGGCAAACCGCATGCGCGCCACGAGAACAGTCTGGTTGCCATTGGTGAGCGGCTGTATCTGATCGGTGGACGCGACCAGCGCCCGCTGGAGATCTTCGATACCCGCACAGGTCGCTGGTCGCAAGGCAGCGCACCGCCGCTGATGGTCAGTCACGCGCAGGCAGTGGTGTCTGCAGGCAAGCTGTATTTCGTCGGCGGCTTCACCGGCGACTACCCGGAAGAAGCATCGCTGACCCACCTGCTGATCTACGATCCGCAAACGGACACGTGGCAGACGGGCGCGGAAATCCCGCAGCATCGGCGTCGCGGCGCCGCAGGCGCGGTCGAGCATGCCGGCGTGCTGTACCTGGTCGGCGGCAACACGCGCGGGCACATGAGCGGGTACGTGCCGTGGCTGGATGCCTTCGATACCAGGACCCAGCAGTGGACACAGCTGGCGGACGCGCCGCACGCGCGCGACCATTTCCATGCGGCCGTGATCGACGGAAAGCTGTATGCCGCCGGTGGACGCAGGTCGGCCCACGAAAGTGGCAACACCCTGGCGCAGACGATTGCGGAAGTGGATATCTACGACGTTCAACGCGGCACCTGGTCCGTTGCGCCGGCCGCGTTGCCGACGCAGCGGGCCGGCACCAGTGCCATTGCACGCAACGGCAAGCTGCTGATCATCGGCGGCGAGAGCCTGCGGCAGGTCACGGCGCATGACGAGGTGGAAGCCTACGACCCGCAGCGCGCCGCCTGGACAACGCTGCCAGCGCTACCGCAGGGGCGCCATGGCACGCAGGCCGCAGCCGTCGATGGCAGCCTGTATCTGGCTGCCGGCAGCGCCAACCGCGGCGGTGGCCCGGAGCTGGAGGATCTGCTTGTACTGAACGACGGCCAGACGCCATAGCGCAGGTCCGCGCGGACCCGCCGCCGTGCGAAACTTCAGGCATGAGCATCGTGCGGTGACAGGCGTGTAGCCAATCCGCCGACATGTCTTTCCGAGGCGGCGTGCAGGAGCGGCAATGGCCAAGCGCAGATCAGACCGACCACCACTGGCAACGCCCGGGATGGCAGGCCAGTTTTCACTGCCGCTTGTCCATATGGAAGGCAAGCCAGAGGCGCCGCCACTGCTGGCCACGCCCAACGAAAACTACAGCAACTACATCGTCTACGTCGATGAGAGTGGCGATCACGGGCTGGAGTCGATTGATCCCAATTACCCGGTGTTTGTGCTGGCGTTTTGTGTTTTTCACAAAAGACACTATGCACAGCGCGTGGTACCGGCGGTCGAATCCTTCAAGTTCCGGCACTTCGGGCATGATGTGGTCATTCTCCACGAGCACGATATCCGCAAGGAAAAGGGACATTTCCGATTCACGGATCGTGTGGAAAAGCAGGCATTTCTCGAAGAACTCACCACGATCATCGAGTCACACAATTTCATCCTGATCAGCTGCGTCATCGACAAGACGCGGCTGAAGGAGAAATCGCAGATGGGCAACAATCCCTATCATCTGGCGCTCGCGTTCTGTCTGGAGACACTGTTCGAACTGATGCAGGAAAAACATCAAGACAAGGTTCCGACTCATGTGGTGGTCGAGTGCCGTGGCAAGAAAGAAGACCGTGACCTGGAGCTTGAATTCAGGCGCATTTGCGACGATGCGAACCGCTGGGGCCTGCAGTTGCCCTTCAACATCGTGTTTGCGGACAAGAAGGCCAACTCGTCCGGCTTGCAGTTGGCAGACTTGGTGGCGCGTCCCATTGGCCTGTCGGTACTCCGGCCGGGTCACCCCAATCGAGCGTTCGAGGTGTTGCAGCAAAAATTTTCTGCAAAGAAGGACGGCGCAGGCTGGGAATCGACTACGCGGGCTGGGGCCTGAAGGTTTTCCCACCGCCGGAAAGCGAAAAGCCCCGGTGATCTCACCGAGGCTATGACGCCGACCAGGAACCCCCAGTCCACTTGGACGCGAGTCTAGATTCCTGGGCCAGTAAATTCAAGGACGCGCGAAAACTCAACGCAGTCATGCGGCATCGCAGTCGGACCACGTGCTGCGTGGATCGCCAGCGCTTCTGTGCCCATCTGGCGATCTCACGACAGGTTGCCTGACTCTGGCGAGCTACTTGGCGAACTGCAGCCCCAACGCCTTGACGCGCACGCGCGCCAGCATCGCGTGCGAGGTCATGTAGAGCGTGTGGCCGTCGTTGCCGAAGGCGCAGTTGGAGACGGCTTCGCCGGTCTCGATGCGCCCCAGGCGCTGGCCGGCCGGATTGAATACGATGACCCCGCCCGGGCCGGTGGCGAACAGGTGGCCGTCGGCAGAGACCGCCATGCCGTCGGGCAGGCCGGGCGCGTCCTTGGCCACCAGGTCCGAGGCATCGGCGAACACGCGCTTGCCGGTGACGGCGCCCTGGGTGTCGAGCGCATACGCCATCCAGATCGGTCGCTCCGGGTCGGAGTTGGACACGTACAAGGTGCGCTCATCGGGCGAAAGCGCGATGCCGTTGGGAAAGCTCAGGCTGTCGTCGAGCAGATGCACGCTGCCGTCGGTGTCCAGCCGGTAGACGCCGTTGAAGCGCAGCTGCTTGACCGGCGAGTTGTTCAGATCCTTCAGGCCATACGGCGGATCGGTGAAGAACACCACGCCGTCGCTGCGACGCACCACATCGTTGGGACTGTTGAAGCGCTTGCCCTCGAAGCGGGTGGCCAGCGGGGTCTTCTTGCGCGTGACCGGGTCGAGCCGGGCCACGATGCGGGTGCCGGAATCGGCCAGCAGCACGGTGCCGCTCGGCTCGGCGTAGAGCCCGTTGGCACCGGCCTCGCGCAGCGTGGCCTGCTCCGGGCCGGTATAGCCGGACGGCGACAGCAACACCGACAGGCCGGCCTGTTCGGACCAGCGATACAGCTTGTTTTCCGGCACGTCGGTAAACAGCAGGTAGCCTCCGTCGCGCACCCATGCCGGGCCTTCGGACCAGGTGAACCCCTCGGTGAGCTTTTCGATACGCGCATCGCTGGCAACCACATCGGCGAAGCTGCGGTCGAAGGTGTCCACATGCCCGATGGCCGGGAAGCGCGGCGGCGGCGGATCCTTCCTGGCGCAGGCGGCCACGATCGCCAACAACGGAACAGCCAACAACAGATAGGGCGGCAAGCGCATCGGAGGGTCCGGACAATCAGGTGGGTCCATCATGCCATCAAGCGCGTGCAAGGTCCCTGCGCACGCTGGCAGACGCGACTAGGGAGCGGCCGAGACCGGCACTGCCAGCACCGCCTCCAGTGCCGGTTTGGGCTGGTGGTTGCGGTCGAACAGCAATGGGTAATTGGTGCGGCCAGGCACGGGGTAATCGTTCTTCCACGACATGCCGTCGCTCACGCCCCAGACGCTGACGCGGGCGAGCTTGTCGCGCTTGCGCCAGAACAGCGCGAACAGCTCGGCGTAACGATCGCGCAACTGTGCCTGCACCTGCGGCGGCAGGCCATCGCGGTAGGGGTCGAGGAAGCGCTTGAACTCCGGCAACTGGAACTGCGCGTGCGCAAGCCCGGTGCCGATGACCTGGCCTTCGCGGGTAAGCGGCAGCACGTCCACGTCGAGCTCGGTGATCATGACCTTGATGCCGAGCGCGGCGTAGGCGTCGATGGCGTCCTCGATATCGCGCAGGCTGGGGTAATTGAGCCCCCAGTGCCCCTGCATGCCGACGCCATCGATACGGATGCCGGCCTGCTGCAGCATCTTGACCATGCGCACGATGCCCTCGCGCTTGGCCGGCCGCCAGGCATTGAAGTCGTTGTAGTAGAGCTCCGCATCCGGTGCGTAACGCTGCGCGAAGGCGAAGGCATTGCGCACCACCGTGTCGCCGTCGCCAACGCGCTGCACCCAGTTGGTCGAACGGTAGCTGCCGTCTTCGTCGATGATTTCGTTGACCACATCCCAGGCCTGCACCTTGCCGACATAACGGCCTGCCACCTGCTCGATATGTGCGCGCATGCGCTCGATCTGTGCGGCCGGGGTGTTTGCCGCGCCGCGCGTCCCCACAAAAAACCAGGCCGGGGTCTGGTTGTGCCAGACCAGCGTGTGGCCGACCACGAACAACCCGTTGCGTTGCGCATAGTCCACAAACGCATCGGCGGCGGTGAAGTCGAGTTCGCCGCGACGCGGCGCAACGACCTCGGCCTTCATCACGTTTTCCGGCGTCACCGCGTTGAAGTGGCATGCCACCAGCGCCGCGGAGGCGGCGTCCTTGCCGGACACGATGTCGGCATTGACGGCAGTGCCAAGCAGAAAGCCGTCGGCGTACACCAGCTTGAGCGAGGTGCCAGGCGTGTCGCAGCGCGCCCATGCCGGAGCGGCAACGAGAATGGCAGCGGTGGCGAGTGCGCAACGCAACAGGTTGATCAGGTACGGCATGGCGTTGTGCCTGGTTGGGGTTGCATTGAGGGGTTGCATTGAGGTGCTGCAGCGGGTGCCTCACAGGCTCAGCCTCACTGCACGACGATCTGGGCTTGCGCGGCATCCAGGTGCTCCGATTCCACATGCAGCGTGATCGTGCCGCGCCCGCCCGGCGTGGCGCGCACGATCGCCAGGCATAGCCCGTTGAAGGCGTTGCGTTGCGCTGAGGCAAACGACTCCAGATTGGTTGCATCGCCATTGTCGGTGGCCACCAGTTCGCCCGGGCCCTCGATGCGAAACCGCAGGCGGTCGCCGGCGGTGGGCGCCGGCCGCCCGTCGCGGTCCAGCAAGCGCACGGTGACAAAGCTCAGGTCACGGCCATCGCCGTCGATGCGGCTGCGGTCCGGGCTCACCTGCATGCGCGCCGCCGGCCCGGCCGTGAGCACGCGATCGTCGGCCCAGGGCTTGCCGTGCTTGTAGGCCTGCACGCGCAATTCGCCGGGCTGGTACACCACCGCATCCCAACGCAACCGGTACTGCAGTGCGCCCTTGCGCTTGCGCCCCTGCGAGATGCCGTTGACGAACAGCTCGGCCTCGTCGCCGGAGGTGAACACATGCACCGGTGTGACCTGGCCTTCGCGCCCGGGCCAGGTCCAGTGCGGCAGCAGGTGCGCCATCGGCAGCTCCGGGCGCCAGCGCGCCTGGTATAGCCAGTAGCGGTCCTTGGGAAAACCGGCCAGATCGAAAGTGCCGGAGTACGCGCTGCGCGAACTGTAGTACGGCGTGGGCTCGCCCAGGTAATCGAAGCCGGTCCAGACGAATTCGCCGGCGACATAAGGGTGCGTGTCCAACGCGGCAAACACCTTGTCGGCGCTGGAACCGAAGTCCACCGCATGCAGCTCGTACGCGCTGACCTGATGCACGGCCGAATCGCCACCGCGCCCATCGCGCACCGGTGCGCTAGTGTCCGGGGTGACCGGGAACAGGTACACGCCGCGGCTGCTCAGCGCCGAGGCGGTCTCGCTGCTGAGGATGGCCTTGTGCGGAAACCGCGCATGAAACGCCGGGTACTGCGGCGGCTTGCGAATGCGCTCGGTGCCTTCGAACTCGGGCGCATCACGAATGCCTTCGCCCTGGTAATTGAGGCTGATGACATCCAGCGCAGCCGGTAGCGGCATCTCGGGCGAGGCGTAGTTCATCGCCACCGTGGCCGGGCGCGTGGGGTCTTCCTCATGCACGATGGCGTGCAGCATGCGCGCAATCGCTGCGCCCTGTTCGCCGGTGTATTGCTCGCCGACCTCGTTGCCCACACTCCACAGCATCACCGACGGATGATTGCGGTCGCGCCGCAGCATCGCGCGCAGATCCGGCTCGTGCCATTGCGGAAAGACCAGATGGAAATCGAGCGGGGTCTTCTTCATTTCCCAGCTGTCGAACACTTCATCCACCACCAGCAGGCCCATGCGGTCGGTGAGCTCCAGCAGCTCCGGCGCGGGCGGGTTGTGGCTCATGCGGATGGCATTGGCGCCCATCCGCTGCAGCAACTGCAGTTGGCGCTCGGCGGCGCGCACGTTGAATGCCGCACCGAGTGCGCCGAGATCATGGTGATTGTTCACGCCGCGGATCGGCACCTGTTCGCCGTTGACCAGCAGTCCCTTGTCGGCATCGAAGACGATGGCGCGGATGCCGAAAGGTGTCTCGTAGCGATCCACCAGCTGCCCGTTCTGGCGCACCTCGGTCACTGCCACATAGCGATGCGGCTGCTGGGTGGGCGGTGGGCCCCATAGCCGTGGCGCATCGATGTGCGCGGTGCCCTGCACACGCGCGTGACCGCCGGCAGGCACCTCCACCGGCAGCGCGGCGATGTGCGCCACCGCCTCGCCGGTGCGTGTGCCGCTGGCTGCGTCGAGCACGTAGATCGCGGTGCTGACCTGCGCCTGCGCGGTGGCGGGTGCGGCGTTGTCCAGCGTCACCGCCAGCTGCACCTGTGCTGCAGCGGCCGACACCTGCGGCGTGGTCAGCTGCGTGCCCCAGTGCGCGATATGCAGCGGCGCGGTCTTGGTCAACCACACATTGCGATACAGCCCGCCACCGGGATACCAGCGCGCCGATTCGGGCGGGTTGTCCAGCCGGATCGCCAGCTGGTTGACGCCGCCAGCGACCAGGCAAGACGTCAGATCCACCCGCCACGAGCTGTAGCCATACGGCCAGCCGCCCACCAGCTGGCCATTGCACCAGACCGTGGCGTACGCCATCGCGCCATCGAGGTCGAGAAACAGCGAGCGGCCGCGGTCGCTGGCCGGAATATCCAGCGTTTTGCGGTACCAGCCGATGCCCCAGCTCGGCAACCGCCCCATGCCGCCGTACGGACCATCGACCAGAAACGGCCCCGCAATCGCCCAATCGTGCGGCAGGTCCACCAGCTGCCATGCACTGTCGTCGAACTGCGCTTGCACATAGGCCACGTTGCTGCCCGGATGGCCGGGCGGGCGTTGGTGGCGTTGTGCCGGGTCGGCGATGAGCGCATTGGCGGTCGGCAGGATCCATGGCCTGAGCACATCCTTGGCGGTGGATTGCAGCGGCTGCGCCTGATCCGGGCGCGCATCGGCCACCTTGCCGTCGTCGCTGCCGGTGACCTGAGGGCGGGCCGCATAATCGAGCACCACCGGGTTGCCTGGCGGGTCGCCACGCTGAAAGCGCCATTGCGCATTGAGCGACACCCGCTCGCGCGGGGCGCCGGTCTGCGCGAGTGCGCCGAGCGCGGGCAGTGCCAGGCAGACACAGGCGAGCACGCGTCCTGTCATGCACGCCCACCTGGCCGCGATGCGCCGCGCTACTGCAGGTGCAGGGTGTGCCACTGTCATGACGCCGGCGGCTGCCGTTGCGCGCCACTGCGTGCCGCAGCGCGCGTCGGTGCCGCTGCAATGCGCGCGCAGCCGCACGCGCACCGGCTACGCAGCGGCTGCCTCACAGCTTGTACGCCTGCTTGGGCAGCCGATACGCAAGATCCATCGCCACCTCCATCGCCTCGTCTTCCTCCAGCCGATGTTCGGCCACCAGCTTGGCCAGGAACGCACTGTCCACGCGCCGTGCCACATCGTGGCGCGCGGGTATCGACAAAAAGGCGCGGGTGTCGTCGTTGAAGCCCACGGTGTTGTAGAACCCGGCGCTGGCCAGGGTCTGCTCGCGAAAGCGCCACATGCCTTCCGTCGCGTCATGGAACCACCATGCCGGGCCGAGCAGCAGCGATGGGTAATGGCCGGCCAGCGGCGCCAGCTCACGGCTGTAGCTGGTTTCGTCTAGCGTGAACACGATCAGGCGCAGACGCGGATCGTTGCCGTAGCGATCCAGCAGCGGCTTGAGCGCATGCACGTAGTCGGTGCGCATCGGGATGTCGGCGCCCTTGTCGCGCCCGTAAGTGTCGAACAACTGCCGGTTGTGATTGCGAAAACAGCCCGGATGCAGCTGCATCACCAAGCCATCGTCCAGGCTCATCGCCGCCATTTCGGTCAGCACCTGTGCGCGGAACAACTCGGCCTCCGCCGGCGTGGCCGCACCGCGCACCACCGTGTCGAACAGCCGCTGCGCCTCGGCAGGCGACAGATCTGCGGTGGCGGCGCTGGGGTGCCCGTGGTCGGTCGAGGTGGCACCGTGTGCGGCGAAGAACGCACGCCGTTGCCGGTGCGCACGCAGATAGCCGGGCCAGCTCAGCACGTCCTCGCCGGTGAGCGCGCCGAACTGCTGCAATGCACCGGCAAATTGTTCGTGTTCCGGGTCCACCACCGGGTCGGGGCGATACGCAGTCACCACCCGTCCCTGCCAGCCGCTGGCGGCAATGTCCGCATGGTGCTGCAGCGAATCCAGCGGCGATTCGGTGGTGGCGATCACCTCGATGTTGAAGCGCGTAAACAGCGCGCGGGGAAGAAAGCCCGGCGTCTGCAGCGCAGCAGTGATGTGGTCGTAGTAATGATCGGCGGTGCCGGCATCCAGCCGGATGCGCAGATCGAAGACCTCATGGAACACATGATTGAGCCATAGCGCCGACGGGGTGCCGCGCAGCAGCGTGTAGTGCTCGGCAAACACGCGCCACGCCGCGCGCGGATCCACCGGCGCGCGCGTGCCGTCGGCACGCGGAATGCCCAGCGTATCCAGGCGGATGCCCTGGCTGTACAGCATGCGGAACACGTAGTGGTCCGGCACCAACAGCAACTCGGTGGCGTTGGCGAACGGCGCATTGCCGGCGAACCACGCCGGGTCGGTGTGGCCATGCGGACTGATGATCGGCAGGTTGGCGATCTGCGCGTACAGCCTGCGCGCGATCGCCCGCGTGCCGGGGTCGGCAGGCAATAGGCGGTCGTCATGCAATGCGAGGGGCAAGGAAGCAGGCATGGATCAGGACACCAGGCAGAATGGAAAACATGCAAGGCAACCGGCGCAGCGCATCATGGCGCCGGCGTGCCGGGATGGGCGGCCACGTAGTCACGTAGCCAGGTCATGGCCGGCCGCTCACTGCCGTCGCCGCGCACCAGATACGCGGCCTCCTTGTCGCGCCACAGCCCGGGGCGAAATCCCCACAGCGTGATGCCGCGCACCGCCGGGTGCTCCCAAAACGTCGGAAACACGCGCTGGTAATCGGCCAGCTGCTGCGCATCGGTGGGTCCATCCAGATCGAACTCGGTGATATAGATCGGCAGGCCGGTGGCGGCCAGCGCATCGAGATTGGCGCGGTGCACCGACATCGCCACGTTCGGCGTGGTCTCGAAGGCGTGCTCCTGGATGCCGATGGCATCCACCAGGCGCTCGCGCTGCAGCAGCTGCACGATGTGCAGGTACTTCTGCGTGGCCTGCACGCTGTTGGTGATGCTGTAGTCGTTGATCATCAGCCTGGTCTGCGGAAAGTGCTGGCGCGCAAGCCGGAACGACTGCAGCACCCATTCCCAGCCGCTGTCGCCAGTGCCGCCCAGTGCCTGCAGGTAGTTGCCGCCGCCGGTATCGGCCTTGCTTGGCGGGTCGTTGAGCGGCTCATTGATCACTTCCAGCAGATCGATCTCCGGGTAGCGCTGCGCCACGGCGGCAAACCACTGCTCGATCTCGCGCCGCTGTTCGGCCGGGCGCAGGGTCTTGATCCATTCCGGCTGCTGGTTGCCCCACACCATCACATGCATCTGGAATGGCAGGCCGTTGGCCTTTGCGAACCGGTACGCGGTGTCCAGCGCACTCCAGTCCATCTGGTCGCGCACCGCTTCCACCGTGCCCCATTTACCGCCGTTCTCCGGAGTGAGCTTGTTCCAGTACTGTGCAAACCCCGCAGCCTGTTGCGGGCCATAGGCACTGCCAGAAACTTGGATGCACCGGCCGCCAATGGCGCGGCCTGCGCGGTCGGTGCGAGGCTTGCCGCCAACAACAGGGCCAGGGTGAACGGGCGCAGATGCATGATGATTCCTCAGGACGAAGAAGGCGTGGCAGTGGTCGCCGGCAGCTGCGCCGGGTCCAGTCGCGGCACCAGAGAGTGCACCACTGCCAGCGCCAGCAGATAGGCCGACCCTGCCATCAGGAACACCGGCACATAACTTCCGGTCGCCTGTAGCAAAAAGCCGATGAAGGTGGCAATGAGCATGCCGCCCACCGCACCGGCAAATCCGCCGATGCCCACCACGGTGGCCACCGCATGCCGCGGAAACATGTCCGAGGGCAGCGTGAACAGATTGGCCGACCAGCCCTGGTGCGCAGCGGTTGCCAGGCCGATCAACGCTACCGCCAGCCACAGGTTGTCGGCACGTGCGGCAAACACGATCGGCACCACTGACACCGCGCAGATCAGCATGGCGGTCTTGCGCGCGCGATTGACGCTCCAGCCGCGCGCGATGAAGCGCCCGGCCACCCAGCCGCCGGCGATGCTGCCGATATCGGCCAGCACGAAGATCACGATCAATGGCGCGCCCAGTTGCAGCAGGCTCAAACCATATTCGGCATGCAGGAACTTGGGCAGCCAGAACAGGAAGAACCACCAGATCGGGTCGGTGATGAACTTGCCCAGCACGAACGCCCAGGCCCGCCGATGCCGCAGCACCTGCAACCACGACAGCCGTGCCTGCACCGGCTCGTGGACATCGCTGCGGATATGCGCCAGTTCCGCTGGCGACAGGCCGGGCTGCTGTTCGGGCGGGTGATAGGTGAGCCACCACACCACCAGCCAGGTGGCACTCAACACGCCGGTGAACAGGAACGCTGCCTGCCAGCCCCACGCGGTGGCGATCACCGGCACCAGCAATGGCGCAACGATAGCACCGATGTTGGAGCCGGAATTGAAGATGCCGGTGGCCAGCGCGCGTTCGCGCCGGGGGAACCATTCGGCCACCGTCTTGAGCGCAGCAGGAAAATTGCCCGACTCCCCCAACCCCAGGAAAAACCGCGCAATCGCAAAGCCCACCACGCTGGTCGCCAATGCATGGCCCATTGCCGCCAGGCTCCACACCCCGATCGCCAACGCATACCCGAGCCGCGTGCCGAAACGGTCGATCACCGCGCCGCTGCACAACAGCCCCAACGCATAGGCAGCCTGGAACGCGGTGACGATGTAGCCGTACTGGATCTCGTTCCAGCCGATCTGGGTCTGCAAGAATGGCGCCAGCACGCCCAGCACCTGGCGATCCACATAGTTGATGGTGGTGGCCGCCAGCAGCAAGGCGCACACGCGCCAGCGCACCCGGCCCAGCCGTGCCGGCGCAGTGACAGGCGCAACGGTGGGCAGCTCGCTCATGCGTGTGGCCTGCACCACCGCAGCGGACCGCCTGAGGCCTGCACAGGGTGCAGGGCGTTGTGCATGCGTAAGCCAGCCAGCTGCCAGCCGGGCGTATCGCTGCCGCGTTTTTCGGTTCGATTCATCGGCCACTGCACCTGCACGAAGGTGGCCTTGCGCCACCGGTGATAGCGCTACCATTACCACGGCATTGCGATAAATCCATCGCGCAGTGCAGCACTGCGCCACCGTATGCATGCGTCTGGGCGCTGGCTTTGTTGCTCGCGCGGGCTGCTTGCGGCCATGCCCCCACAACTATGCTGCCCTGCAGCGTGATGTTCTGAATTTGGTAGCGCTAACATCCAGCGCCACTGATCGCCCGTCTCCCCACCGCACCATCGCCGCGCCGATTCCAGGCAGCGGCACTCCCTGCGCCGGGGCGATGCGTGGGACATCTGCTCACCTGTTAGGGAAGGGATTACGGTGAAGAACAGCTACGCACATACCGCGTTGTCCTGCGCGTTGGGGTCCATCCTGCTGGGCATGACCAGCGCTGCCGCCTGGGCACAATCCACCGATGCCACCGCCGCGCCACCGCCGCCGGACCCGGCAGGCAGCAACGACGCGGTGACCCAGCTCGACACCGTCACCGTCTCCGGCTACCGACGCAGCATCCAGTTTTCCACCGACGCCAAGCGCGATTCGGTCGGCTTTGCCGATACCGTGTTTGCCGAAGACATCGGCAAATTTCCGGACATGAACATCGCCGAGTCGCTCAACCGTATTCCCGGTGTGCAGCTGGCGCGCGACGTCAACGGCGAAGGCCTCAACATCGCCATCCGCGGCCTGGGCACCAGCTTCACCAAGACCACGCTCAACGGCTCCAGCATCGCCACCGCCTCGATCGGCCTGAACGCGCAGAACCAAAATCGCGAAGTCGATCTGAACCTGTTCCCCACCGAATTCTTCACCCAGCTCACCGTGAGCAAGACGCCCACCGCGAGCATGCTCGAAGGCGGCGTCTCCGGTGTGGTGGACATGCGCAGCGCGCGCCCGTTCGATCGCCCCGGTGTGCACTTCACCTACCAGGCGCAGGCGGACTGGAACAGCACCAGCGAGAAGACCACCCCGCGTGGCGCCTTCATGGGCAGCTGGACCAACGAGGCAGGCACGCTCGGCGCGTTGTTCGGGGTGGCCTCGGTGCGCAGCAAGCTCGGCGTGCGCGGCTTCGAGAGCGTGGGCTGGACCAACCCCGGCCTGACCTACACCCAGTGCGGCCTCACCCCGCCGGCGGGCACGCCGGCCACCAATCAACCGGCCGCCTGCAACGTCAACGGCGGCGGCAACTGGCGCATTCCCGACCGCGTGCCGGCCACCGCCGGCAACGGCCTCACCACCGGCGAAACCATCGATGCCGCGTGGCTGCTGGCACGCAACCCGGGCCTGAGCATCGACCAGATCAGCGATGCCTTGATTCCGCGGTTGGGCCGCCAGGTCTACATGGATGGCGATCGCGACCGCGATGCCTCGGTGATGTCGCTGGAATGGCGCCCTTCCGACAGCATGCATTTCTACCTGGACACGCTGTATTCCGAAGCCAAGCGCACCACCGAGCGGATCAGCATGAATCTGATCGGCCGCAACGGCAACATGATTCCGCTGGGCATGCAGCTGGACCAGAACAACGTGGTCACCAGCGCCACCTTTGCCAATGCGCAGTACTTTCTGGAAGCGCGCCCGTATCGCGAGAACGTCAAGTTCTGGAGCGTCAATCCCGGCGCAGAGCTGCTGTTCGGTGCCGAGCAGGACATCAAGCTCAACGTGCAGGCCAACGCCACGCGCAGCTGGCTTGACCGCGAATCGCCCAGCATCCTGGCCACCTCGCCGTTCACCACCGTGGACTATCGCAACCAGGGCGGCGACCGCCCCTCGATCAGCAGCCCGCTGGATCTCAATGACCCCAACCTGGGCTGGGGCTGGAGCGGTGGCCGGGTCAATATCCAGAACGAAAAACGCGTGACCGAAACGCGTGGCGCACGCGCCGACCTGCAGTTCGGCGAAGACAAGCGCAACATCAAGATCGGCGCCGCCTACGACCAGGCCGAGCGCACCATTCGCGGCTTCGACAACAGCGTGGCCTGGGAACAGGTGGTGTGCCGCGGCGGTGGCGGCAATGTCTGCAATGGCGGGCCTGGCTCGGCGGTGCCGAGTTCGGTGCTGGCCACGTATCTGACGCCCGGCCCGGACGGTTTCATCACCGCCGACTTCGACCGTTTCCTGCGCGACACCAACTACTACCCGCTGCGCGATTCCGCACCGGAAACCAACTCCGCCAACACCGGCGCCTCGGCCGGCGGCATCCGCGAGAAGAACCTGGGGTTCTACATCGAGACCAACGCCGAGACCGAAGTGTGGAACCGCACCCTGCGCATCAACGCCGGCGTGCGTTACGTCACCACCGACCAGACCATCACCGGCCCGGTCACCATCAACGGCATTCGCCGCATCCAGGTGCTGGACTCGGATTACAAGGAAACCCTGCCCTCGTTCAACGCGGCCTGGGATGTGGCCGATAACGTGGTGCTGCGCCTGTCCAGCTCGCGCACGCTCACCCGCCCGGACCCGAGCGCGATGTTGCCCAACACCAACTTCAGCGACCCCTCCGCGCAGACCGCAACGCAGGGCAATCCAAACCTGGCGCCGTACCTGTCCACCAATGTGGATTTCGGCGGCGAGTGGTACACCGGCGGCGAGGGCTATGTGGGCCTGACGCTGTTCAACAAGCGCATCAGCGGCTTCACCGTCAATGGCGTGCGGCGCATTCCGTTCAACGACCTGGGCGTGCCGTACGAGAGCCTGCTGCCGATCCAGCAGGCCGGCCTGGACCAGCGCGGTGGCCCGAACGCCGCCACGGTGGACGTGCAGACCCAGGTCAATGCCGAGGGCGTGCTCAATATCCGCGGCACCGAGGCGATCTGGGTGCAGCCGCTGGACAAGCTGGTCGACGGCATGGGCTTCAGCGTCAACTACACGCATGTCACCCAATCCTCCGAAGGCGAAGGCATCCCGGCCGTTGCCGTCGGCGTGGCGCCGAACCTGTGGAACGGCACCGTCTACTGGGAAAAGAACGCGGCCTCGGTGCGCCTGTCCTACACCTGGAACGACGACATGGTGATTTCCGGCGCCAACCAGAACGGCATTCCGTATGCACGCCTCAACGCCGATGCACGCGGCCAGCTGGATCTGTCGGCCAGCTATGCGCTGGACTGGCTGCCATCCAAGCCGCAGATCACCCTCAACGTCACCAACATCACCGACGAGCCGCTGCGCACCACCTACGCCTGGCCCAACGCCACCTACGATCTGTACGAGCCCGGGCGCACGGTGATGCTCGGCATCCGCGGTACGTTCTGAGCATGCGCATCGCCATGACGACGCAGGTGCCGGGCCGGTGCGGCCGCTCCACCGCACGCGCGTGGCCTTGCCGCAGGCTCCGCGCAGTGCGCGCCATCGCCCCCTCCCTGGCGACGGCGCGCACGGTTTTGCTGGACACTTCAGCCGCCATGCCTGCTGCCGCGATCCGGCTGGATTGCGGCCGGCGGTATGGCGCGCGCCGCGGCGTTTTCCGCAGCACTCTTCGAGCCCGCCTCACCTCATGAACGATCGGTCACAGCAGCTCTCCGTGCGCGAAAAGATCGGCTACAGCCTGGGCGACCTGGCGGCCAATCTGATCTTCCAGACGCTGGTCACCTTCCTGGCGTTCTTCTACACCGATGTGTTCCGCATCCCGGCGAGCGCGGCGGCCGCGTTGATCTTCGTAGTCGGCCTGCTCGGCGCGTTCGTGTTCACGCCCATCATCGGCATCTTGGCCGATCGCACCCGTACCCGCTGGGGCAAGTTCCGTCCGTGGATCCTGTGGACCGCGCTGCCCTTCGGCGCATTGTCGCTGGCGGCATTCAACACGCCCGATCTCGGCGAGCACGGCAAGATCACCTACGCGTTCGCCACCTACACCTTGCTGATGCTGGTCTACGTGGCCAACAACCTGCCCTATTCGGCATTGAGCGGCGTGCTCACCGGCAGCATGGAGCAGCGCAACAGCCTGTCTGCTTATCGTTTTCTGGCGGTGACCTTTGCGCAGTTCATCATCCAGGTGTTGCTGCTGCCGCTGGTGCTGATCCTGGGCAATGGCGACAAGGCGCAAGGCTTTCGCAACACCATGGCGCTGTTCGCCGCGGTCGGCACGCTGTGCTTTCTGATCACCTTCTTCACCACGCGCGAGCGCGTGCTGCCAATCACCGAACACCGCAGCAGCGTGCGCCAGGACCTGACCGACCTGGTGCGCAACAAACCCTGGCTGGTGATGCTGGCACTCACCATCCTGGTGTTCATCAATCTCGCCATGAAGGGCGGGATGTACATCTACTACTTCAAGTACTACCTCGACGCCGGTGCGCTGACCCACTTTCTCGACGCCACCGGCTTCAACCGCTTCATCGCTGCCATCAACAGCGTGCTGACCGGCGCCGGCATGAGCGCCTTGCAATGGCCGCAGGACGCACCGACCTCGGCCTTCAGCGTGTTCAGTGCCGGCGGCATCCTGGCGATGATCGTGGGCATCGGCTTTTCCAAGCGCCTGGCGGATCGCTACGGCAAGCGCAACGTCTTCGGCGGCGCGCTACTGATTTCCACGCTGTTTTTGCTGGCGTTCTACGTGTATCCGCCGGATGCGATTGGCTGGGTATTCGCCTCCTACGTGCTGCACGGATTTTTCTACGGCATCACCATCCCGCTGCTGTGGGCGATGATCGCCGACGTGGCCGACTACTCGGAGTGGAAGAACCACCGCCGCGCCACCGCGATCATCTTTTCGGCGATGTTGTGCGGCCTGAAGATCGGCCTGAGCGTGGGCGGCGCGCTGGTCGCCGGCATCCTGGCGTTTTACGGCTATGACGCAGCACTGCCCCAGCAAAGCGCGGCGGTCACCGACGGCATCCGTCTGGCCATCAGCGTGTATGCCTCCCTCCCGTTCCTGCTCGGCACCGCGCTGCTGGCGCTATACGAAATCGACAAACCGCTGGAAACCCGCATCGAACACGAGCTGGGCGTGCGCCGCCAGGCCGCCCCATCCGTTTCGCCATGATCTCTCTCTCCCACCTCATGCACAGGTACGCGCATGTCCGATGAACTGGAAGCCGCTGCACTGCAGGCGCTGACGCGCACCGCCATTTCCGCACCGCTGGTCACCCACCTCTACACCGCCGACCCGTCTGCGCATGTGTTCGACGGCGCGTTGTATATCTATCCCTCGCACGACATCGATTCCGGCGTGGCCTTCAGCGACGACGGCTCGCATTTCGACATGGCCGACTACCACGTGTTCCGCATGGCGCATCCCGATGCAGCGGTCGAGGACCTGGGCCAAGTGCTGCATGTGCGCGACGTGCCCTGGGCACAGCGCCAGATGTGGGCACCGGATGCGGCGCAACGCAACGGCAAGACCTACCTGTATTTCCCGGCCAAGCGCGCCGACGGCATCTTCCAGATCGGCGTTGCGGTAGGCGACCAACCGCAAGGCCCGTTCGTCGCCGAACCCGAGCCCATCGCCGGCACCTACTCGATCGACCCGGCCGTCTTCGCCGACGACGATGGCACGCATTACCTGTATTTCGGCGGCATCTGGGGCGGCCAACTGCAGCACTACCGCAACAACGCCTATGCGGATACGCATCAGGAGCCGGTAGGCGACGCGCCCGCACTCGGCCCCCGCGTGGCGCGCCTACACGACAGCATGACCGAACTGGCCGAGCCCACCCGCGAGATCGTCATCCTCGACGAACACGGCGCCCCACTCCGCGCCGACGACCACGCCCGCCGCTTCTTCGAAGGCCCCTGGGTCCATCGTCACGCCGGCCGGTATTACCTGTCGTATTCCACCGGCGACACCCACCGGATCTGCTACGCCACCAGCGATTCACCCTATGGCCCATTCGTCTACCAAGGCGTGCTACTCGCACCGGTGGTCGGCTGGACCACGCATCACTCCATTTGCGCCTTTGACGACCAGTGGTATCTGTTCTATCACGACGCCAGCCTGTCGCAAGGCCAGACGCATCTGCGCAGCATCAAGATGACCCCGCTGCAGCACGACGCCGATGGCAAGATCGCGACAATTTATCCGTACGGGGAGGCGGCGGCGTCGCCTTGGTGATGAAGTACAGTTCCGAAATACGCGTACAGCGCAACAAAAGCATCTGCATTCGATAAGTGTTTTGCCTTCGACGAACATTACTTGGCGTCGAAGCACGGAATACGGCACCTACTGCGCAAGCGCTAAGGCGCCAATTGCTTTCGCCTTGACTCCGCTGTGCCCGCGCAGCACACTCGGCGACGGAGCGTAGCAACTCCACAGGTAGCGGTGCCCACCCCCGCAAAACGGTGGTTTTTTGTGCCTGACGTTCGGAGCACATGCTCGGCATCTCCACGCCGGGAGGGCGGCGAATACAACACCCGCAAGGGGAATAAGCCCGCCGGCTATCTGCGGTTGCTAACCTCCCGGCATCCCGCCGCGTCGTGCGGCGGGAGCCTGTCCGGAGAGTCGAGCATGCACCAGTCTCTATTCGGGTACTACCTGCTGCCGGAAGACGCGCAGCTTCGGCTACTACAGATGCGTGATCACTTGAAATTGTTGGTAGCGCTTACGCGCCCACGGCATAAGACTTCTCTAGATGCTGATGAGGTGCCAGTTTCACTGGACGCATTGTCATTTTACTTCCAACTCCTATCGGAGCAGCTTGACGAAATATTGAAGCGGACTCAACAACCTGATCACTGGTGACTTTGTGTATCATGTTTTTTAGATCTTAAAAATTAAATTTCGCCGTCCGATTGCAAAATATCGCTATGGAGAACTATCGCCGTGGATGAGTTGCTCGAAAACATTGAAGATGTTGAAGAAAAAGAAGATTCGGTCGAATACAAGTTCGATTTAACGTTCTACGGGGCAGATTACCCGGTGGACGGATTAGTAAGCCGCCTTAAAAAGAACGATGTTGTCGTCCCTTCATTTGATCCAGCCAATAATATGGCATTTGACGTGGAGGCATTTCAGCGTAAGTTTGTATGGACTAAGCTGCAATGCGATCGGTTCGTCGAATCATTACTTTTAGGACTTCCAGTTCCTGGAATTTTTTTAGTTCAGCAATCAGATAAGAGGCTCCTTGTTCTCGATGGCCAGCAGCGGCTACTCACGCTACTTGCTTTTTATGAGGGGACTATTAATAAAAAAGAATTTTCCCTTGATGTCACACAGGATCAATTTAGGGGAAAAACTTACAAGACGCTTAATGATGATCAGCGGCGAACCCTGGACGATGCGATTATACACGCTACAGTTATAAAAAAAACACAGGAGTCACAAGATCTTTCAAGCATATACTCTCTTTTTGAGAGATTGAATTCTGGTGGAACGCGGCTATCTCCTCACGAAATCCGGGTAGCCCTAGCTCCTGGGAAATTAATGCAGCTTGTAAGAAGCCTCAATGAAAATGGCTCATGGCGCGGCGCATTTGGAAAACCATCCAAGAATCTTAAAGATCATGAATTAATTTTAAGGTTCATTGCACTTTATTTTTCGCCTAATGCTTACCAAAGCCCCATGAAAGATTTTCTTACAAACTACGCGATATACAATCAGGACTTAACGAATAACTCGGCAGCAGAAATAAGCTCCGCGTTTGAAAGCGCTATAGACATAATCGTTAAAGCTGTAGGACCAAAACCGTTCCGCTTGACAACCGCCTTGAATGCAGCAGTCTTTGATTCCGTAATGGTTGGAATAGCGAAAAGACTTGCAGACGGAACACCAGGAGACCCACAAAAATTAAAATCTTCCTATGAAACCTTAATCAAAGATAAAGATTATGTAAACGCAGTTAGCAAAGCGACAGCGCGCGAGGACCAAGTAGAAGCGAGAGTTAAATTAGCCGAAGCTGCGTTTAGGGATATCTAAAGATGAAACGTCAGACGTCTGATAAGGATTCATTAGATGCGACTTTTGAGCGAGCGAATAGGATAGATCCATCTGAGCTTGAGCTAAGAGCGGATTTTGCTCGCCACCTATGCGTTCTAGTCTCGGGATTTCTAGATCAGTCGATAAAGCGATTTACTACTGAGTATGTCGAAAAACGAGCCTCGCCTACAGTGGCCCGCTACGTCAACCAGAGCATAACAAACTTAACTAATCTCAAATCGTCTAAGTTAGTAAATCATCTGTGCTCTATCGACGAAAGCTGGAAATCAGCATTAGATATCTTAGTCGCGGAAGAGCGAAAAGACGCGATTGATAGCTTGGTCACGCTTCGCCATGGAATTGCGCATGGTAAGCCGGGAGACGTGACTCTCGCGCGAGTTGCAAACTACTATAAAGAAATAATCAAAGTGATTGACGGCATACGGGATCTAATGCGCAAAGAGACTTGAGCATACGTAGGTTAGTTGCCGTTATCCCCTCAAATTTGACAAACAACAACACGTTAGAATACTGGACGGGCAAGGCTGTTTAGTTAAGTGTTGGAAACAAGCATTGACTCAACTGCAGAAAGCGTAAGCGAAGAGCTCGATTCTTGGCATATGCGTCTCTCCTGACTGCCGTCGTTGCGGTCGGTCTTCTATCGACTGCGCAGCGTGCTAAGGCTCAAGAAGCCCGCTTTATGCACAAATAAGCGTACGGTTGCACGCGGCCATGAAGTCATTAAAACGGTAGTGCTCGGTCAGTGGTTTTAAGGTGATCCTTACGTCGGTGCCATGCTTCACGGGATGTGCATCCAGGCACACGGTTGCTACGTAGGTTTATGGAACTGTTCGCTTATCGAGGTTGCCATGCGGAAAGGTTCGATGTTGCTCTTATTGACGCTCGCCGTTTACGGGAGCGCAAGCGCGAACGAGCCGCGTCCTGCGCTGCCCCGCGCAGACTACGTGGACGTGCCGCGCTTCATGGGCGATTGGTATGTGATCGCGCATATTCCGACCCGGCC
Source organism: Xanthomonas cannabis (assembly GCF_040616535.1). NCBI lineage: Bacteria > Pseudomonadati > Pseudomonadota > Gammaproteobacteria > Lysobacterales > Lysobacteraceae > Xanthomonas > Xanthomonas cannabis. Next base: position 4,648,803 of record NZ_CP136580.1, read on the forward strand.
GGAGCGCAAGGCCTATGACGCGGTGGAGAGCTATGCGCTGCGGCCGGACGGCCGCATCCAGACCACCTTCATATTTCGCAAGGGCAGCTTTCAGGCGCCGCTCAAGTCCATGCATCCGGTCGGCCAGGTAGCAAAGGAGGGCAATGGCGCACTGTGGAGCATGCAGTTCCTCTGGCCGTTCAAGGCCGAGTATGTAATCGCCTGGCGCGATGCAGATTATGCGCAGACCATCGTGGCACGCAGCAAGCGTGATTACGTCTGGTACATGGCGCGCACCCCGCAGGTTTCAGAGGCCGACTATCAACAGGCCGTTCAACGTATTGCCGCAATGGGTTACGACGTCTCGCAGCTGCGACGTGTGCCGCAGTCAGCACGCTGATGCGGAAGCGTTTTCCATCGCACCGGCGTTACCAACGCCATCCGTATCTCTTCTTTCGTTCTTCATGGACTGGCTTATCGTCAAGGATGTCGTACTTTCGGTAGCCTCGTCCGTAAATCCCCCAGTGGACGAAGAGATAGCCGATGGGCACCAGAACTCCTAACCACAAGACCGACGAAAGCGGAGCTGCCCCGACGACGATTCGATAGATCAAGATGCTGCCGCCGCCCCATAAGCAAAGCGCCACGCCGAAGCAGGACACGCGCCTTATCAGAAGCCAGATGCCAGCGAATAATCGCTCGACCTTGCTGGGCGGCTTGTCGCGTCGGGATTGAAAGTAGTATTGCACGCCGAAGAGCGCGGCTACAAAAGCAAAGGGAACCAATATATCCATCAGGCAACTTTATTCGGTCAGCGTGTCCATCCATTAGGAAGTCGGCATCTGACCTTGTTCTTTCCCGGTCAATGTACGTAGCGCGTTTTCAGTTGTCTTGTGCTTCCACCACAACCGCGGTGCCATAACAAAGCACTTCAGTCAGCCCTGCCATTAACTCGGTCGCGTCATACCGAACAGCGATGATGCCGTTCGCGCCCAGCTGCCTGGCATGCTGCACCATGTCGCGATACGTTTCCGATCGCGCCTGCTCGCACAGTTCGGTGTAGATGGTGATGTTGCCGCCGAACAGTGTCTGCAGACTGCCGAAGAAATTGCCCACGATGGAGCGCGACCTCACGGTGATGCCGCGCACCAAGCCCAGGTTGCGCACGATCCGGTAACCCGGCAGTTCCAGTGCGGTGGTCACCATGGTGTCGTTGAGCGACGAGATCGATGTATGGACCGGCGAAGAATCGTATGGATTTGTCACGAACGCCTCTCTCGACAGGATGAAAACGCGCTTGCCGTCTATGCCGGAGGCATGCAGGCGTGGGGAAGCTGCAACCGCTGCGTTCTACTGCTCCGAAAATCCCCAGCCATCGTTATAGCCGCCCAACGGCGTGGCCTGTGACGCCAGCTCCTCTTCGAACGCAACGATGGCCTTGTACGTCGGCACCATGGTCGGGTACACGGTGACGTCCATGGGGAAGGCGGTGTTTTCCGGGTAATGACGACAGCACACCTTTTGCTCGCAGCGGAGCATGGCTACCGAGAACTCCAGTGCCGATTCCTTGGTGGGGAAGACCACCGAAAAATCGATCTCCCTGGGTTTGGTCAGGTCCACTCCCTGCTGGGCGATGTGCCACAGGGTGTCGCCGTTGTCGTCTTTGGGATATAGAACAGGATCTCTCTGCATGGCGCTCTCTTGAAGGTGGTGGCTAGGGCAACCCATGACGTCGGCATCTGCGCCGCGCATCGGCAGACGGGGTGCGACACGTACCAGCAAGCCCCATGATGAGACGCCAGGATGCGCTTGCAGCTGATGGATCACCGACACGCTGGGGCAGGGCCGACGGTGGCGAGGCTGGCGCCCACCCTGCAACGCGCGGGCGTCAACGACACTGCTAATGCTCCGGGGGAATGGCTCCCTCCCGGCTACCGGTTGGATCGGCGACGCGCCGCAGGAAATCGTCCAGCATCAATGTGCGGCACTGGGCCAGCGGCATACGGTCGCGCTGGGCGAACATACGCGAGGCATGCTCAAACAGGTCGGCCAGCAGTTCGCCAAAATCCTCTGCCCCGCCGCCCAGACTGCTGTCGATGCTGACGTGCAGTTGCTCGTGCGCGGCCCATAGCCGCAGGATCTCGAACGCATCCGGGTCGGCCAGTGCATCAGGCGGGATGATCAACTCTGCTTTGTGCATGGCGTGCCTTCTCCCAGGCGTTGAACCGTGCGTCGAGACACTGCCGGCAGCAACGGCGCTGCCGGGTGGCGTTTGCGCTCGTTGCGCCTCACTGTACCCAGATCAGGTTCATCAACTGCGGATCGGCGGTCACCTTGACCAGCTTGCCGCTGGGACCGAACTGCACCTGGTACTCGGAGAAGCTGTCGCGCCAGTAGCGCCACAGCGAGGCTTCCAGGTTGGGGTTCTCGCTGCTGATCGGGTAGCCGACCGCCATCAGCACCTGCTCGCGGGTCATGCCGCCGGTGAGCTTGCCGTCCACGATGGCCTGGCGGATCTTGGGCGGGAAGGTGGCGAGCTTGAGCTTGGGGTCGGCGGTGACGACATAGCGGGCGGCGAAAGCGGTGTTGTCCAGGTCGCGGCTGTAGTCGTTGCCGATGGACTGCTTTTCGCCGGCGATCTTGAGGTTGACGCGGTTGCGGCCAAAGCCGGTGACGCTGACCGGGGTGCCCACCGGGAGCACGCGCTTGCCGTCTTCGGCGTAGTTGCTGTCGCTGATCCAGCTACCGTCGGTGCGCAGGTTGCAGCACAAAAAGCCGTCGTACTTGGCGACTTCGGCGGCGCTGGCCAGGTTGGCGGCGGTGAGCAGGCCCAGGGCCAGCAGGGACGAATGCAGACGCATCGTAAGACTCCTTTCTCGACGGCCGTAGCCGCGCGGCATGATGGAATGAGGTGCGCCGCCGTTTCCCCGGGGGCGCGCGGGCATTGTCGCAGCCTGCGGCCGCTTGGCAAGCACGGGTGACGCGCGTCGCCGCAGGTTGTGTATGCTCGGGGCGTGGACACCCTCTTACCCGCCGAGATCGTCGAGCAGATCGCCGAGTTGCGACGCGCCCACCGCGCGTTGGACGAGGAGATCCAGCGCATGCCTGCAAATCTGGAAGACGAGCTGCAGATGAAGCGGTTGAAGAAGCGCAAGCTGCAGATCAAGGACTGCATCATCCGGCTGGAAATGGAGCTGGTGCCCGACGAGCCGGCATAAGGCCGCCTTGCGCTTGGGTCTGGTTGCTTGCATGCGTGCGCTTGGCGGAGTGACCGCCTGACCCCGTGCGGGGATGCCCGACTGAACTGCGGTATGCAGGCGTGCGCCGTCGGCAGGGTAACGGCATGGACCCAATGGGGGCGCTGCCTTGCGGCTGTGGCGGGCTGGTTGGCGCCTGGCGATGCACGACGTGCGTTTGTTTGAGCGACGCTGCGTTTCCCCCTTCCGCCCTTCGGGCACCTTCCCCCGCAGGCGGGAGAAGGGAGGACTATTGGACTACCGTGTGCGGGTGCGCAGCCGGCGCGCAACAGGATCTTGCCGCCGCCTTGGTTGGCGCCTGGCGATACACGACGTGCGTCTGTTGGGCGACGCCGCTTTCCCCCATCCGCCCTTCGGGCACCTTCCCCCGCAAGCGGGAGAAGGGAGGACCATTGGACTACCGTGTGCGGGTGCTCAGCCGGCGCGCAACAGGATCTTGCCGCCGCGTCCCGGCTCGGCGCTGGCGGCGGCTGCCTTGGCGGCATCGGCCAGGTCGAACACGGCCTCCACCGGCAGTGCCAGCGTACCGTCGACAGCGGCCTTGAGCAGTTCGCCGATCATGCGGCGCTTGTCCTCGGGTTTGGTGGCCTGCATGACCTTGCTGCCCCAGAAGCCGCGGACCGTCGCCTGCTTGAAGATGACATCGCCGCTGGAAATCTGCAGCGGTTCGCCGGTCATCGAGCCGAAGGAAATCAGCTCGCCGCCTTCGGCCAGCAGGCCCATCAGCTCGCCTGCCGCCTTGCCGGCGACCGAGTCGATGGCGCGCACGATGGGCGCGTCGCCGGCCAGCGCGCGAACGGTGTCTTGCCAACCGTCCTGCGCAGTCGACACCGCGTTCCCGATGCCCAGCGCCTTCAGTTCATCCACGCCGGCGTCGCGACGCACCAGATTGATCACGTTGATGCCGCGCGCCGCAGCGAGCATGGCGACCGTCTTGCCGACCGCGCCGTTGGCGGTGTTCTGCACGATCCAGTCGCCTTTTTCGACCTGCAAAAACTCGATCAACATCAACGCGCTCAGCGGCATGGCGATCAGCTGGCAGCCGCGATCGTCGTCTAGTGCGTCGGGCAGCGGGACAACGCCGCTTGCATCGGCGAGAAAGAACTCCGCCCAGCTTTCGTGCACGCCGGCCGCGACCACGCGCTGGCCAACCTGCAGGCCTTCAACGCCTTCGCCGAGTGCGTCGATCACGCCGGCCGCTTCGCTGCCGCCGATCGCCGGGAGTTCGGGCTTGTAGCCGTAGTTGCCGCGCACCGTCCACAGGTCGTGATTGTGGATTGGCGAACGCCGCATGGCGATACGGACCTGGCCCTTGCCAGGCTGCGGTGTGGGGCGTTCTGCGAGTTCAAGCACCTCGGCCGGGTCGCCGAACTGGGTGTGGATGGCTGCGCGCATGAAAGTCTCCTGCCGGGCACGCCCATCAGTGCAACGCGCCCGATCACTATGAAAGGTAGCGCGATGCTAGCGGCACGGCTGCAAGAGAGGGATGAAGCGGACAGAACCGTTGTGTGAAGTTGATGAGACTTGTGCAGCGCGCCGGCGGTGAATCTGGTTGAGGGCGGAGCTGGGTCATTTGCTTGCTGACCGGCCCTCATCCGCCCTTCGGGCGCCTTCTCCCGGAGTGAGAAGGGAGCGTCGTCGGCGTCGGGCAGCGCCGCTTTGCTGCCCTGCTGCCCTGCTGCCCTGCTGCCCTGCTGCCCTGCCGCCGCCCCGCTGCAACGCCGTGTTACTCAGCCGGTGGCAGCACCACATCCGGCTTGACCGCTTCGGGGCTCACCCGCTCGATGGTGTGGCGCAGCTCGCGGCCCAGGATGAACTTGGCGTCCTTGGCCCAGGCATCCAGGCGCTCGTCGAACACCAGCTTGCTGTTCTCGTCCGGCCACACCAGACGCAGCTCACGCAGTTTCTGGATGAAGCTGCGGAACAGCGTCTTGTCGAAGAATTCCGGCGCGGCCGGTGCGTACAACAGGCTCAGGCGCTGTGCGGCCTGTTGGCACAGGCTTTCCAGTTCACCGGCACCGAGCACGCCGGGGCCGTTCTTCACCAGCACCGAGATGGCGATGTAATAGCGCTCGAAGGCCTGTTGCAGCGAATGACCGATCGCACGCAGGCGGAACACTTCATCGGTCTGCCCGGTGTTGCGCGCCAGGATGCCGCCGTCGTCGTCGGTGACATTGAGCAGCAGGCCTTCGCGCACGAACATGTCGATGGTCTGTTCGATGCGCTCGGCAAAGCGGTCTTCGCTCCACGGCAGGAACAGCTCCGCCTGCAGGAACGGGTACACCGTGCGACCCAGCCGCAACAGCCCGGCGCGGCTCATGCGGCGGTTGTTCTGGAAGCAGCACGCCACCCACGAGGAGGCGGTAAACAGGTGCAGCACGTTGTTGCGGAAGTAGCTCAGCAACACCGCGGTGTCGCCGCTGACGCTCAGCACATCGCCCAGCGGATGCGACACGCGCGTGAGCACGTTGATCTCTTCGGCGTGGGTGATGATGCGCGCCGGGGTGTGCGGGGTGACGGTAACGCGGTCCGAGTACGGCATTTCGGCCAGCAGCTTCTTGCACAACTCGATCTGGGCGATCAGGTCGGCCTCGCCCATCGCGTGCTTGGGCGTGGACAGCAGCGCCAGCGCCAGCAGGTTGATCGGGTTGACGTCGGCGGCGCAGTTGATGCGGGTCTGGATCTGGGTGGACAGCGTGTCCACCGCCGGTGCCAGCCAGGTGGGTTTTTCGTCTTCCGGCAGCGGCTGGCCGTCCCAATCGGGCGCGTGCTTGGCCAGCACGTCGTTGAGCGCGATCGGCTCGCCGAAGTTCACCACTACCTGGCCGTAGTTCTGCTTGAGCACCTTGGGGATGGACCACAGCAGGCCCCAGATGGATTCCTTTTCCTTGGGCCGGCCGGTGAGTTCGTCCAGGTAGCTGTTGCCTTCCATCAACTTTTCGTAGCCGATGTACACCGGCTGGAACAGCACCGGCTTGCGCGGCTGGCGCAGATACGCGCGCAGCGTCATCGCGATCATGCCGCCCTTGGGCTGCAGCAACCGCCCGGTGCGCGAACGCCCGCCTTCGACGAAGTATTCGATGGAATAGCCGCCGGCCACCAGCTGCGCGACGTATTCGCTGAGCACTGCCGAATACAGCGCGTTGCCCTTGATCGAGCGGCGGATGAAGAACGCACCGCCCTTGCGCAGCAGCGTGCCGACCACCGGCAGGTTGAGGTTGATGCCGGCCACGATGTGCGGCGGCACGATGCCGCGTTCGTACAGCAGGTAGCTCAGCAGCAGGTAGTCCATGTGGCTGCGGTGGCTGGGCACGTAGACCACTTCGTGCCCGGGCGCGGCCTGCTTGAGCTTGTCCAGGTGATGCACCAGCACGCCGGCGTAGATGCGGTTCCATACGTGGGTGAGCAGGAAGCTGGCCGAACGCACCACCGGGCTGGAATAGTCGGCGGCGATTTCCCACGCATAGGCATGCGCCTTGCGCCAGGCATCGACCGGCTTGGAGTTGTCGCGCTTGGCCTGGGTGGCGATGGCCTCGCGCACCGAATCGGCGGCCAGCACCTGGTCCACCAGCAGGCGGCGGGTGGACAGGTCCGGCCCGATCACCGCCTCGCGGATGCGCCGGAAGTGCGTGCGCAATACGCGCTGCAGCTTGCGCAAGGTGCGCTCGGGCGGCAGCCCTTCCGCCATGGTCTGGCGCAGCGAGATCGGCGGGGCGAAGCGCACGATGGTGGTACGGCCGTTGAGCAGCACCGACAGCAGGCGGCGGAAGCGGCCGACCAGCGCCCAGTTTTCCGAGAACAGCACCGCGAACCAGCCGCTCTGCTTGTCCGGCGCGCGGCCGACGAAGATCGACACCGGCACCAGATGCACGTCCAGGTCGGCGCGCACGCGGTGCGCCTGCAGCAACTTGGCCAGCGAGTCGGAATGGGTCTTGCCGCCGCGCTGTTCGGGGATCAGCGAATTACTGCTGCTGCGACGCGACAACGCCAGGTAGGCGCGCTTGCGCTCCAGCGGGTCGCCCGGCAGCGGCAACAGTGGCGACGGCAGGCCGACTTCGCGGCAGGCCTTGTCCAGGATCAGCGCGTTGGACAGGCCGTAGTCTTCCAGCACGTACACCACCGGGCGGCCATCGTCGTAGCGGCCGGGTTGATCCGGCTCGATGGTCAGGCTCAGCCAGGGGTCGGCCAGCCGGCCGAGCAAGCGCGCCCACCACGGGCGCTTGGCGCTACGGGCAGCGGCAACGCCGGGCGCGATCGCCGGCGCGACCTCCGCAGGCAGCGGCGCGGCAACCGGTAACGCCGCCTGGGCAGCGGGGTCGGCGGCAGCGTTGGAGGGAGCGGGCTGGCCGTCAGGAAACGGCAGGGGATTCTGTTCTGGCATCACGGGCATTATCGCCCAGCCGGGCGTTGCCCGGTGTCGGCGGGCGTGGCGGGCGGGACCGCCGGGGTATCGGACGCCGGCGCGGCGCCCGGCAAGGCCGTTGCCGGTGCCGGTGCCGGCGCGGCACTGAGTACGGCCTGCACCTCGTCCTGGGTCTGCTGCTGGTACCAATGGCCATCGTGCTTGATCAGCGCAACGCTCAGATCGATGTCGTGGGCAGCCAACGGATAGCGCAGCCGGACCTGGGCGGTATCGGCGTCCTGCTTGATCAAGCCGGTGCGCAGTGCGTCCAGGCTGCTGTCGATCGACAGGCCGTAACGCTCCAGCACCTTCTTGCAGGTTTCCCAAAACGGCCCGAGCCGGCGCAGGCTTTCTTCCATGCCCAGCTGCTGCAGGTCGGCGTCGGAGGTAATGCCGGTGGCACGCGCGGCGGTCACCAGATCGGCGATGCTGGCCTTGGCACGCGGGCGGTCGGCCAGCGGCGCGGTGGCGGCCCAGGCGCTGAGCGCATCGACCAGCTGCACATAGTGGGCCCGCTGCTCGGGCTGGTAGTCGTTGCGACTGCGCAGGTACTGCACGCCGAACTGGCCCAGCGATTGCGCGGCCTGGGCAATGCCCCGCGACTGCCCGGCCAGCTGCGCATCGAAGGCCTGCTGCAGGCGGCGCTCGGCGTCCGGGACCGACAGCGACCCCAGCAAGGCGCCCACCTCGTTGGGCAGCGGCAACTCGGTCAACGGCCACCGGCTGGCCCCGCTGCGCCAGGCTGCTTCCAGTTGCGTGTACTGCGCGGGGGTAACCCGGATGCGCGCATAGGCAACCAGGTCGTTACGCCGCAGCGGAAGGGTCATCGACTGCATCGCGGCGGCCGGCTCGGCCTTGGCGCCGGGCAACGGCGCGGCGGTGTCGGTGCGCTGGCAGCCGCCCACGCACAGCGCCGCCAGCAGCCCCCACGCAATGAACTGGAACCGGCCGGCGCGGACGGTAGATGGCGACATGCGCACGCTGTTCCCCTGATCGATCGGCGCATCTTGCTGTCTGAATGCACCGGCGGCAAGGCGCGCTTCACACCGTGCGCCATGGTATGGGCCAAAGATGTTACGTTTTCGTCGCTACCCAGGCGTTGTCAGTCGGTGTCTGCCGTTGACGCGCGTTGTCTCGCCGGACAAATTTGTCCACTCACCAGGTCGCAGCCCTTGTCCCAGCGATGTTTGGCCCGATGCTGCATCGCATCATGTAAGCGCTTGCAGATCCTGCTAGCGTGCGCGCCATCTCGCTTCGAGGTCGCCATCGGATGGGGCCGATGACCTTCATGTGCCTGTGCGACACGAACGTTCTGCGCCCGCAGGCCGTGCGCCCTGCCCGGGCGCGTGGTCGCCACTGCCTTGTTTTGGAGAAAGCGCCATGAGTCGGCCACGTTCGGAAGGCGGCAGCGTCACCATCAAGGATGTCGCGCGCCAGGCGCAGGTGTCGGTGGCCACGGTGTCGCGCACCATGAACGGCCATCAGCACGTGGCCGAGTCGGTGCGCGAGCGCGTGCTGCAGGTGGCGCGTGCGCTCAATTACATCCCGCACCACGCTGCGCGCAGCCTCAGCAGCCGGCGCACCCACACCATCGGGGTGGTGCTGCCGGATCTGCACGGCGAATTCTTTTCCGAATTGATCCGCGGCATCGACCAGGTGGCGCGCGACCAGGGGTATCACCTGCTGGTGTCCAGCTCGCACGGCGACCCGCAGGCGCAGCGACGGGCGCTGGAGCGCCTGCCCGGGCGCGTGGACGGAGTGGTGGTGATGTCGCCCTCGCTGGGCGACACCGGCGTGCACGAGGACGCGCTGCCCGGCGGGCTGCCGGCGGTGCTGCTCAACTGCGCCGGCAGCGCCAGCCAGCGGCCGGTGCTCAATGTGGACAACTACGGCGGTGCGCGGGTGATGACGCGGCATCTGCGTGACAGCGGCCACCGCCGCATCGCCTTCATCGCCGGGCCGGCCGACAACTTCGATGCGCACGAGCGTCTGCGCGGCTACCGCGACGAGCTGGCGCTGGATGCGGACGCGCAGCCGTGGGTGTTGCCGGGCAACTTCGATGAGGAGTCCGGCTACCGCGCCGGCCAGGCACTGGCGCAGGACACGCGCCCCGACGCGGTGTTTGCCGCCAACGACATGATGGCGCTGGGCTGCCTGTTCGCGCTGGGCCATGCCGGGCTGAAGGTGCCGCAGGACATCGCGCTGGCCGGGTTCGACGATGTGCCGATGGCGCGCTACGTGTTGCCGGCGCTGACCACCATGCGGGTGGATATCGCCGGCCTGGGTGCGCGTGCCTTGCGCCTGCTGCTGGGCCAGCAGTTGGTGGATGCGCCCGCGCCGCCTGCCGACGCCGCACCGCCGGCGTTTTCGGAAATGGTGCCGGAGCTGATCGTGCGCGCGTCCAGCGCCGCGCGCGGCTCGCCCGGCGGCTGATCCGGCACTCCATCGCATCTTCACGAAATCTTTGCGCTTTCTTATGCTTTTTATAACGCCTGCCCGTTGCCTGCCGCTGTTCTGCTGTCGTTGAAACAACGCACCATCCGCGCCACGCCGACCATCTCCGCCGGTACGCGCCTGACCCCTGGGAGGGGGACGTCATGAAGACCTACCGCACCGTTTCCACCCTGCCGGCGCGCAGCCTGCTGTGCTGCGCCCTGGCCGCTTCGTTGCTGGCCGCCGCTCCGGCCATGGCCCAGTCCAGCAATGCCACGTTGCGCGGGCAGGTGGCCGCGTCGCAGGCCGGCACCACTGTGACCGCCACCAATGTCACCAGCGGCGCGGTGCGACGGGTGACCACCGGCGCGGACGGTAGCTATGCGTTGGTCGGCCTGCCGCCGGGCACCTACAAGGTCGATGCCGGTCCCGGCACAGAGCAGACGGTGACCCTGTCGGTGGCCTCGTCGGTCAGCCTGAACCTGGGTAGCGGCGGTGAGGCGGCCGCACCGGCCGCCGATGGCACGGCCACCACCCTGGACACGGTCAAGGTCACCGCCACCACGTTGCAGGAGGTCAAGACCTCCGAAGTCGGCACCACCATCTCGCTCAAGCAGATCAACACGGTGCCGCAGCTGACGCGCAACTTCCTGGAGTTTGCCGACACCGTCCCGGGCATGCAGTTCGAGACCGACTCCAACGGCAACAGCCGGGTGCGCGGCGGCGCGCAGGCCAGTTCGGCGGTCAATGTGTACATCGACGGCGTGGGCCAGAAGAGCTATCTGTTCGGTGGCGTATCCGGCCAGCAACAGAGCGCGGGCAACCCGTTCCCGCAGCTGGCGATCGGCGAGTACAAGGTCATCACCTCCAACTACAAGGCCGAGTTCGACCAGGTGGGGTCGGCGGCGATCGTGGCGTCCACCAAGTCCGGTGGCAACGAATTCCATGGCGAGATCTTCGGGCGTACCACCAACACCGATTTCCGCGCGCGCCAGGCCGACGAACGCGCCGGCGCGCCCAATGCCGATGGCAACAAGCGCCAGACGCACCAGGACGAATACGGTGCGGCGTTCAGCGGGCCGATCGTCAAGGACAAGGCGCACTTCTTCGTCAGCTACGAAGGCAAGGGCTTTGAGGTGTCGGCCAACCCGGTCGCGGTGCCGGACCGTTTCAGCGCACTGAGCGACGATCTGCCGGCCGGCGTGCAGAGCCGCCTGGGCTCGGTCACCCGTCCGTTCAAGGAAGACCTGTACTTCGGCAAGATCGATTGGGACATCGGCGACAACGACCGCCTGGAGCTCACCGCCAAGGTCCGCGACGAAGAAAGCCGCGACAGCGTGGGCGACCAGAACACCGCCATCGCCGCCAAGATCAACCTCAATTCCGAAGAGCGCTACGACCTGCGTTGGCAGCACTTCGGCGAGCGCTACATCAACGAGGCACGGCTGTCGTACGAAGACGTGCTGTTCAACCCCACCGCCTACACCATCGGCAGCCAGACCGTGTACACCCGCGGCATCGCCGAAGACGACGTGCTGCTCAACGACGACGCCACCAGTGGCCTGGCGATCCAGCGCAAGGGGCAGAAGGGCCCCAGCTTCCAGAACGACCTGACCTTCAACAACATCGAGTGGCATGGCAACCACGTCATCAAGATGGGCGTGAAGTACAAGGAAGTGGAGCTGACCCAGAGCGAGAACTCTGCGGCCAATCCGTCGTTCTACTACGCGGTGAACGATGGCGTGGGGACCGCGCCCATTCCGTACCAGGTCCGCTTCAATCTGCCGTTTGCCGGCGCCGCGCCGTCGGTGACCACCACCAGCAAGCAGCTGGGCCTGTACATCCAGGACGATTGGGACGTCAACGACAAGCTGCAGTTGAATCTGGGCGTGCGCTGGGATGGCGAAAAGATTCCGTCTTACCTGGACAACGTGACCCCGCCGGAAGTGATCGCCGCCTTGAACGGCCCCGGCACCGACCCGGCGGTCAGCGCCACCTATGCCGAGCAGCTGGCCAAGGGCGGGGTCGATATCAACGACTACATCAGCAACGGCCGCAATCGCAAACAGGACAACAACAACTTCGCACCGCGTCTGGGGTTCTCCTATGACTTCCGCGGCGACGAATCGCTGGTGCTGTTCGGCGGTGCCGGGCGCAGCTACGACCGCAACCTGTTCGACATCATGGGCCTGGAACAGGTCAAGTCGGCGCTGTCGCAGTACACCATCCGCTTTGTCGAATCCTCCAACTGCACGCCGGCGCCGGGCACCTGCACCAACTTCAACCCGGCCTTCGTCAGCAACCCGGACAGCCTGGGCGGCCTGGTCAATGCGCGCGTGCGCAATGGCGAGATCGATCTGCTCAACAACGATCTGAAGACGCCGTATTCGGACCAGTATTCCATCGGCCTGCGCACGCGCGTGGGCGAGTGGAGCAACTCGGGCACGGTGTCGTATATCCACAGCAAGGACGGTTTGATCCTGACCCTGGGCAACCGCTATCCCAATGGCGATTTCTTCCAGAATGGCGGACAGCCGTGGACCCAGTCACCGGCGGGGTTCGGCAACCTGATCATCGGCAACAATGGTGTGGAGACCAAGACCACACAGCTGTTGCTGTCCACCGACAAGGCCTACACCAAGGAAAGCGGCTGGGGCCTGACCGCGGCGTACACGTTCTCGCGCGCACGCGGCAATCGCGGCAATGACGAGCAGTACGGATTCGATGCGGCCACCATCGCCAGCTATCCGTTCCTGGATCTGAACTCGGTGCCGCGCCATCGCCTGGTGGTCACCGGCATCTACGACCTGTTCTGGGGCATCAGCGCCTCGGCCAAGCTGACCCTGGCCACGGTGCCGCCGCGTAACGAAGCGGTCTCCTTCGATCAATACGGTGGCCCGCCGTCGGACAATATCCGCATCGTCTCGGTGGATGCGCCGGGCGGCAAGTTCCTGGCCGGTGGCGACATCTTCGGCACGCGCCAGCTGGATCTGTCGCTGTCCAAGGACATGCATGTCACCGATGCGCTCACCGTGCAGGTGCGCGGCGATCTGATCAATGCGCTCAACTTCCGCAACTACGATCAGTACGCCATCGACTGGGGCAACGGCGGGGTGTTCAATCCGCGCGCCAGCATCAACCAGTACGGCGCGCTGTCCACGCCGCCGCGCACGCTGTTCCTGAGCGCGCGCATCATCTGGTAATTCGATAAGAAAACGCCAGCTCGGCCTGCGCTGCCAGCAACCGGCGATCGCCCGTGCTGCAGCGCACATGGACGCACGCCGGCGCATCGCCAGCGTGTGCATTGCCCGTTGAACGCCGATGCGCTGCATCGGCCACGCGCAGCCAGTGTTCACCCGTCTCGACCCGTGCCTGAAGGAGCAGCCGCCCGTCACCGCAGACCTTTGTCGTTCTTGCAGCCCTTGCGGCTGTTGTTACCTGCCGTTCCGTGTTTCACCCCAAAAGCACCAACCCAACGCGCCAGTCACTCCACTGCGTCGCGCTTTACCCCTGGGAGGGGGAAAGTCATGAAGACCCACCGTACCGTCTCCACCCTGCCGGCGCGCAGCCTGTTGTGCTGCGCCCTGGCCGCCTCGTTGTTCGCCACCACCCCGGCCATGGCCCAGTCCAGCAACGCCACCTTGCGCGGCCAGGTCGCCTCCGCGCAGAGCGGCAGCGAAGTGGTCGTCACCAATGTCGCCACCGGCTCGGTGCGACGCGCACCGGTCAATGCGAACGGCAACTACACCATCGTCGGGCTGCAGCCGGGCACCTACAAGGTCGAATCCAACGGCATCAGCCGCACGGTGACCTTGTCGGTGGCCTCCAGTGCCACGGTGGATCTTGGCAATGAGCCAGCGGCAGCACCGGCCGGCAATGCGACCACGCTGGACACGGTGACGGTCAGCGCGCCGATGATTCGCGATGTCAAAACATCCGAGGTAGGTAACACCATTTCCGCGCGGCAGATCCAGCAGTTGCCGCAGGCCACGCGCAACTTCCTGGAGTTTGCCGACACCGTGCCGGGCATGGTGTTTCAGGTCGATGGCAACGGCAACACCAAGCTACGCGGCGGCGCATCCAACGCCAGCGCCGGCAATCTGTACATCGATGGCGTGGGCCAGAAGAGCTACGTGCGCAGCGGCGGCGTTGCCGGCCAGAGCGACACTCAGGGCAATCCGTTCCCGCAGCTCGCCATCGGCGAGTACAAGGTGATCACCTCCAACTACAAGGCCGAGTACGGCCAGATCAGTGGCGCGGCGATCACTGCGGCCACCAAGTCCGGCACCAACGAGTTGCACGGCGAGGTGTTCTACCGCTACACCGATCAGGATCTACGCGACAAGCGGCCCGACGAAGAAGAAAACGGCAAGATCGATTCGCAGACCAAGGAATACGGCTTCGCGTTGGGCGGGCCGATCATCCAGGACCGCATGCATTTCTTTGTCGCCTACGAAGGCAAGGAAAACGTGGCGCCCAAGAGCGTGCAGCCGAGCGCCGAGGCAGCCGCCTTCGTCAACCAGTTGCCGTCCAACCTGGCCAGCCAGTACGGCCCGGCCAACATGCCGTTCGAAGAAGACCTGTTCTTCGGCAAGATCGATTTCGAGCCCACCGACCGCGATCGCATCGAGCTGAGCACGATTTATCGCGACGAAACCCAGACCGCGAATGTCGGCGGCACCAACACGCTGGCGCAGGCCACCGACAAGATCAACAAGGACAAGCGCACCAACCTGCGTTGGCAGCACAGCGCCGACAATTGGTTCAACGAGGTCATCGTCGGCACCGAGAACTCGGAGAACAACCCGACCCCGCGTACGCTTGGCAACGGCATCGTCTACAAGTATTTCCAGCCACGCGCCGGCTCGGCCGATATCGATGAGCGTACCTTCCTGACCACCGGCTCGGCGGGCGGTCTCAATGCGCAGCGCAAGAGCCAGAAGGGCTGGTTCATCCAGAACGATCTGACCTTCACCAGCTTCCAGTGGCATGGCGAACACACCATCAAGATGGGCGTGAACTACAAGGACGTCGAGCTGACCTCGCAGGATGCGGCGGCGGTGAATCCGCAATTCAGCTATCGGGTCAACGGTGGCAGCGTGGAGGCTACGCCATATCGCGTCGACTTCGTGGCGCCCTACACCACGCCCGGCCAGCGCGCGACGGTGGTGTCGCCGTCCAAGCAGTACGGCATCTACCTGCAGGACGATTGGGCCGCCACCGACAAGCTGATGATCAACATCGGCGTGCGCTACGACTACGAAGACACACCGGCCTACACCGACTTCGTCACCTCGCAGCCCTTCGTGGACGCGTTGTACGCAAACGATGCGGAAAACCCCGGCCAGCCGTGGGCCAACCGCCTGCTGCCCAGCGGCATCAACGTGGCCGATTACATCAGCACCGGCAACAACCGCAAGAACTTCAAGGACGCCTGGGCGCCGCGCTTCGGCTTCTCGTATGACTTCTTCGGTGACGAAGCCGCCATCCTGCACGGTGGTGCGGCGCGTTCGTACGACCGCAACCTGTTCGAGCAGTTGGCGCTGGAAACCAGCAAGGCGGCGTTGTCGCCGGTGGCGGTGTATTTCGAAAATCCCGCGACCCAACAATGCTATCGCGCCGACCGCACCTGCGTTGCGTTCGATCCACGCTATCTCAACGGCATCGATCAGCTCAATACCATTCCCGGTGTCAGCGGCAGCGCCGAGCTGTTCATGTTCAACAACAAGCTCAAGACGCCCTACAGCGACCAGTACAGCATCGGTATCACCAACCAGGTGGGCGAGTGGCTGACCGATGTCACCTTCCAGCGCATCCTGAGCTACGACGGCTTTGCGATGGGCTTGATCAACCGTTATCCAGATGGTTCGTACTTCCAGAACGGTAATGTGCCGTGGGGCGAACCGGTGCCGGGCTACCAGAACACCATCCTGGGCACCAATGGTCTGGAACAGCGCAACAGCCAGGTCCTGCTGTCGGCCGACAAGCCCTACACCAAAGAATCCGGTTGGGGCCTGACCTTGTCCTACACCCACACCAGCGCGCGCCAGAACCGCAACATCGATGAGCCATACGGCTTCGACAAGGCGACCATCCGTGGCTATCCGTTTGTGAAGTCCGACGCGGTGGCCGCGCATCGCTTCGTGGCCTCCGGCTCGATCGATATCCCGTGGGGGGTGACATTGGGCGCCAAGTTGGTGCTGGCAACGCCCGAGCCGATCAACACGATTGCCTGCTTCGGCTTTACCGATCCCGATGGGGCGACCTGCCAGCAAGTGGGTGTCACGCCGCCGGGCAGCGGCAAGTTCCTGGTGGGCGGCGATATCTGGGGCTACCGCACGGTGGACTTCCAGGCCACCAAGGAGTTCACCGTGGTTGGCGACTTCAAGATGTCGGCACGCGTGAACCTGCTCAACGCGTTCAACTTCAAGAACTACAGTGCGTACGCCTATAACGGCTTCGGCAGCAATGGGCAGTTCGATCCGGACATCGCGATCAATACCAGCGGCGAAATCAACTACGTGCCGCGTAGCGTGGTGCTGGAACTCGGCGCCAAGTTCTGAGTGATCGTCATCGCCACACGCGTGCGGCTGCGCGTGTGGTCCTTCGCGACGGGGCCAACTGGCCCCGTTCGTGTGTCCGTCCCTAATGATCAGGAACGTGCAGACATGATTCCCGCTCCACTCCGCAACATCGTCATCGTCGGCGGCGGCACCGCCGGCTGGATGGCCGCTGCCGCCTTCGCGCGCGTGCTTGGCCCCACCTTCAACGTGCAGCTGATCGAATCCGAACAGCTCGGCACCGTCGGTGTAGGCGAAGCCACCGTGCCGCATATCAAGGCCTTCAACAATCTGCTCGGCATCGACGAGGCCGAGTTCGTGCGGCAGACCCAGGGCAGCTTCAAGCTCGGCATCGAGTTTGTCGACTGGCAACGCCCCGGCACTTCATACATGCATGGGTTCGGCACCCAGATCGGGCACCCGCTCGGGCTGCTGCCGTTCCACCAGTACTGGATCAAGCAGCACGCGCGCGGCAAGGCGCAGCCGCTGGGCGCCTATACGCTCAACACCGTGGCCGCGGTGCGCGGCAAGTTCATGACCTCGCCCGGCGATGTGCCGGCCACCTCGCCGCTGGCCAATATCGCCTACGCGTATCACTTCGATGCCGCGCTGTACGCGCGCTTCCTGCGCGGGTTTGCCGAGGCACGTGGCGTCACGCGTATCGAAGGCATGGTGGAGCAGGTGCAGCTGCATCCGGAATCGGGCAACGTGGTGGCGCTGCACCTGGCGTCGGGCCAGGTAATCGCCGGCGACCTGTTTATCGATTGCTCGGGCTTTCGCGGGCTGTTGATCGAAGACGCGCTGCACACCGGCTACCACGACTTCACCCACTGGCTGCCCTGCGATCGCGCGCTCGCGGTGCCCTGCGAAAAGGTCGGCCCGCCCACACCGTACACGCGCTGCACCGCGCGCGCGGCCGGTTGGCAATGGCGCATTCCGCTGCAGCACCGCACCGGCAACGGCTATGTGTATTGCAGCGCACACATCAGCGACGACGAAGCCGCCGCCACCTTGCTGGCCAATCTGGATGGCAAGCCGCTGGCCGACCCCCGCCCGCTGCGCTTTACCACCGGCCGGCGCAAGCAGTGCTGGAACCGCAACGTGGTCGCGCTGGGCCTGGCCAGCGGTTTTCTGGAGCCGCTGGAATCGACCAGCATCCATCTCATCCAGTCCGGCATTTCCAAGTTGCTGGAGCTGTTTCCGCGCGAGGGCATCAGCCCGGTGCTGGTGCAGCGCTACAACGACCGGCTGGCATTCGAGTTCGACCGCATCCGCGATTTCCTGCTGCTGCACTACCACGCCACCGAGCGCGACGACAGCGCGTTCTGGCGGCATTGCCGCCAGATGCCGATCACCCCAGAGCTTCAGGCCACGCTGGAGCTGTTCCGCGACAGCGGGCGGTTCTATCGCAATGCCGAGGAGATGTTTGCCGAGATCAGCTGGGTGCAGGTAATGGTCGGCCAAGGCATCGTGCCGACCGGCTATCACCCACTGGCGGACCAGGTGCCCGACCGCGACGCCGAAGGCTTCCTGGCCAGTGTGGCGCAGACCATCGCGCACTGCGTGGACGTGATGCCTACCCACCAGCAATTCATCGACCGCTTCTGCAAGGCGCCCGCGACACGCTGAGCGGAGGCCAGGCGATGGTGGCGAGGCAGGCACTCCTGCGGCGGGCAGGCGGGAGACCACCAGGCAGAGGCGGCGCTGCGCCTGCCGGTCAATCCAGCGGGCAAAAAAAAAAGGATCGGGCACAAGGCCTGATCCCTTCGAAAACCGGGACAAGCCCGGTGGACAATGAGTGGCACAGCTTCCGACTGACATCGGACGCCGGCATGTTAACGAGACTTTCACATTAAAGCAATGCTTTAATTTTCATGGCTTAACTCTTTGATTCTATTGGCTAGACGCCAGCAACAGCTGGGCGATCAGTCCTTGTGCTGCACCACCGCCGCACGGATCTCGGCCTGCATCGCAGCCGCCGCGGCGGCCGGATCGACCGCCAGGCGGATCGGCCGACCGACGACGATCGCGTCGGCGCCGTCGGTGAAGGCCTCGGCCACGCCCACGGTACGTTGCTGGTCATCGCCAACCGGGCCGCCGGGGCGGATGCCGGGGCAGACGATCGAGAATGCCGGGCCGGTGGCACGCCGGATCGGGCCGGCTTCCTGGCCGGAGGCAATGACGCCATCGATACCGGCAGCCTGGGCGGCCAGCGCGCGCTCCACCACCACCTCCACCGGTTCGCGGTCGATGCCCATCGCCGCCAGGTCCGGGCGGCCCATCGAGGTCAGCACGGTCACCGCCAGCAGGCGCATGTCGCCCTGGTTGGCTTCGGCGGCGGCTTGCAGCATGCCGGCATGCCAGCCGTGCACGGTGCAATAGCTCACCGGCCACTGCGACAGGCGGCGGATGGTGCCGGCCACGGTGGCGGGGATGTCGAAGAACTTCAGGTCCACGAACACCCGCTTGTTGCGCTTGGCCAGCGCATCGAGCACATGGAAGTACTCGCCCGACGCCAGCAGCTCCATGCCGATCTTGTAGAAAGACACCGACTCGCCCAGGCGGTCCACCCAGGCGATCGCCTCGTCATGGCCGGGGACGTCCAGCGCAAAGATCAGCCGCTCGTGCGCGGCCAGGGCTAACGGGGGACGGTTCATCGGGCGATCTCCAATGCGGCGCGCTTGGCGTCGTGGCGTGCTTTCCAGGGTTGCGCATAATCGTTGTTGAACTGCGCCGGCTCCCAGCCGCCGTAGCTGGGGTTGGGCAGCATCCACCAGCGCTCGCCGAACCAGTCGTGGTACTGCTGCAGCAGCGCGCCACGCGCCTGCCCGGTGTTGGCGCTGACCTGCACGAAGTCGCCCAGCTGGTCACCGAACTGCATCAGCACGCGGTACGTCTGCCCGGCCAGCTGGCGGCGGCAATTCTTCTCGCTGCCGTTCTGCTCGCACCCGGGCACCACCGTGCCCAGGCCCAGGAACACGCTGTCGTCGGCCACCGGCAACCCCACGCTGCGCAAATTGGCCAGCGTGGCGTCCTTCAGGTGCACGGCGCGGTTGGAAATGTAGATCAGGGTGACGCCGCGGGCGTTGGCGGCCTTGGCGAAATCCACCACCCCCGGGATCGCGGTGGCCTTCTTCTCGGCCACCCACTGGTCCCAACTGAGCTCGTCGTATTCCTTGCCGTCGCGCAGCAGGCGTGCCTGGTAGGGCGAGTTATCCAGCACGGTCTCGTCCACATCCAGCACCACCGCCGGCTTCAGGCCGGTGGCAGCGTTGGCGCGCTCTTCCGGGACCAGCGCATCCCAGTTGGGCTGTTTGAGCGCGGTGTCGAGCTTGTCGGCGGCGGCGCGATAGGTCTGCTCGGCCACGGCGCGGTATTCCTCCGAGCGCTGCATCCACAGCACCGCGTTGAGGTTGTCGTCGCCGGCCGGCGCGGTGGTCGCCGACGTTGCGGCCTTGGTGACCGCGGCGCTGGCATCGGCATGGGCGGTTGCAGCGGCAGCCTGCGCAGGCTGGGCCGGTTGCGTGTCGCCGGGCTTGCAGGCGCTCAGGGCCAGCGCGGTGCAGGCGAGCAGGGACAACGGTGCGTAAAGCGAGGGGCGCATGGCATCCACCAGAACAGGAACGGCAATGAAGAGCGCAATTTTAGCGGGTTCGCGCCAGTCCGCTCGCGGTTGCCGCTGCCAGGAGGCGAGCCGTGCGCGCCACCCGTGCGACGCGGCTTGTAAGGCAGCCTGGCCGGACGGGGTTTCGGCACGATGCGCATGCGGATGCGGGCGTGCGCCTGTTCCTGCAGGCGCAGGCGTGTTTCGCCGCACGACGCAGACCGGCGCCATCCGGAGTTAGCTGCCGCCGCCGCGCGTGTTCGCTGCATCGAAAGAACGCTGGCAGCAGATCGGCATATCCTTGTGCGCTGATTGCCCCGGAGTCACCGATGACCGAACTCTCGTCCCCGCCCGTTCTCGACACCGCCCAGGCCCGCGTGCTCGGCTGTCTGATCGAAAAGGAAGCGACCACCCCGGATGCGTATCCGCTCACCGTCAACGCCGCCCAGGTCGCCGCCAACCAGAAGACCGCGCGCGAGCCGGTATTGAACCTGCAGACCGGGGTGGTGCACCACGCGCTGCGCCAGCTGGAAACCCTGGGTCTGGTGCGCCAGCAGTTCTCTTCGCGCGCCGAGCGCTACGAACACCGCCTGGGCAATGTGCTGGACCTCACCCGCCAACAGGTGGCCCTGATCGGCCTGCTGCTGTTGCGCGGCCCACAGACGCTTGGCGAGCTGTTTGCGCGCAGCGAGCGGCTGGCGCGTTTCAACGATGCCGACGACGTGCGCCATCACCTGGACCGCTTGATCCAGCGCGGCCTGGCGGCACAACTGCCACGCGCCAGCGGCCAGCGCGAAGACCGCTACGCGCATCTGCTCAGCGGCGAGCTGGATATCGACGCCTTGCAGGCCGCCGCTGCGCGTGCCGCACCGAGCACACGCAGCGGCAGCGACACCAGCGAACTGGACGCGCGCGTGCAGACCCTGGAAACCACGGTCGCCGAGCTGCAGGAGGCGCTGGCCGCAGTGCAGGCGCGGCTGGACGCGGCCAGCGCCTGATCCGACGGTCGGCAGCCGACAGCTGCGACATCAGCGCTGTGGCCGGTCTGCAGCGCTGCCGCCTCTCGCCTTGGGGTTGAGGCCAAGAACGGCTACAAGGGCGGACTTGCAGCGTGTCCTGCGAGGGTGGGCGGGCAAGGGCCCCGCAGCCGAACCGAGATCGGCTGCTCATGCATTAGACCGCATGAAGTCGTCTATCAGGCGCCATCACGCTTGCATGAGCGAATGAGCCGATATCGCCTGGGCGCTTAGCCGGACCTACCGGCAGGCGCAAGATCGATTGCGTAATACAGCACTGCAGGGGTGTCGGGACTCAATACCCGCAGGCCCTCGCGTTGCAAGCCCAATGCCTCCAGCGCGCGGATCGACGCGGCGTTGTCCGGCGACACGATTGCGCACAGCTCCATCAGTCCCAACACGTCGCGCGCATGCTCGAGCACCGCCCGCCCGGCCTCGGTCACATAGCCCTTGCCGCGGTGCGCGGGCAACAGCGCAAAACCGAGATGCGGCACCGGCAAAGGATCGCGGCACAACAGCCCCAACGTACCGATAAACGCGGCATCCTCACGCGTTTCCACTGCCCAGTGCGCGAACCCATACCGCGCGTGGTGCGCCTGCGCCCATTCGCACAGATGCGCTCGCGCCTGCTCGCGGGTGCGGATACCACGGTCGTTGATGCCGGCGATAAATCCGGGGTCGTTGACCAGCGCCAACATCGCATCGGCGTCGCGCTCGGGATCGAGCAGACGCAAGCGCAGACGCGGGGTTTCGATCACGACGGTCACGGCGCACTCCGGCATCGGGGGAAACCAGACTGCCGTGCGGCCGCGTCACTGGCAAGCGATGCACTGCGTGCTGCGGGTTGCGGTGCAACCGCGCACCATGCGTCAGTCGAACAAGGCCTGGATCGCGGCCAACCCCGCGCTGGCGCGCTCCTTCTTGCGCTCGGCATCGGCCACCGGGTCGGCACCGTCGCGCTGCAATTCCTCGGCCGGAATCTCGTCGAAGAAGCGGCTCGGCTTGAGCCGCACATGCTCGCCGAACTTGCGCGTCAATTTGCTGTGGCTCATCCACAACTGTTCCTTGGCGCGGGTGATACCCACATACAGCAAGCGGCGTTCTTCCTGCAGATTGCCTTCTTCCAGGCTCACTTCGTGCGGCAGCACACCGTCCTCGCAGCCAACGATGAACACGTAGCGGAACTCCAGCCCCTTGGACGCATGCATGGTCATCATGCGTACCTGGTTGCCGCCATCGTCCTTGTCGTTGCGCGACAGCAGCGCCAGCTGCGCGGCCAGATCGCTGGCACTCGCACCGCGCGGACCACCTTCGAACCACTCGGCCAGCTCGTCCAGATTGCGCTTGCGCCGCTGGAAGCCGGTCTCGTCCTTGGACTGGTTGCGCAGATCGTTGAGCAGGCCAGACTTGTCGGCCAGCATGCGTACCAGTTCCCCCGCTGGCAGCCTGGTCGAATGCTCGCGCATCTCACGCAGGATGTCGGTAAACGCACTCAGGCCGTTGGCCGCACGCGGCGGCAGATGCTGCAACGCGCCCATCGACTCGGCCGCGCGCGACATCGGCACCGACTTGCCGCTGGCCAGTTCCGCCAGGCGCGCCAGCGAGGTGGCACCGACCTCGCGCTTGGGCGATTGCACCGCACGCAAAAACGCCGCGTCATCGTCGGGGTTGACGATCAGGCGCAGCCAAGACAGCAGGTCCTTGACCTCCTGTCGCTCCAGAAATGCGGTCCCACCCGTCAGGTGGTACGGCACGCGCAGCAGCTGCAAGGCTTTTTCCAGCGGCCGCGATTGGAAATTGCCACGGAACAGTATGCAGAAATCGCTCCACGGCACCTGCTTGGCCGTGCCCAGGAACGAAATCTCGGCCGCGACCTTTTCCGCTTCGTGCTCGCTGTCGCGGCACTCCCACACGCGGATGCGCTCGCCGTCGGCCTGGTCGCTCCACAATGTCTTCAAGTGCTCGTGCGGGTTATGCGCGATCAACGCATTGGCCGCGCGCAGCACGCGGTTGGAGCAACGGTAGTTCTGCTCCAGCTTGATGATTTCCAGCGCCGGATAGTCGCGGGCCATCTGCTGCAGGTTTTCCGGGTTGGCGCCGCGCCAGGCGTAGATGCTCTGGTCGTCGTCGCCTACGCAGGTGAAGTTGCCGCGCGGCCCGGCCAGCATCTTGAGCAGCCGGTACTGTGCATCGTTGGTGTCCTGGCACTCGTCCACCAGCAGGTAGCCGATGCGCTCGCGCCAGCCCAGCACGATCTCTTCGTTGGCTTCCAGGATCTGCACCGGCAGGCGGATCAGGTCATCGAAATCCACCGCATTGAAGGTGGTCAACCGCGCCTGGTAGCGCTCATACAAGCTGGCCGCTTCTTTCTCGCGGTTGCTGCGCGCCGCTGCCATCGCCTGTTCCGGCGACAGCCCGGCATTCTTGGCGCGCGAGATCAGGTTCTTGGCATCTTCGATCGCATCGGGCTTGGCGCCATGCATCAGGTCCTTGATCTGGGCGGCGGCATCGTCCGAATCGAAGATCGAAAAGCCGCGCTTCAACCCGGCCGCCGCATGCTCGATCTGCAGGAACTTCAGCCCCAGCGCATGGAAGGTACAGATGGTCAGCCCATCGGCGCCATCGCCGCGGATGCGCTTGGCCACACGCTCGCGCATTTCCTTGGCCGACTTGTTGGTGAAGGTGATCGCCGCGATACGCTTGGCCGGATAGCGGCCGGTGGCGATCAGGTGGGCGATCTTCTCCACGATCACGCGCGTCTTGCCGCTGCCGGCACCGGCCAGCACCAACAAGGGACCTTCGCAGTGCAGCACTGCAGCGCTTTGCGGGGGATTGAGACCGTGCATAGGAGCTTCCGACAGAGCGCGCCATTGTACCGGGGCGGCCTGCCGCTGGCCGGCGCGACGGGTTCATCTGGTCAGGCAGGCGCGTGTTCGCGCTGGGCCAGCGATGCAGGCCGCGCAGCACGGCGTTGAAGCTGGGCAGCGCTCAGCCCCGGCATGGCCATCTGGCAGCACGCACCCCGCAATCAGCCGCCCGGCCCGGTAAAATCGACCGATGGCCAAGCTCTACTTCTACTATTCGGCGATGAATGCCGGCAAGACCACCACCTTGCTGCAGTCGGCGCACAACTACCGCGAGCGCGGCATGCGCACGCTGATCCTCACTCCCAAGCTCGACCACCGCGCCGGCAGCGGCGTGGTCGCCTCGCGGATCGGCCTGCGCGCGGACGGGCACCCGTTCGATCGCGATACCGAACTGCAGCAACTGGTGGAACGCGATATCGCCAGCCAGGGCGCGCTGCATTGCGTGCTGGTCGATGAGGCGCAGTTTCTCAGCCGGGCACAGGTCTGGCAGCTGAGCGAAGTGGTCGACCGCCTGCGCATCCCGGTGCTGTGCTACGGCCTGCGCACCGACTTTCGCGGCGAGCTGTTCGAAGGCAGCCAGTTCCTGCTGGCCTGGGCCGACGAACTGGAAGAGATCAAGACCATCTGCCATAGCGGCAGCAAGGCCACCATGACCGTGCGCGTGGATGCGCAAGGGCATGCCGTGCAGGATGGCCCGCAGGTGGAGATCGGCGGCAACGAGCGCTATGTGTCGGTCAGCCGCGCCGAGTTCAAGAAGATCATGCGCGGCGAAGGCCGCATCGACCCGCTGCAGATCGCCCTGCCGCTGCCGTCTGCGTAGACGTAGGCGAGGGCTGACCTCGACGCTTCGGCCCTCCTTCGCAGGATCGACGCCGGAGTGGCAACAGCGATCGATTCCAGCGCATGCAACGCCCTCACTGTGCCGCCCACGCAACCAGCGCGGCACAGCCGCTTGCGAGCTGTGACGTGGTGCGACAGCCCAGCCCAAACGGCCCTCTGATTCAGCGCCGCCGCTGGCGGCACGCAGGTTGCTCGCCAAGGTTCCACCGGTGGATGCGTGCCCGGTCAACACCGTCCGTCCTGGTCGACCTATACGTTCCCTCTGCACGGCTAGACCTGTTCGGGCATGGGCCCGTTGCGGCATCGTCCACGCCCGCCGACAGGCGTATTGTTGGGCGCGTGACGCCGCACCGTTGCGTACAACCAGGCCCATCCGCAGTCCTGTAGACTGCGCTCCATCCACTGTCGGGAGGCACCCATGGATTCGCTTCCTGCCGAGTTACGCGCCGATATCGCGCGGGTGGGCCGGCTATCGTCGGTTCCCGATGTCCTGAGCATCCTGACGCGGCTGACCGGCATGGGGTTTGCTGCCGTGGCGCGGGTGACCGAAGCGCGCTGGATCACCTGCCAGGTGCGCGACGACCTGTCCTTCGGCCTGCTGCCCGGCGACGAGCTACCGCTGGCGACCACCTTCTGCGACAGCGTGCGGGTCAAGGGCAATGCCGTGTGGTTCGGGCATGCCTCGGACGACCCGGTCTACCGCGACCACCCGTCGCCGCGCCTGTATGGCTTTGAAAGCTATGTCTCGGTGCCGATCCGCTTCGACGATGGCAGCGTGTTCGGCACCTTGTGTGCACTGGATCCGCTGCCACGCGCGATGGACCAGCAACTGGTGGAGAAGGTCGAATTGCTCGCGCAACTGCTGGCCGCGCAGATCCAGGCCGAACAGCGCGCCGAAGAAAGCGCACAGGAATCGCGCCGCGCACGCAGCGAACTGGGCCGCGCCGGCGCCTCGGCACGATTGCGCGAAGAGTTCATCGGCATTCTCGGCCACGACCTGCGCAACCCGCTGCAATCCATGCACGCGGTGGTGGACATGCTGTCCATCGACCAGCTCAGCCAGCGCCAGGGCGGGGCCATCCGCTCGATGCAGCGCAGCCTGCAGCGCATGGAAGAACTGATCGATTTCGCCTGTGATTTTGCCCGCGGCATCGAACGCGACTGGCTGCAGCTGGACTACGGCAACGGCAGCGACCTGCTCGACGCACTGTCGCAGGTCGTGGACGAAACCCGCGCCGCGTATCCCAATCAGGTGCTGTCCACGCATGTGGCGATCGACGAGCCGGTGCATGGCGATGCGGTGCGCCTGGCGCAGATGTTCGGCAGCATGATGATCAACGCGGTGGTGCAAGGTCAGCAGAGGTCGCTGATCAAGGCGGTCGCCGTCACCGAGCAGGGCCGCCTCCGCATCGAGGTCTGCAATCTGGATGGCATCGACCCGCGCCGGTTGGATGTCCTGCATGCCTCCACCCATGTGCACAGCGCCGGCCGGCCAGCGCCGGAAGTGGACCTGGGCCTGCATATGGCCGCGCAGATTGCGCAGGCGCATCAGGGCGAGCTGCGCATCACCAGTGGCAAGAACGGCACCTGCTTCCGCGTGGAGCTGTCCTGCGCCCGCCCACGCGCACGCATGCAGCTGGTCAAGGGCACGACGTCGGCCTGAGCTTGCCGGCCGACAGCGCTTGCTCGCAGCGTGATCCAACCCGCGTGCCGAGCAACCCACCTCGCTCATCTGCCAATCGCCAGCCGCGCCCAGCAGTGGTAGGCGCATGACCGGTGCCGCATGCACGCGATGCATGCCACGTATGTAGGCGCAGGTGCGTCGCCGATGGCTGCGCCGGCAACCGGTGCAGTGCATACCTGTTCGGGCGAGCTGTCATGGTCACGGCGCGGCTGACCGCACCCGTAAAGGTGCGGGCCTGCGCAGCCCGAGGATCAGCGACGACATGCCGGCAGCGGCACTCCGTCAGCCAGGCAGGCCGTGCATGCCGGCCCTGGCAGCGCCGGCATGCACGACGCGTTGCACACGCTCAGTAGAGTTTGCGCTCGCTCGCCGGCGGCGGCGTCCATTGGTAAAGCCAGGTTTCGGTGAGCGGCTTGCCGTTGGCGCGCAGATACAGGCGGATATCGATCTGCTGGGTACCTTCGTCCGGCGGCACCAGATCGAACATCGCCCGATAGCCCTTGAGCTCATGCAGCGGCCGCGCCGACACGATCTCGGTGGTGCCGCGCGACACCTGGATCACCGCCTCGACCTTGGTCTTGGCGTCCTTGACCAGGCCAGGCAACTCGCCACCGGCGAAGTCCACCGCAAACCGCCACGAGAAATGACCGCGCTTCTGCCCGACAACGCCGCCCAGACCGGTGCGCGTCGCCACGCAGTGCGCCAACGGCGAACTGGCTGGCGGCTGCGCACCCCAATACAGGCGGTAGCCCATCAACAGTTCCTGCCCCGGCTGTGGCTTGGCCTGCGGGTTCCAGAACGCCACGATATTGTCGAAGGTCTCATCCACGGTCGGGATCTCGACCAGTTGCACCGAGCCCTTGCCCCAACCGCTCTTGGGCTCCACCCACAGACACGGGCGCTTCTCGTAGAACACCCCGTCGTCCTGGTAATGGTCGAAATTGCGGTCGCGCTGCAGCAGCCCGAACCCGCGCGGGTTCTCGTCGACAAACATGTTGAAGCGCAGCTGCGGCGGGTTGCACAACGGGCGCCAGATCCATTCGCCGCCCCCGGTCCACATCGCCAGGCCATCGGTATCGTGGATTTCCGGGCGCCAGTCCCAGTCCATGCGGTTATCGTTTTCGCCAACCTGGTACATGCTGGTGCACGGGCCGATCCCCAGCCTCTCGATCGCCTTGCGCGGGTACAGCGCACTGTCGATGTCCATCACCAGCACCTCGCCATTGGTGATGGCAAAGCGGTAGGCACCGGCGACGCTGGGCGAGTCCAGCAGGCCGTAGACCACCACCGTGTTCGAATCGTCGGCGGGCTGCTCAAGGTAGTAGGCAATGAAGTCCGGAAACTCCTCCGGGCCACCGGTGCCGGTGTCGATGGCCAACCCACGCGCCGACTGCCCGTACTGGCCTTCCTTGCCCACCGCGCGGAAATAGCTCGCCCCCAGAAACGCCGAAAAATCGCGGTCGGTGTCCTTGCGGGTATTGAGCCGGAAGCCGGCAAAGCCCAGATCCTTGGGCAATTGCTTGCCGCCCAGCCCGCTGCTGCCGTAATCGAACGCAGCCGGGTCATAGGCCAACTGCTGCGCCTTGCCATCGACGATGTCGTAGATGTGCACCGGGGTGTGGAAGTACAACCCCAGGTGGAAGAACTTCGCCTGGAACTTGCCGTTGCCATCGGCCCATAGCGCATGGTCCTGACGGTAGCGGATCGACTGGTACTGATCCCAGTTCAATGCTTCCAGCGGGCCTGGCAGGATCTGCTTGTGACTCTTGTACGGCGCGGCGGCCAGCGCACGTGCCTGCCCCTTGAGCCAGGCATAGTCGAACGGCTGCGGCTGACCCAACCGACGCAACCCCACGGCCTTGGCAGCCAATGCCCACTGCGGCACTGCCGGTAAACCGAGCGCAGCCAGGGCGGCAGCAGCATTCTTCAGGAAATGGCGTCGTTGCATGCGCATCGATCTGGTCAGGGAATGGGCGACATCATAGCCACAGCCTGAGGTGGACGCGCATACCGGACTCAACGCGCTGCGGCTTCCGCTACGCAGGCGTGCTCCAGCGCCAGCTCCTTCGCCTTGCTGCACAGGAACTGCCGCTGTGCCTGCTCCTCGTCCGGCCCGGTGTATTGCAGCAAGGTCCACTGCTCCATGGCCTGCATTTGCGCGCCCGGCGCCAGCTGGCGGTAAGGCGCATGCACTTCCATTTCCAGCAGGCCATCTGCCGCACGCCGGGCTGGCGCATCCATGTACAACTCCACCTGCCCCTGCTCGGGATGGATGGCAGCCAGTGGCTCATGCGCAAAGCGAATGACCAGCACCTGCGCACCGGCAAAACCCGCCATCCAGCCTGCCGATGGCTGCAGCAACAGCTTGCCGCGCTGGATCAGCCCGTCCTTGCGCGCGTCCGCGCGCAGAGCAAGAAGGCCGGCACGGTGCTGGTAGGCCGGCGGTACGGTACCGGCCTCAGTCGGCGGCTGCACGCGGATATCGGCAGTCGCTGCCACCGGCACGAACACACGGGTGTTTGCTGCAACGCGCGTGTTGAACCATAGATCCCAGGCAACCGCGTGCTTGCGGATATTGCGTGCAGCAGCATGCACCTCGACCGTGTCCGCCCGTGTGCTGGACAGCGCGATGCGCTTGGTCAGCTGCACCCCCGTCACCGGACTGGGCACGCCTTCCAACGTCAGCTGGCCCGCATCACGCGCGGCCACACGCGTGGTGGCCAATGACAGATACGGATCAGGCGGCCATACCGCTGCCGCGGCCTTGCGCTCGGGGTTGACCTGCTGGTGCAGCCACCACTGGCTCTGCGGCCCCACCCATACGTCGTGGCCCAGATACGGAACATCCCCCGACCGCGCCGACACTTCAGCCACGGGTGAGCGGTCCACGGCGCGACCGATCTTCAACACACTGGGCTGCCCGCGCAGCTGAAACGACAGGATGCGTCCGCCAAAGGACGGCGTTGCACTCAGCTGCACCACATCGTTGCTCAGCTGGATGCGCTGCGCGGCAGCTGCCTGTTCTTTTGCGGGCTCATCGGCATGTGCGCCACTGACGCAAAGCACCGCCAACGCAGTGACAACAACCTGCGATAGGCGCAGAGACGGTGAGATGGGCATGCAGCACTTCCAGATGCAGGACGCAGGGATTGTGGCGCGGTGTCACGCTGGAAACTAGCGGCACGGTGTTACCCGCTATAGAGCGGTGACGCTATGCTCCCTGCTCAGCCGTCGAGTCCTCATGACATGGCGCTGTCGCAGTGGAAAGCCTGGACGGGCTGGAAGCGCACTTTCGCGACAAGGTGCGCGGGTTGGATACCGGCGCGCTGAAAAACTCCAGGCTTTCTTGCACGATTCGCGGTGACGGGCTTGCTTTAGTCGCCCGCAATACCCGCGCCTTGCTTATCGCTGACAGCTCCCACACCACACAGTGGCGCGTTGCCCGATGGTGGCATGTTTCAACGCACGCCCGCACTGCTTGCAGGGCTCGCCTTCGCGCCCGTACACCGTCAATTCCTGCTCGAAATAGCCGGGTGCACCATCGGGGCTGATAAAGTCCCGTAGCGTGGTCCCGCCGCGCCTGATCGCGTAGTCGAGAATGTCCTTTACGGCGGCAACCAGGCCGCGATACCGGTCAAGCGAGACCTTTCCGGCTTCACGCAATGGACTGATGCCTGCACGATGCAGGCTCTCGGCCGCATAAATATTGCCGACGCCAACCACCACCGCCTGATCCATCAGGAATGTCTTGACCGCCGCGCGGCGACCTCGCGAGAGCGCATAAAGATAATCGGCAGTAAATGCCTCCGATAATGGCTCGGGACCGAGTGCGGCAAGCAATTCATGCGTTTGTGCATCGGTTTGCCACAATAGACAACCAAACCGACGCGGGTCGTTGAAACGCAGGACGCGCCCATTCTGCAGGCTGATATCCACATGATCGTGCGCGCGCGGCAGGGTATCGCCCGGCAACACACGCAGGCTCCCCGACATGCCAAGATGCAGCAACGCGCTGCCACCTGCATCGGTATCCACCAGCAGATATTTCGCACGTCGCCGTACCTGCGTGATGGTGGCTCCAGGCAACAGGCGCTCGATCTGCTCGGCAATCGGCCACCGCAAATCCGGACGACGCAGGATCACGCCATGGATGCGTTGCCCAACCAGGTGTGGCGCAAGCCCACGCATGGTCGTTTCGACTTCGGGCAGCTCAGGCATCGAGGTTTCCAGATCAATCGGTCAGGCACCGGCAGACACCGATATGGAGGCCTGACTGCCGAAAAGCAATCAAGTGCAAACAAGCGCTGCGTTGATCCGGGCGCGATGCCTGACGTCGCTTAGCGACGCCTTTCAACATCAGCCCCTTTGGTGCCCGCGGAGGCGGCTGTCGCTGGTTCTTAGCGGAAGTAGCCCCGCGGACGAAGCATCGTAGATGCGTATCAGCGTGCTGCAATTGCCGCTGTCTGAGAGGCGGCCTGGCCGAAGAGGCGGCATGCCGCGGTATGCGCGGAGGAGGCGATGCGCAGGCAATCAGGCGTCCGTTGGACGCTGCGGGCGGCGTCGACTTGATGGCTCACATACCGCAGCCGCCGCAGTGCGCTACAAACTCAGGCTGTGACCAACATTCGGGCAAAAAAGAAACCCTCAGTCCAGTTGGACTGAGGGTTTCGGGTAAAGCCCCTGGCGATGACCTACTCTCGCATGGCTTGAGCCACACTACCATCGGCGCAGCTGCGTTTCACTTCCGAGTTCGGGATGGGATCGGGTGGTTCCACAGCGCTAATTTCACCAGGGAGACGGTTGGAGCGTCGCCATCCAAGAAACGGATTAAGGCG
This sequence comes from Xanthomonas cannabis, assembly GCF_040616535.1. NCBI lineage: Bacteria > Pseudomonadati > Pseudomonadota > Gammaproteobacteria > Lysobacterales > Lysobacteraceae > Xanthomonas > Xanthomonas cannabis. Next base: position 4,680,280 of record NZ_CP136580.1, read on the forward strand.
CCCAGTCTCGCATAGTTAACTTGTGACGTAGCTTGCATTTGATGATCTACCAACGTTCGTTGGGACCAAGGCAACTTGAGGTTATATGGTCAAGCCGCACGGATCATTAGTATCAGTTAGCTCAATACATTGCTGTACTTACACACCTGACCTATCAACCACGTAGTCTACATGGTTCCTTTAGGGGGCTTGTGCCCCGGGAAGTCTCATCTTGAGGCGCGCTTCCCGCTTAGATGCTTTCAGCGGTTATCGCTTCCGAACATAGCTACCCGGCAATGCCACTGGCGTGACAACCGGAACACCAGAGGTTCGTCCACTCCGGTCCTCTCGTACTAGGAGCAGCCCCTCTCAAACTTCCAACGCCCATGGCAGATAGGGACCGAACTGTCTCACGACGTTCTGAACCCAGCTCGCGTACCACTTTAAATGGCGAACAGCCATACCCTTGGGACCGACTACAGCCCCAGGATGTGATGAGCCGACATCGAGGTGCCAAACACCGCCGTCGATATGAACTCTTGGGCGGTATCAGCCTGTTATCCCCGGAGTACCTTTTATCCGTTGAGCGATGGCCCTTCCATACAGAACCACCGGATCACTAAGACCTACTTTCGTACCTGCTTGATCCGTCGATCTTGCAGTCAAGCACGCTTATGCCTTTGCACACAGTGCGCGATGTCCGACCGCGCTGAGCGTACCTTCGTGCTCCTCCGTTACTCTTTAGGAGGAGACCGCCCCAGTCAAACTACCCACCATACACGGTCCCTGATCCGGATAACGGACCTAGGTTAGAACGTCAAGCACGACAGGGTGGTATTTCAAGGATGGCTCCACTGCAGCTAGCGCCACAGTTTCATAGCCTCCCACCTATCCTACACAGACGAACTCAACGTTCAGTGTAAAGCTATAGTAAAGGTTCACGGGGTCTTTCCGTCTTGCCACGGGAACGCTGCATCTTCACAGCGATTTCAATTTCACTGAGTCTCGGGTGGAGACAGCGCCGCTGTCGTTACGCCATTCGTGCAGGTCGGAACTTACCCGACAAGGAATTTCGCTACCTTAGGACCGTTATAGTTACGGCCGCCGTTTACTGGGGCTTCGATCAAGAGCTTCGCCTTGCGGCTGACCCCATCAATTAACCTTCCAGCACCGGGCAGGCGTCACACCCTATACGTCCACTTTCGTGTTTGCAGAGTGCTGTGTTTTTGATAAACAGTCGCAGCGGCCTGGTTTCTGCGACCCTCTTCAGCTATAGCTCGCATGAGCCACCAAAAAGGGTGCACCTTCTCCCGAAGTTACGGTGCCATGTTGCCTAGTTCCTTCACCCGAGTTCTCTCAAGCGCCTGAGAATTCTCATCCTACCCACCTGTGTCGGTTTACGGTACGGTCTTCGTGAGCTGAAGCTTAGGAGCTTTTCCTGGAAGCGTGGTATCAGTGACTTCGCCATAAAGGCTCGTCTCGGTGCTCGGTCTTAAAGAATCCCGGATTTGCCAAAGATTCAAACCTACCGCCTTTCCCCGGGACAACCAACGCCCGGTACACCTAACCTTCTCCGTCCCTCCATCGCACTCACGCGAGGTGCAGGAATATTAACCTGCTTCCCATCGACTACGGCTTTCGCCCTCGCCTTAGGGACCGACTAACCCTGCGTCGATTAACGTTGCGCAAGGAAACCTTGGGCTTTCGGCGTGCGGGCTTTTCACCCGCATTATCGTTACTCATGTCAGCATTCGCACTTCCGATACCTCCAGCAGACTTCTCAATCCACCTTCGCAGGCTTACGGAACGCTCCTCTACCGCGCATAAAACAAGTTTTATGCACCCCAAGCTTCGGTTCACTGCTTAGCCCCGTTAAATCTTCCGCGCAGACCGACTCGACCAGTGAGCTATTACGCTTTCTTTAAAGGGTGGCTGCTTCTAAGCCAACCTCCTGGCTGTCTATGCCTTTCCACATCGTTTTCCACTTAGCAGTGAATTTGGGACCTTAGCTGTGGGTCTGGGTTGTTTCCCTTTTCACGACGGACGTTAGCACCCGCCGTGTGTCTCCCATACAGTCCGTCTCGGTATTCGGAGTTTGCAATGGTTTGGTAAGTCGCGATGACCCCCTAGCCATAACAGTGCTCTACCCCCGAGAGGATACATATGAGGCGCTACCTAAATAGCTTTCGAGGAGAACCAGCTATCTCCGGGTTCGATTAGCTTTTCACTCCTAATCACAGCTCATCCCCGTCTTTTGCAACAGACGTGGGTTCGGGCCTCCAGTACCTGTTACGGCACCTTCACCCTGGCCATGACTAGATCACCCGGTTTCGGGTCTACTGCCCGCGACTATGCGCCCTTATCAGACTCGGTTTCCCTTCGCCTCCCCTATACGGTTAAGCTTGCCACGAACAGTAAGTCGCTGACCCATTATACAAAAGGTACGCAGTCACTCTTGCGAGCTCCTACTGCTTGTACGCACACGGTTTCAGGATCTATTTCACTCCCCTCTCCGGGGTTCTTTTCGCCTTTCCCTCACGGTACTGGTTCACTATCGGTCGGTCAGGAGTATTTAGCCTTGGAGGATGGTCCCCCCATATTCAGACAGGGTTTCACGTGCCCCGCCCTACTCGTCTTCACTGGAGTGGCCCTTTTAAATACAGGGCTATCACCTTCTATGGCCAATCTTTCCAGATTGTTTTTCTAAAGCCATTCCAGCTTAAGGGCTGTTCCCCGTTCGCTCGTCACTACTCAGGGAATCTCGGTTGATTTCTTTTCCTCCGGTTACTTAGATATTTCAGTTCACCGGGTTCGCTTCCAGCAGCTATGAATTCACTGCAGGATACTGCCGAAGCAGTGGGTTTCCCCATTCGGATATTGCCGGATCAAAGCTTGTTGCCAGCTCCCCGACACTTTTCGCAGGCTACCACGTCCTTCATCGCCTCTGACCGCCTAGGCATCCACCGTGTGCGCTTATTCGCTTGACCATATAACCCCAAGTTGCCTCGGAGTTACATGTGCGTGTTGTGTGGGGTACAAAGCCACCAACGCGAACATACGACTCAATTATTTAGGGACTCGAAGTCCCCGCCTTAGCCTCAACGACACGTTTAGATAGATATCTCAAACGCTCGCTACGTCACAAGTTATAAAAGAACATGTATCAGCCTCAACGCTGATCCATATAAATTCTTAAGTGTGCACTACATTCAGAGTGGTGGGTCTGGGTAGACTCGAACTACCGACCTCACCCTTATCAGGGGTGCGCTCTAACCACCTGAGCTACAGACCCGAAGTCTTTTCACTCAATATGGTGGAGCCTGTCGGGATCGAACCGACGACCCCCTGCTTGCAAAGCAGGTGCTCTCCCAGCTGAGCTAAGGCCCCAAAAGGGACTTCGCATACCGACCTGTGCCGGTATGAATCTCTGAATGCAGGTAATTTGTGAGGACGCCCGACAGGACGAATGACGTCATGCTCAAAAGGAGGTGATCCAGCCGCACCTTCCGATACGGCTACCTTGTTACGACTTCACCCCAGTCATCGGCCACACCGTGGCAAGCGCCCTCCCGAAGGTTAAGCTACCTGCTTCTGGTGCAACAAACTCCCATGGTGTGACGGGCGGTGTGTACAAGGCCCGGGAACGTATTCACCGCAGCAATGCTGATCTGCGATTACTAGCGATTCCGACTTCATGGAGTCGAGTTGCAGACTCCAATCCGGACTGAGATAGGGTTTCTGGGATTGGCTTACCCTCGCGGGTTTGCAGCCCTCTGTCCCTACCATTGTAGTACGTGTGTAGCCCTGGTCGTAAGGGCCATGATGACTTGACGTCATCCCCACCTTCCTCCGGTTTGTCACCGGCGGTCTCCTTAGAGTTCCCACCATTACGTGCTGGCAACTAAGGACAAGGGTTGCGCTCGTTGCGGGACTTAACCCAACATCTCACGACACGAGCTGACGACAGCCATGCAGCACCTGTCTCACGGTTCCCGAAGGCACCAATCCATCTCTGGAAAGTTCCGTGGATGTCAAGACCAGGTAAGGTTCTTCGCGTTGCATCGAATTAAACCACATACTCCACCGCTTGTGCGGGCCCCCGTCAATTCCTTTGAGTTTCAGTCTTGCGACCGTACTCCCCAGGCGGCGAACTTAACGCGTTAGCTTCGATACTGCGTGCCAAATTGCACCCAACATCCAGTTCGCATCGTTTAGGGCGTGGACTACCAGGGTATCTAATCCTGTTTGCTCCCCACGCTTTCGTGCCTCAGTGTCAGTGTTGGTCCAGGTAGCCGCCTTCGCCACGGATGTTCCTCCCGATCTCTACGCATTTCACTGCTACACCGGGAATTCCGCTACCCTCTACCACACTCTAGTGACCCAGTATCCACTGCAATTCCCAGGTTGAGCCCAGGGCTTTCACAACAGACTTAAACCACCACCTACGCACGCTTTACGCCCAGTAATTCCGAGTAACGCTTGCACCCTTCGTATTACCGCGGCTGCTGGCACGAAGTTAGCCGGTGCTTATTCTTTGGGTACCGTCAGAACAATCGGGTATTAACCGACTGCTTTTCTTTCCCAACAAAAGGGCTTTACAACCCGAAGGCCTTCTTCACCCACGCGGCATGGCTGGATCAGGCTTGCGCCCATTGTCCAATATTCCCCACTGCTGCCTCCCGTAGGAGTCTGGACCGTGTCTCAGTTCCAGTGTGGCTGATCATCCTCTCAGACCAGCTACGGATCGTCGCCTTGGTGGGCCTTTACCCCGCCAACTAGCTAATCCGACATCGGCTCATTCAATCGCGCGAAGCCCGAAGGTCCTCCGCTTTCACCCGTAGGTCGTATGCGGTATTAGCGTAAGTTTCCCTACGTTATCCCCCACGAAAGAGTAGATTCCGATGTATTCCTCACCCGTCCGCCACTCGCCACCCATAAGAGCAAGCTCTTACTGTGCTGCCGTTCGACTTGCATGTGTTAGGCCTGCCGCCAGCGTTCACTCTGAGCCAGGATCAAACTCTTCACTTAAAATTACATGTCCGAAGACAAATACTTTAGCTGCAGAAGTTCAACCACTGACAACTTATCGCTTGCAAAGCAATTAATATGTTGCTTTTTGATTAAACGTCTGCAAGATGGACAATCATCCTTCCTGCAGGCGTCCGCACAAATTACCTGCGCACACTGTCAAAGAACATTGGGAAGTGGCCTCAGCGCCGTTCCCGTCAGCTTCGTCGTTTCCGTCGAAGCGAGCCGCCCATTATAGCGGACTTTTTCTTACCGTCAACACCTCATTTCGAGGTGGTTGACGCTGCTTCGTTTCGACTCGAAGGTTTTCTGCGAAGCGAGCCGGCCATATTAGCAGGCTTTTCATCCTCGTCAACCCCTCGTGAAGAGGAAGTTGCCGCCGCTGCACTTCAATCCGCCGTAGCGTCTTTCCGTGTAGCGAGCCGCCCATCATAGCCGGCTTTTTCGTTTCGTCAACACCTTGTGATGTTTTCGACTCGCCTCGTTCGTTGGTGCGGTGCTTGGAGAAGCGCCGCCGTCGTGAGCGAGGACGCGCATCTTATCGAGCCTGCGCAGAAGTGCAAGCACTTTTTGACACAGGCATGACATCGAGGCGCTTTTCGGCAGCCTGGCGACTGCCCCGGCTTGATCCTTTCGGCATTGAATTACGCAGGCTGATTCCGCTTGTTGATGCTCTCAGTGAGAATGCTCGCCTTAGTCAGGAGCCCCGCCATGCCGCCAGCCCGCAGCCTGTTCCGCGATCTGTCGCTGCCTGCGATTGCCGCGGGATTTGTCACCGTGTTGGTGGGGTTTGCCAGCTCTGCGGTGATCGTGTTCGAGGCGGCGCGGCATCTGGGGGCCGACCAGGCGCAGATCGCATCGTGGATGTGGGCGCTCGGGATCGGCATGGGCGTGACCTGCATCGGCTTGTCGCTGCGGTATCGGGTGCCGGTGGTAACGGCGTGGTCCACGCCCGGCGCGGCAATGCTGATCGGCAGCGCGGCGGGTGTGCCGTTGCGCGAGGCGATCGGTGCCTTCGTGGTGGCAGCGGTCCTGGGAGTGGTGGCCGGGTTCTCGGGGATGTTCGAGCGTGCGATCAAGCGCATTCCCATCGCGTTGGCGTCGGGCATGCTGGCCGGGGTGCTGCTGCGCTTTGGCCTGGATCTATTCGTGGCCATGCAGCGCCAGCGGGTGCTGGCGCTGGCGATGCTGGCGACCTATCTGGTGGGACGGCGCTGGTTTGCGCGCTATGCCGTGATTGCGACCTTGCTGGTCGGCGTCGCCATTGCCGCCAGCGGTGGGTTGCTGCACCTCGAAGCGGTGCAGCTGGAACTGGCAAGGCCGGTACTGGTGGTGCCGTCGCTGTCCTGGGCGGCGCTGTTCGGGCTGGCGATCCCGCTGTGGGTGGTCACCATGGCCTCGCAGAATGTGCCCGGGGTGGCGGTGATCCGGGCGTCTGGCTACACAGTGCCGATCTCGCCAACGATCGGCTGGATCGGCGTAGTCAACACCGTGCTGGCGCCGTTTGGTGGATATGCGTTGAATCTTGCGGCGATCACCGCCGCGATCTGCATGGGCCGCGAGGCGCATGAGGACCCGGCCCGTCGTTACACCGCAGCGGTGAGTGCGGGCGTGTTCTATGTGGTGATCGGGTTGTTCGGGGCGACCGTGGCCGCCGCGCTTGCGGCCTTTCCGCGCGAGCTGGTGATGGCCATCGCCGGGATCGCGCTGTTGGGCACGATCGGCAACAGCCTGGCGGCGGCGCTGCGCGAAGACAGCGAGCGCGAGGCGGCGTTGATCACGTTTCTGGTGACCGCCTCCGGGCTGACCCTGGGCGGGATCGGTGCTGCGTTCTGGGGACTGGTGGCCGGCACGGTCACCTTGCTGGTGCTGCGACCGCGACGTTAGCGGTAACCGACGCGGTTTGTATCTGCGCCTTGATGGGGCGGCGAGCCTTGGCTGGATGTGCGGATGCCAATGTCGCGCCTTGTACGGTCACGCGCTGCGGCCGCCCGCGGAGACTGCCATGCATATCACACGCTGCGTGTCGTAGTGTCAGGCGCTCTTGGTGCCTCGCTTCCGCGGCTGCCAGGCGCTGTGCGACAACAAGGATGGAGCCAGCCGCCGCCGGTGCGGAGAACCGCGTCGGACCCGAGGTGCCCACGCTGCCCGCGCGACACTGCGATACCAGGCCGCAGCGTCGGCGTGGCCGCGCCAGGTGGCGGCGCTTATTCGGGGTCGCGCAGCTGCAGCAGCCAGTGCGCCGTCACGCCGCTGGGGCTGGGCAGCGGTTCGAGGTGGAACTGGCGATACACCGGCGAGCCGTCCAGGGCGCGTAGCGGCAAGGTGACGTAGGCGGCGCGTCCCAGGCGCAGGGCGTCTTCGAGCAACTCGACCTTGGAGCGGGCGGCATCGTCGGCGACCAGGGCGAGCATGTCGCGGCCGATCAGGTCGGCCACCTCGGCCTGGCTGAGTTCGGCGAATGCCGGGTTGACGAAGATCAGCCGGTGCGCGGCAGCGCTGGCGCCCCGTTCGATGATGGCCACGCCGTCGCGCAGCCGCGACAGCGAGGCTTCGAGCAAGGTGAAATCCTGCTGGAAGCGCTTGCGTTCCATCAGCTCGATCAACACGCGCAGGCTACGCGCAGACTCCAGATGCAGCGGCGACCAACGCCGCGCGCGGCCGCGCACGGTCTGCTGCCAGAGATCGAAGCTCTTGCGCGGCGACAAGCGCGAGTTGGGGATGTCCTGCAGCTTGGCCAGCTGCGGGTTGCCTGCCCACTTGACCTGCTGCACCTGCTCGCGCCGGGTCCACAGCAGGGCGCTGCGCGATTGCGGCATCAGCGGCACGAAGATGAAGCCGGCGGCCAGCGGAGCCAGGTCGGCCAGCTCCGGAAAGACCTCGCCGATGGCATCCACATGCAGGGCGCCGACGGCGTCCTCGCGCAGGGCGTCGTGGTGCTCGGATTCGAGATGGTCGCGGATGCGCCGCAGCGCCGCCACATCCGGGGTACTGCCGTGACGGCTGATGTCTTCACCGTGGAAGACCGCCACGCCGTCGGCATCCACCACGTCCATCAGGTCCGGCGCCATGTCGGCGAGCATGTCCACGGTCAGGTGCTCGGCGTCGTTGAAGTCGGTGATCAGCTTTTCGCGGATGGTCAGCAACACCGATTCCAGCCGGGCACGCGCCACGGCCTGCAGCGCGCCGATGCGACCGGCCAGCGCGCGGGTCACCGCATCGGTGGCATCGCGCATGGTGTGGCTGGTGAAGTGCGGGCTGTAGTGATGGCAGGAAATCAGCCCCCACAGTGCGTCGTTGACCACGATGGAGGACACCAGCGTGGCGCTGACGCCCATGTTGGCCAGATATTCCAGGTGCACCGGCGAAACGCTGCGCAGGCTGACATCGCTCAGGTCCACCGGTGTGCCCAGGCGTGGATGCAGGGTGGGCTGGATCGGCGATGGCTGGTAGCCGACGTCGGCGATCTGGCGCACGCGGTTGCGCAGGTACAGCGCGCGCGCCTGCGCGGGGATGTCGCTGGCGGGGTAATGCAGGCCGAGATAGGCCTCCAGCTCGGGCTGGCGGGCCTCGGCGATGACATCGCCGTTCCATTCTTCGTCGAAGCGATAAATCATCACCCGGTCGAAGCCGATCATGTTGCGCAGGCCCTTGGCTGCGCGCACGGCCGCCTCGGCGATGCCCGGGTCGCGCTCGATGCTGCGCAACAGCGGCAAGGCCTCGCGCAGGGTGACGTCCATCAGGCGCGCGTCACGCGGCTCGATTTCGATCAACCACTGCTCCGGATACAGATGCCAGGCGGCTACCCAGGGGTGGTCGGGCGGCGCGCTGCGCTGCGGGAAGCGCACATCGGCATGCAACAGATGCTGCGGTTGGTCGTCCACCGCAGCCGGCAAGGTATCAGGCAGCTCCAGCACCTGGGTGTAGGGCATGCCCAGCAAGGCGTCCATCGGCACGCCGAGCAACTCGGCGGCGGTGGTACTGGCCTGCACGATCCGACCGTCGGCAGGTTCGATCACCAGCAGCACGCCATAGGGCTGGATCATGCCGGGAATGTGGATCGGCTCGCGCGCGCACTCGTCCATATCCAGGGGTTCGGTGTGCTGATTCACGGGCGCGGCTCCGCTGCGAGGCAGGTATGGAAATGGGCAAACATGGCATGCGCGCCATCGATGGCGGCCGCGTGGGTCTGCGGCGAATCCAGGCGTTGATCGAGCACGGCCTGAAACCGGCGCCAGGCGGCCGGGTCTTCGTCGGCCAGTTCGAAATACTGCAGCGCACTGGCCAGCGCGGGCTGGTGCCTGCGCAGGCCGCGGGCAATCACCCGGCCGCCCAGCTGGGCGCCCTCGATGACGTACAACATGCCCCAGCGCGCGGCGTCGGTGCGCACGTCAGGCAGCGCGAGCGGGGGATCCGGCGGTTGGTTCAGCGTGCGCAAGTCCGCGCGCAAGGCCGGCACGCGACGGCGATAGTGCCAGCCACTGCCGACCAGCGTGCCCAGCCAGCCGCTCAACTGCTCTTCGAAACCAGCCAGCAAGGCATGGTGGCGACGCAGGATCTGCACGTACGCGGCGCGGTCGACCTGCCCCTGCCCCAGCGCCTGCATCAGCGGCACCGCTTCGACCCGGCGATGCGTGTCCTGGGTGGCGTGACGCAGCACGCGTGCGGCCGATGACGGAACAGCCTGGGTGTCAGGACACATAAGCAATCGAGGCAGTGCCGCGGCACGGAGTGCACCAGCCTAGCAGCGCGCGCGCAAATCAGATAAAGCGGACACGAGCGCTAAATGAATCCGTTGGCATCACCCTTGCGCAGCAGCGGCAATTCCACTGCCCCGCCCTGCACGCTTCCATGCCATCCACCACCCTGCAGCGAGCAACAGGCCGGCCAGCAACCAGGGCGCGCCGGGCAGATGCAGCGGTGCGCCAGCGCCGATGAACCAGGCAAACACATTGGCGAACAACAGCGGGCCCGCAATGCCGGCCAGGCTGACCAGGCCAGTCAAGGCGCCCTGCACACGCCCCTGCGCATCGGCGCCGACCTCGCGGGTGATCAAGGCTTGCGCGGCGGGTGCGGCAACTGCCCACAACGCGCTGATCGGTACGCCGATCAGGAACATCGCGCCGCTGTCGGCCAGCCCGTAGATGACGAAGCCGATCACCCCGCAGCCCAGCCCCAGCAGCAAGGCGCGGCGTTCGCCGAGCCAGCGCACCAGGCGGCCGACCAGCAACGCATTGACGATGATGCTGCACACGCCAACCCCGGCCAGCACCCAGCTCACTTCGCGCGGGCCCCAGTGATATTGGTAGCCGGCGAACAGCACGAAGATGCTGGGATAGACGTAATGCGCCAGGTTGGCCAGGAACACCACCGAGGCCAGGCCGAACACCTGCGGATAACGGCGCAGCAGCTTGAGCGCGCCGAGCGGATTGGCGTGCGACCACTCCAGGCGCGCAGTGCGACGTTCGGCGGGCAGCGATTCGGGCAGCACGAAGCAGCCGTACAGCACATTCAACAAGGCCAGCCCGGCGGCAAACCAGAACGGCCAGCGCAACCCGATGCTGCCCAGCCAGCCGCCGATCAAGGGGCCGGCGACAAAACCAATGCCGAACGCGGCGCCGAGCATGCCGAAGGCGCCGGCGCGTTTGTCGGCCGGTGTGACGTCGGCGATGTAGGCGTTGGCGGTGGAAAAGCTGGCCGAGCACATGCCGGAGATCACCCGGGCCAGCAGCAGCATGGGCAGGCTGTGGGCGACCGCCATCAGGATGAAGTCCAGGCCCAGGCCCAGGCATGACAGAAGGATCACCGGGCGTCGGCCGAAGCGGTCGGACATTGCGCCTTGCAGCGGCGAGCAGACGAACTGGATGGCGGCGAACAGGAAGCCGAACCAGCCGATCCAGCCGGCGGCCACCACGTAGTCGCCGCCGGTGAAATGTCGCACCAGATCCGGCAGCACCGGGATGATCACACCGAACGACAGCACGTCGATCAGGACGGTGATGAAGATGAAGATCAATGCGGCGCGGCGGCGCCCCGGAGCGGCAGCGGAATCGGCGGGGAGAGACATCGCGCGGCCCAGGGTAGCGAGGTGGGGAGTGTAGCTGCGGATGGAGCGCGGTGCCGGGGGTAGCGGGGGCTGCGTGATCCGGCACCGCCTGGCGAGTGGCGTTGATGGTTGGTTGGCTGGGGTGCCCTCCCCTCATCCGCCCTTCGGACACCTTCTCCCGCTAGCGGGAGAAGGGGGTGTGCCGCCGGGCTGCCGGTGGTGGTTCTTGGACGCTGAGGGGCTGGGTCCGGGCTGAGGGGCTGAGGGGCTGAGGCTGAGGCTGAGGCTGAGGCTGAGAGGCTGGGGCTGGGTGGGGCTGGTGGTGAGGGGGCGCGATGACGTCGGGGCCGGCGCTGGATGCTTCCAGATACCTGTCTTCTCCCGCTGGCGGAGAAGACAGCGTGCCGCCGGGCGACCGGTGGTTGGCTATTCGACGCTGATGGTCTGGGTCAGGGTGTGGCTGGCGCCGGGGGCGAGTTCGATGACGTCGGGGCCGGCGTTGGCCGCTTCGAGGCAGACGTAGTCGCGCCAGCCCTCGCCCACGTCGGCCATCTTTTTGGCGGCCTCTTCGCCCGGGTTCCAGGCCACCAGCGAGCGGCTGCCTTCGGTGGCGATGACGATGCGGCGGCCGAGTACCGGGTCGGTGAGGGTGTAGCGGCCGCCGGCGTTGGTGTAGATGCGGTCGCTGCGGCCGGGGTCGCGCGGGTCGCGCAGGCTCCAGTCGCCTTGCTGACGGTGGGCGGTGGCGTAGTTTTCGTATTTATCGAGGTAATCCAGCCCGTCCAGTCCCTGCACGCTGACCTTGAGCGCATCGCCCACGCGGAAATAGTTGTGCAGCGCCTGGGTGAAACGCACCGCGGCGGCGCTGGTGTTTTCGGTGATCAGGCGTTGCTCCAGGGTGCGGCCGATGCGCAGTGTCATGCGCAGGCGCAGCGCCAGGTCGTCGAAGCGCGGCGGGGTGAGCGTGAGCACCACGGTGCCGTCGTCCTCGCGGTGGCTCTCGGTGAGTTGCCACGCCACCGTGCGCACGAAGCCATGGGCGGGCACATCGCCGGTCTGGTCCTGGCGGCCGAAATACGGCCAGCACACCGGCGCGCCGCCGCGGATCGGGGTGGGCGGCTGCTGGGCGGTGGGCGACAGCCACATCACGTCCTGCCCGCCCTTGGGCACGAACGACAGCAGCTGGCCGCCGAACAGGCTGATGGCGGCGGTGGAGAACGGGGTGTCGATCAGCAACGAGGGAAAGCCGTGGAAATCGCCTGTGGTCAGGCCGGTGGTGTCGGACATGGGGGATGCCTTGTGGACGATGGGGGATTGGGCGAAGGCGGGGTACGCGGCCGGCAGCTTGAATGCTGTGGCGCGCACTGCAGCGGCGCCGGTGAGCGCCGGGGCGGCACGCAGTGCGGTGAGGATGCGCTGGCCGGGGCGGCCGTCGGCCGGTTGCAGGCCCAGGCGGGTCTGTTCGACCTGGATGGCGCGGCGGGTAGCGCTGCCGACCATGCCGTCGGCTTCGCCGATCTGGTGACCGCGGGCGAGCAGCAACTGCTGCAGTTCGCGCCGTTCCGGGCGGCCCAGGCCGGGGTCGTCGGTGGGCCAGGCGGCGACCAGGCCGGGGTCGCCGCGCAGGCGGTCGGCCAGCAGGGCGATCGACAGCGCGTAACTTTCCGCGGCGTTGTAGGCGTAGATCGCATCGTAGTTGCGGAACACCAGGAACGCCGGGCCGGTGGCGCCGGCCGGCAGCAGCACGGCGGCGGGGGTCTCGGCCGGCAGCCCGGTTGGCGCCAGCGGTTTGCCATCGGTGCCGAGCAGGCCGGCGTTTTGCCAGGCTTGCAGCGACTGGCGGCGGGTGCGGCCGGCCTTGCTGGCGTCGAAGCCGCGCGGCAGCGTGACTTCCATGCCCCAAGGGCGGGCGCGCTCCCAGCCGGCCTTGACCAGGTAGTTGGCGGTGGAGGCCAGTGCATCGGGAATGCTGGCGACCAGATCGCGGCGGCCGTCGCCGTCTCCATCCACCGCGATGCGTGCGTAGGTCGAGGGCATGAACTGGGTCTGCCCGAACGCGCCGGCCCAGGAGCCGGTGAGTCCATCGGCGGACAGATCGCCTTGCTGCAGCAGGCCGAGCAAGGCGAGGAATTCGCCACGGAAGAACGGTTGGCGGCGGCCTTCGCACGCCAGCGTGGCCAGCGACACCAGCAGCGGGCGCTTGCCGGTGACGCGGCCGTAGTCGCTTTCCACGCCCCACACCGCGACGATGGTGGCCGGGTCCACGCCGGTCTGTTCGGACAGGCGGGTCAGCAGCTCGTGGTGGGTGACCAGCATGGCCTGGCCGTCGGTGACACGCTGGCTGTCCACCAGGCTGGCCAGGTAATCCCAGATCGGTGTGGTGAATTCGGGCTGGGCATCGAGTAGTGGCAGCACGCTGGGATCGGGCGCCAGCCCGGTGGTGAAGCGCTGGAAGCTGGCGGCGTCCACGCCCTTGGCCGCGGCCTGGGTCTGCAGGCTGGCCAGGCAACGGTCGAAGGCCGGGTCGGCATAGGCAACCAGCGGCAGCAGTCCCATCAATAACGGCAGTGCGCGCCGGGGCAGCGTCATGGCGCGGTGGCCAGCGGATGGGCAGACGTCATGCGGTGGAGGGCTCCTGCGCGGCTGGTCGAGCTGACGAGCATAGCCAACCTGACTGGTTGCGGGCGTGCAGGTGGTCGCGAGGGTATGCGTAGCTAGGTGAAGCCCGCCGCCGTCGAAGCCACCGGTGTTGCCGTCGGCCCGACGGGCCTAGCTGCCGTCGCCGGTGACCCCGGTCAGCAGCGACAGGGCCGGCGCCGATGCGGCGCCATCGGCCACCCGGCGCGTGCGGGCGCGGCGCGGGGCATCGTGGCGCGGGCCGAAGCGAATCAGTGCAGTGGCCACGCAGGCGGGCAACACAACCGCGAACACGACCGCCGCCAGGAGCACCCATTGCCAGAGATTGAAGGTTGCCATGATCCGAGTCCCACCCCGCGGCGGAGTTCGCCAGCGCGGCAAGCTTCCGGGATCGGCTGCGAACGTGGCGTCGACAAACGGCGGGTCTGGATGCCGTTCGTCGGGCTGAACCGGGCTTCTGGGCAGCGCGTTGGGGTGCGGACGGGTCGGTTGGCTGCGCGGGTGTGCAGACGTGGTTGGGGTTGCGTGGGCTGCGGTAGCGACTGGCCCGGGTCGTGCTCAGCGCGCGTCGAGGTAGTACCAGTGGCCGGCTTCGCGCACGAAACGGCTGTGTTCGGTCATGCGCACCGCGCTGCCGCCACCGATGCGATAGCGCGCCAGAAAGATCACTTCGGCGGTGTCGGGGCCGGTCGCGAGGGCGCGCTGTACGGTCAGGCCGAGCCAGGTGGTGCGCCCGCCTTCGTCCAGCGACAGCTCCGGCGGGCGCGTGGACGGATGCCAGCTGGCCAGCAGGTAAGCGGTATCGCGGCGCACATAGGCACTGTAGCGGGCGCGCATCAGGGTCTCGGCGTCGGGCGCGGCGGCGCCTGCGTGGTACGGGCCGCAGCACTGCGCGTAGTTGGCGGGGCGGCCGCAGGGACAGGGGTCGGTGGGTGTGGAGGTTGGCATGCGGGGATTGTGCGGGATGGGATTGGGGATTGGGGCGTTGTTTAGCAGCCTCTGATCGAACAACGAGGCTTGGCCCCGTACCCTCACCCCAACCCCCTCTCCTGCGGGAGCGGGGCTTTGGATGCCGTGATCTGATGTGGCACGGTCTCCATTGGCGTGTGCGTGGGTGACACGGGGCAGGCATCGGCTTGCTACTGCTGATGCTGATACTGCAACTCCCGACGCGGCTACACCTGCCGCGATTCCGCGTAGCTTTTACTGCGGCGCGCGAGCTCGGTGCACTCGCTATGCTGTCGCCCCCGTTGTGTGGAGCGTGGCCTTGCTGGAATTGATTCCCACCGAATTGCCCTGGCTGCTGTGCATCGCATTCGTTGCCGGGCTGGTGGATGCGGCGGTGGGTGGCGGTGGGTTGATCCAGTTGCCGGGCCTGTTTGCGACGCTGCCGCAGCAGGCGCCGTCGCTGATTCTGGGCACCAACAAGTTCAGCGCAATGTTCGGCACCGCGGCGTCGGCGTGGCGGTATGCGCGCACTGTGCGCTTTCCGTGGCGGCCGGTGCTGTATGCAACGGTGGCGGCGTTTACGTTTTCGTTTCTGGGCGCGACCGCCGTCAGCCTGATGCCCAAGCAGGCGGTGCGGCCGCTGATTCTGGTGCTGCTGGTCGCGATGTTGATCTACACCCTGATCAAGAAGGACTTCGGTGCGCTGCATCGGCCACGCCGGATCGGCCGGCGCGAACTGGCCACCGCGTTGGCGATGGGCGCGGCAATCGGGTTCTACGACGGGTTCTTCGGCCCGGGCACGGGCAGCTTTCTGATCTTCCTGTTCATCCGCTTTTTCGGGCTGGATTTCCTGCGTGCTTCGGCGGCGGCCAAGGTGGTGAACCTGGCCACCAATCTGGCAGCGCTGTCGTTCTTTTTGCCCAGCGGGCAGGTGATGCTGGCGATCGGTATCCCGATGGCGGTAGCGAACGTGGCCGGCGCAGTGGCCGGCACGCGAATGGCGTTACGCGGTGGCACGCCGTTGATCCGCAAATTATTCCTGGTGCTGGTGATCGTGCTGATCGGCAAGATGGGCTGGGATCTGCTGCAGCAGTAAGTGCAACTTGCTGGCGATGCGACATGCTCGACGCGGTGACACCACCCTGCAGATGGTGTCGCCGTGCACTGTTGTCAGCGCTTGCCGCGCGTCTGCGCCGTGCCTGGCTTGGCGCCGCGCGTTTTGGCCGGTGACGGTTTAGCCACCGCGCGCGTCGAGGTCTTCTTGCCGGCGCCACGCGCTGGCTGCCCGGTCGATGCGGCTGTTGCACGTGGCTTGGCGGTGACGGTTTTCACTGCCGCCGATGCGGCGGCGACCTTCCTGGGTGTGGCGTTGGATGCGCTTGTGGCCACCGTCGCCTTGGCCAGCGTTTTTGAAGACCGAGTGGTCCTGCCCACAGTGGACGTGGATGCAGCTCCTGACGACACCGCCGACACGCCCGCTGTACGTTTGCCAGCTGCCGGCCTGGCGGCATCAGCCGAATTGCGCGAAGGCGATTTCTTCGTCTGCTTTGCTTGAGGCTGCGCCGCAGCGCGCGTGGAAGATGCAGTCCTGGCCTTCTTGCTCTGCGTGTTGGTCGTCGCGACTGCCGGCTTGCGCTTACCTGTCTGCGTTTTCTGCGCTGCGGGCGGGGTCCCCGCCGCCGCAGGCGATGCCGTGTGCATTGGGGCGCCGTCAATTGCCATGCCATCTGCGCTTGCAGTGCCCTGCACTCCTGCAGATTCACCCGAAGCCTCGGTCGAAGGCGCAGCATCAGTGGTGTCGGCAACTGCCGGCTCATCGCCACGCGACCGCTCCGGCAACTTCAAGCGCTGCGCCTGCTCGTCGTATTCGATCAACAACACGCCCGAGTTGTGGCGGCCGCTGATTTCCACAAAGCAGGCGCCGCCAATGAAAGGCTCCAGTGTCATCACCGACTTCAACGGCGTGGCCACCACCATCTGGAAGCCGAAGTTCTCGAAGATGTTCATCGCCAGCGCGGTGAACTCGTTGTCGGCCTTGTCGAAGGCTTCGTCCAGCACCACCGCGCAGTAGCGCGGCAGTTCGCCGTCTTCGCCGCCGAGCTGGTAACGCAGCGCCGCTGCAAGACAGGTGGTGGCAAGCTTCTGGCGCTGGCCACCGGATTTGCCGGCGCCGCTGCGGTAGATCTCTACCTGCGCGCGCGTTTGCGCATCCAGTTCCACACCGATGAATTCCACATGCAGGCGCACATCCAGCACCTGTTCGCGCCAGCGGCGTGCCTCCGGTTCCTGCGCGCCCAGGCGCGCGACCAGGGCGCGCAAGGTGGAAAACTGCGCCTCGGCCAGGGCGCGGTCTTCGGTCTGTTGATGCGACAGCACCGCACGCAACTGCTGCTGGAATTCCTGCACCTCGGCCAGGCGGCGGTCGCTGACTTCGATGGTCAAGATGGTGTCGCGATTGAACGGCACCTGCTCCAGGCTGGCGTTGACCTCGTCCATGCGCTGCTTGATGCCCTTGTGGGCTTCGGCAGTGTGGCGCTGCAAGGCCAGCAGGTTGTTCTTGCTCTGGGTCTGCAACAGGTCGAAGAAGCGATGCTCGTGCCGCGGCAGGCCATCGCTTTCCAGCCGGTCCAGGCGCGCAAGAAAATCGTCGGCGCTGGCCAGACTCACGGTGAAGTCGCCGCTGTCTTCGGGCCACTGCTGGCAATACTTGCGGAAGCATTCCAGCAATTGCGCGCTGAGCCGGCTGTCGCGGCCCTGGCTGTCGGCCAGCTGCTCGGCCAGGCCACGCTCGACCACGCGGAAATGCGCTTCCAGGTTGTCCAGCGACAGCGGCGTCAAGGCAGCGAGCCGTTCCCGCAGGCCCTGCAACTGCGTAGGTGTGAGCGTGGCGGTGCCGGCGCGGCCCGCACACGCAGCGTGCTGCTGTTCGAGACGCACGCGCTCGCGCGCCAGTTGCGCACGTTCCAGCCGCACATCGTCGTAGGTGCGCTTGGCCTGGTCGCGCAAGGTGCGTGCGGTGTCGATGGCCTGGCCGAGCGCGCGCAAGCCGCTGTTGCCTTCGCGCAGCTGCACCAGCTGCTCGTCGATATCGCTCAGGCGTTGCAGTTTGGGACCGACGTCGATCTCGTCCCAGTCGCGCTCCACCAGGGTGTGCGCGGCCAGCTGTCGTTCCTGATCCTGCTCGCGTTGCTTGCGCAGCGCTGCGACATCTGCATCGCAGCTGGCGATGCGCTGGGCCAGCGCCTGCGCTTCGCGCTCGAACACCTTGAGCTTGTCGCGGTTGTCGTGACCGAGCAGCCACCGCTTGCGGTCGTTGACCGCGTGGCGGTCGTCCTTTTCGTAGCGATCGCCGGGATGCTTGACCTGCCCTTCGCGGGTGATGGCGCGGTCGGCGTTGCGCAACGCGGTTGCGTTGTCCACGCAGGCATAGTCGAAGCGACGGGTCAGCTCGTTGCGCAGCCATTCGGTGAAGGCGTGCTCGCGCAATTGCAGCTTGCCGGGCAGTGCATCGGGATCGACCCGCCGCGAGTGCAATTCGTCGTTACGACGCACACGGAAGTAGACCAGGCGCGTGCCGATATGGGTGCGGTTGACCCATTCGCTGACCTGCGCGTAATGCCGCTCGTCTACCAGCAGCGACTGCGCAAAGCCGTGCAGCACGCGCTCGATCGCACCGCGCCAGGCGACCTGGTCTTCGCGCACCTGCACCAGCTCGCCAACGAACGGTAGCGCGGCCTCGGCAATGCCGGTGTCTTCGCATAGCCGCGCGCGCAGGGCCTGCATCGGTGCAGGCATGCTCGACGGCGCCTTCTTCAGTGCATCCAGCTCGGCGCGGATCTCGGCAAAGCGGCGTTCATCGTCGCGGCGTGCGCCCATGCGCTCGGCAATGGCGTCATCCAGCGCGCTGGCGTCGTGCTTGCCGTTATCCAGCACGGTCTGCGCATGCGCGATCTGGGCGGCAAAGCCGCTGGCGCCTGCCGCCAGGGCGGTGCCAAGCTGGCGGCAGGCCTGCTCGATCTGCGCACGGCGGCGCAGGCGTTCGTCGCGCTCGCGTTCCACACGCGCACGCTCGCGTTCCAGTTCTTCGATCTGCTCACCGCCGGCGGCGCGCTGCTCGCGCTCCAGCCCGGCCAGTTTCTGCTCGTGGTTATCCAGCGACTCGCGGCGCTGGCCCTCTTCGCCGGCCAGTCCACGGTCCTGGTTGTCCAGTTCCTGCAACCGCTCATCCAGCAAGGCCAGCCGCTGCTGCTCGCGGTAGCTGTCCACGCCCAACTGCAGCTCGCGCAACTCGCCCACGCTGTGGCGCAATGCCATCAACGCCGCATGGTGCTCGCGTGCCGGCGTCAGCGTTTCCACCTGGCGGCGTGCGGTCACCACCGCATGGTGCGCGCCATCGAGTTCGGCAAAATCCTCCACCAACCGATCGGCGGCTTCGAAGGTGCGCGGCTCGTCCAGCATGAAGCCACGCAGGAAGGCATTGAGATCGCCCAGATTCTTGGCCGACTGGGTCTTGTGCAACAGCCGCAACGCCATCTCGTTGTTGATGCCCAGCGCATGCCGGAAACGTTCGGCATAGCCGGCGAATCCGTCGAAGTGGGCGACCTCCTCACCCAGCCGCGCCTTGAGCCTGCGCAGGTCCAGATCGAAGCCGTCCAGCTCGGTGGCCACATCGAAGCTGCGCGGCGCCACCATGTAGTGGCGGCGGACGTCGGCAGCCGCATTGCCACTGCCGGCGATCCAGAACAAGCGGATCAGGCTCACCGCCTCGCCATGCGCGTTGCAGTATTCCAGCACCAGCGCGGTCCAGGTGGCGCCCTTGCGCAGGTATTGGGTGGCGATTTCGCCCGACGCGCTGTCCTGCTGGTCGGCCCAGGCGCCGCGTACATACGACACCAGGCTGCGATCGCGCCCGCTGCGTTCGGCCTCGCGTGCGGCGGCGTTGAAGTCGACGATGCTCGGTGGCGTCAGCAAGGCCGACATCGCATCCAGCAGGGTCGATTTGCCGGAGCCGGAACGGCCGACGAACAGAAAGCCCTTTTCCGCGATCGGCACTTCGGTCAAGCCGTTGAACGTTCCCCAGTTGTGCACCTGCAAGCGCCGCATGCGGAACTGCTGCGCCCGCTGTTCGGCAAGCGAATCGGCGAACAAGGAAGCGCCCGGCTGCGCCGGTGACAGGTTGGACTGGGAATTCATGGCTCACTCACCAAAACGGATGACGGGTCACGCTGAAGACGAATCACATCACGACTGTTTGAAGCGGGGTGTTGCTGGACAAGCATGTACTGCGGTGGCTGACGGTAATCGGGTACGTCCCTTCGCGGCCTGGGCCGCTCCTACGCGGCGCGGTGATCTGGATGGACACGGATGAGTGACGAGAGCGGGTGCTGACCGATGCGCGGGAAGCTGATGGCTCAGTACCGCCCATGAAGAAAGTCACTTGCGCTTGACGGGGCGTGAGAGCTGACTTTCATCGCGCAATGCATGACGCACGGCTACACACACTCGCTAGACATCACATCCAGGCATTGCGATCGGCCGTCCCCTCATCCGCCCTTCGGGCACCTTCTCCCGGTGGGAGAAGGGATGGCGATCCGGGGTGCAGACGCCATCACTCCAACGCAACCTCCCCCTCTCGCAGCTCCCGATACGCCACCACCAGGGCCTGCACGTCCTCGGCCGAGAACAACAGCTTCAACACCGGCGAGACTTCGTAACGCTCCTCGCTGCCGCGCAGGCGCGACAGCAACTGGTTGTCGCGCATCTTGCCGATGGCCGTCATCACCCGTCGCGCAAACCCTGCGCGGTCGGTGGACACGTTCTTCTCGTACACCGACAACGCCTCCACTAGCTGCGCCTCGTCCACCACCGCACGCGCGCCGCGGGTATCGGCTTCGGCCAGTTGCTGGCGCAGGAACAGCAGCAACACCGATTCGATAAAGGTCAGCGGCGCGCTGCGCAGCAAGGTGGGCGATTCCAGCTCGGCGGTGTCGGCCTGACGGGTGAAGGCCACCCCGCCCTCGCGGTCGAGCACCAGCTCCAGAAACAGCTCGCACAACAGCTGACGGATCGCCGCCTCGTTGCGCAACAGCGCCGGCCACAACGCGCCGTGGCGTTGCGCATCGATGCTGGGCCCTGCCAGCAACTGGCACAGCGCGCGGCGCGCGTCGAACGGCAACGTGCCGGTGTCGCCCAGAAACAGCTCGCCGCGCGGTTGCGCGCTCGAGGCATCCGTCATCGGCGGGCGGCCGTCATTGGCCGGGGCACCGGTGTCCTCGTCGGCGTCCAGGCGCGTGTCCTCAGACCAGTTCATTGCGTTTCTCCCGGGTGAACCACACCAAGGGAATGCGCGCGCGACGCGTGGCGCCGTCGCTGCCTTCCCATTGCACCGTTTCCATTTGTCCCTCGATCACCAGGCCGTGGCGCGTGCCCAGCGACAGGTAACCGATGACGCTGCCCAACCCTTGCACGGCCGGGCGGTGTTGCAACGCATCGCCGATGGTGAGCCGCGGGCGCTGGCCCAGCAATTCATGCAGATCGCGGCGCAGGCTACGCACATCGATTTCCGATTGCGCGACCAGGTCGCCCACGCTGTCCAGCGAGATCTCGGCGGCATCGGCGGCTTGCACACGCCCATCCACCTGGGTGAGCCGCGGGTCGTGCAGCCGCCATTGCGACAACGAACGCAGGCGGCTGCTGCTGAGCGCCTGGGTATACCCGGTGGCGGTGGTGGCATGCAGGCTGTCGCGCAATTGCAGGGCTTCGCCCTGCGCCTGCTTGAGCAATTGATTGAGCCGGCGCTGTTCCAGATAGCCGCGGCTCTGCACGAAACCGCGCAGGCTGCGCGCGAAGTGCTGCATCACCGTATGCACCTCGCCGCCGCGCTCCAGCAGCGTGCCGGTGAGCCCGCGCAGGAAGGCGCGTTCGCGGCGGTCGAGCTTGCGCGCGAAGCCGCGTGCGAGCAGCGCATCCAGCGCCTGATCGAGCTGGCTACTCTGCTGGGTGTCGTTGAGCAGGCTCCAGAACGCCTCGAAGGTGCGCCCGGCCTCGCTGTCGGCGATCACATCCACGCCGTTGAACAATTGTTCGAGCACATCGCCGCGCGCGCCTTCGTCGTCGATGATGCGCTCGCGGAACTGACGGTTGAGCTGCTCGAAATCATCGCGCACGCGATGGAAATCTTCGGCCAGCTCGTCGGAGAGATGGATCAGGTCGCGGGCGCGTTCCAGCGCGCGCTTGCCATCCAGTGCCGCCACGCGGCCCGACGCCACGCGTTCAATTTCGGCATCGATGCGCGCACGTTCGTCGCGCAGGGCAGCCAGGCGCAACTCCGGATCGGCCTCGGTCTGGCCGGCCAGCTGCACCAGTTGCTGGATCACCAGCGACAGGCGGCTTTCGGTAGCGCTGCTGCTGCTTTCGCGCAGACCGACGATGAAGCGGATGGCCTGGGTGGCCGCACGCGACAACTCGTATTCTTCTTCGGCTGCACCTTCGGGCAGGCGACGCTCCAGCCAGCCCTGTGCCAGCCAATGCGCCAGATAGGCCTGCGCGGTACGCGGCAATTCGCGCGACAGCTCGTCGGCGCGCAAGGCATCGAGCTGGCGCTGCAACCGCTCGTGCAGCACGGCCGAGGGCAGGCGCCGTTCGCCATCCATCAACACGGTCTGCAGCAGGCCGATCAGTTCGGGGGCGTGGTCGGCGGCGAGCAGTTTCCATACCGGCTGCTCGCGCAGTTGCCGATACCCGGCGATACGTGCCTGGTGCTTCATGCGCGCTGCGGCTGCCTCAACGCTTGCCGCCCACTTCGATGAACTGCAGGAATTCGGCGCGGGTGCGGGCGTCTTCGCGGAAGCTGCCCAGCATCTTGGAAGTGACCATGCTGACGCCGCGCTTGTGGATGCCGCGGGTGGTCATGCACTCGTGCGCGCCTTCCACCACCACGCCCACGCCGCGCGGTTGCAGCACGTCCTGGATGCACTGGGCGATCTGCGCGGTCATCTTCTCCTGCACCTGGAACCGGCGCGCGTAGCTTTCCACCACGCGGGCCAGCTTGCTGATGCCGACCACCTTGCCGCGCGGCAGGTAGCCCACGTGCACCTTGCCGATGATCGGCGCCATGTGGTGCTCGCAATGGCTTTCATAGGAGATGTCGCGCAGCACGATCAGCTCGTCGTAGCCGGCCACTTCCTCGAAGGTGCGTTCCAGGTAGGCACGCGGTTCTTCGCGGTAGCCGCTGAACCAGTCGCCATAGGCTTCGGCCACCCGGCGCGGGGTGTCCAGCAGGCCTTCTCGGGAGGGGTCTTCGCCGGCCCAGCGCAGCAGGGTGCGCACGGCCTCTTCGGCCTGGGCCTGGGTGACGGAGGAATCGGGCTGGTCGGACTGGCTCATGCGCAGGTGCACCCAAAGGGGGCGAGCATGGTACCCGAGGACGGGGCGACGGCCCCAGCACCGGTTGCGGCCGCTGCCGCGGGTTCAGTGACTATTGATTCATTGTTGAATTGATAGCATCCTAACTATTATGACGATCAGCACTGCATCCCCGCGCGCCCAGCTCAGTTCCGGCCTGTTGGTCGCCGCCCGCCAATGGCAACGGCTGGCCGACCAGGCCTTCGAGAGCTTCGGGCTGTCCAGTGCATGCACCGGCCCATTGCTGATGATCGGCCGCTCCGGCGGCGGCATCCGTCAGGTGGCGCTGGCCCAGCAGCTGGGCATGGAAGGCCCCTCGCTAGTGCGGCTTCTGGACAAGCTGGCCGCCCAGGACCTGGTCCGGCGCGAAGCCGACAGCAGCGACCGCCGTGCCAACCAGCTCTGGCTCACCGCTGCGGGCCAGGCACTGGCCGGGCAGATCGAGGTGCGCCTGGACGCGTTGCGCGCCGAGGTCTTCGGTGCGCTCAGCGAGGCGCAGGTGCAGACCGTGCTGACGCTGTGGGAGCAGATCGCCCAGGCGCATGCGCGGCTGGGGCAGTCCGACTAGCGCACGGCGGTATGCGCTTGCAGTTGGCCGGCACGCCAGGTGGTGCCGGGCAGCGTTGTTCCCTTTCCAGGTAGGCCCGATGTACGGCGAGTTCAGTCTCTACGGTGTGTTCGTTCCCACCCTGCTGGCGTTGATGACGCTGGCGTATCTGCTCAACAGCGCGATCGGCGCGCTGCTGACCCGCGCGGGCGCGTACCGCCACATCTGGCACCCGGCGCTGTTCAACCTGGCGCTGTACATCGCGCTGCTGGGCGGCCTGTTTTCTCTCATGCGGTGGATGCAAACGTGAAAAAGCTGATCAAGACTGCCGGGCCGGCGCTGCTGACCCTGGCAATGGTGGTGGTGGCTGCGTTGGTGCTGCAGCACCTGTGGCGCTATTACATGGACGCGCCGTGGACGCGCGATGCGCACGTGGGTGCCGACGTGGTGCAGGTGGCGCCGGATGTGTCCGGGCTGGTGGAATCGGTCGCTGTGGCCGACAACCAACCGGTCAGGCGCGGGCAGTTGCTGTTCGTGGTGGACCGCGCGCGCTATGCGATCGCGCTGGAACAGGCGCGCGCCGCGCTGGCCGAGCGCCAGGCCACGCTGAGCCAGTTGCGCCGCGAGATCGCGCGCGACCGCAGCCTGCAGGACCTGGTCGCCGCCGAAGATGCGGAAGTGCGCCGTTCCAATGTGCAGAAGGCGCAGGCCGCGGTGGCCACCGCACAATCGGCAGTGGACCTGGCCCAGCTCAACCTGGACCGCACCCAGGTGCGCAGCCCGGCCGATGGCCATGTCAGCGACCGCACCGTGCGCGTGGGCGATTACGTCAGCGCCGGGCGGCCGGTAGTGGCGGTGCTGGATACCGGCTCGTTCCGCATCGATGGCTATTTCGAAGAAACCCGCCTGCAGGGCGTGCACCCCGGCCAGCGCGTGGACGTGCACCTGATGGGTGAGCCGGTCACGCTGCATGGGCATGTGCAGAGCATCGCCGCCGGCATCGAAGACCGCTACCGCAGCGGCAGCGCCGGTGCGCTGCCCAATGTCACCCCTGCGTTCGACTGGGTGCGGCTGGCGCAGCGCATCCCGGTGCGCATCGTGCTGGATCGGGTGCCGGCGCATGTGCAGCTGATCGCCGGGCGCACTGCCACGGTGAGCATTCTGCCCGACACAGCCACAGCCAATGCGACCCCGGCCGCCGCGCCTGCCCGCGTGCAGGCCAAGGCGGCGCCATGAAACGCGCCGTGTTTCGCCATCTCGGTCTGGCGGCCGCGCTGACTGCAGTGAGTGCCTGCAGCACGGTCGGCCCCAACTACGCGCTGCCGGACAATGCGGCCTACCAGCGGCCGGCGGCCAATGCCGCCTTTGTCGACACCGGCAACGACCAGGTGCAGCCCGGCGCCGCGCTGCCGGCGCGCTGGTGGGCGCTGTACCAGGACCCGATGCTCGATGCCCTGGTCGAACAGGCCCTGCGCGACAACGTCGAGCTGAAGGTGGCCGGCGCCAACCTGCGCCGCGCCGCCGCGGTGTACGAACAGGCGCTGGATGCCGGTGGTTTCGATTACGAGGTGGACGCCGGCGTCAGCCGCGCGCAGGTCTCGGCCGAGGCGTTCCTGCAGCAGGAAAAGCTGCCGGTGTTCAACCTGGCCGATGGCAAGTTTGGGGTGTCGTATCAGTTCGATCTGTTCGGCAAGCTGCAGCGCGGTGCCGAGGCCGCGCACGCCGATACGCAGGTGGCCCAGGCGGCGATCGATCTGGCGCGCGTCAACGTGGCCGCGCAGGTGGCCGGCAGTTATGTGGAGATCTGCCACGCCAACCACGAGCTGCACGTGGCCGAGCATTCGCTGCAGTTGCAGCAGCGCAGCCGCCAGATCACCCAGCGCCTGATCGCTGCCGGCCGCGGCACACCGCCGGATCTGGCACGTGCCACCGCGCAGGTGGCGATGCTGGAAGCTGCGCTGCCGCCATTGCGCGCGCGCCGCCAGGCCGCCGGCTACCAATTGGCCGCACTGCTGGGCAAGACACCGAGCGAGGTGCCGGCCGGCGTGGACAGCTGCGACCACGCGCCCGCCCTGCAACGGCCCATCCCGATCGGCGATGGCCGCGCGTTGCTGGCGCGTCGCCCGGATGTGCGCCAGGCCGAGCGCCGGCTCGCCGCCGCCACCGCACGCATCGGCGTGGCCACTGCCGCGTTGTATCCGGACATCCGCCTGGGCGGTTCGATCGGCGCCACCGGCCTGCTGGCCGACATCGGCGAGCCGGCCACGCAGGCGTGGTCGTTCGGCCCGCTGATTTCCTGGACGCTGCCTTCCAGCGGTGCGCGTGCACGGGTGCGCGCCACCGAAGCCGGCGCCGATGCCGCATTGGCGCAATTCGACACCACCGTGCTGCAGGCCTTGCGCGAAGTGCAGACCGCGCTGTCGCGCTACGCGCAGGATCTGGACCGCCTGCACCTGCTGGAACAGGCGCAGCAGCAGGCAGAACTCGCCTCGTCGCAGAACCGTCGCCTGTATCAGGGCGGGCGCACGCCGTATCTGTCCAGCCTGGATGCCGAGCGCACCCTGGCCACCGCCGACATGACGCTGGCCAATGCGCAGGCGCAGGTCTCGCAGGATCAATTGCAGCTGTTCCTGGCGCTGGGTGGCGGGTGGGACGCCGCTGCCACGACGGCCGCACGATGACTGCCCTGCTGCGCGACCGCCAGGCCTGGCTGTTTTCGGCCAGGACGTTCGCTGCCTCGATTGCGGCGTTGTACGTCGCACTGGCCGGCAACCTGTCGCGGCCGTACTGGGCGATGGCCACGGTCTATATCGTCTCGCAGCCGCTGCTCGGCCCCACCCGCGCCAAGGGCGTGTACCGCGTGCTCGGCACGCTGCTGGCCGGCGCGGCAACCTTGGTGATGCTGCCGAATCTGGTGGAAACGCCCTTGCTGCTGAGCGCGGCGATGGCGTTGTGGCTCTCGGCTTGCCTGTTCCTGGCGCTGCTCAATCGCGGCCCGCGCGGTTATGCGTTTTTGCTGGCCGGCTACACCACCGCCTTTATCGGTTTCCCGGCGGTCACCGCACCGGAAGGCATCTTCGACACCGTGGTGGCGCGCAGCGAAGAGATCGTGTTGGGCACGGTGATGGCGGTGCTGTTTGCCGCGCTGGTGTTCCCTGCGTCGGTGCGGCCGATGCTCACCGCACGCATCGGCAACTGGATGCAGGACGCGGCGCAGTGGTGCCGGCAGGTGCTGCAGCGCGGCCCCGCACACGCCCCGCGCAACCGCCTGGCGGCCGACCTGGTGCAGTTCGAGGCCTTGATCGCCTTCGTGCGCCACGACGACCCGCGCCATGCCGGTGCCGCCCCCGCGCTGGAGCAGCTGCGCGCACGCATGCTGATGCTGCTGCCGGTGCTGTCCTCGATCACCGACCGGCTGGATGCGCTGCACGGCGACGCCACCGCCCGGCCTGAGCTGGCCGCGCTTCTGCGCGATGTTGTGGCCTGGGTGGATCCCGGCGACGGCGCCACGGCCGATGCCGTCGACATCGATACCTTGCGCGCCCGCATCGCCGCGCTGCGCCCCACGGTGGATCAGCACATCGCGCATCTGCTGCTGGCCAGCCTGTTGCTGCGCCTGGAAGAACTGCTCGACCTCTGGCAGGACTGCCGCGCGCTGGAGCAGGCCCTGGTACAAGGCACGGCGCCCGCAGCGCTGCGGGCAATGCCGAATGCGGCAAGACCGGCGACCGGGATACCGGCCGCAACGGCCGCCTCACCCGAGCGGGCCGCCGCGGTGCGGAGCGCAACCGGATCAGCTTGGCGCGTGCGCACCTCGTCGCAGCGCCCGGCGGGTTCACGCAGCGACGCTGCGACGGCTGCCTCGGCCGGACCGGTCGCAGGCGCGCCGCCCGAACCCGGCACACCTCCGCACACGCGCACCTCGCTGCTGCAACGCCTGCGCGGATTACGCAGCGACACCGCCGATGTGCCTGCACGCGGCGGCACCACGCGCCACATCGATTTCGGCATGGTCGCGTTTTCCGCCGCCAGTGCCGGCTTCGCGTTGATGGCGTATTGCGTGCTGTGGATCGGCATCGGCTGGGAGGGCGGCGGCAACGGCGCCATGATGGCGGCGGTGACGGCCGCGTTCTTCGCCGCGCAGGACGACCCCGCGCCCAGCATGCTGTCGTTCCTGACCTGGGCGGTGGTGGCCAGCGTAGTGGCCGGTATCTACCTGTTCGGCATCTTTCCGGCCATCCACGATTTCCCGATGCTGGTGCTGCTGCTGGCGGTGGTGTTCCTGCCCTTGGGCGCGCTGCTGCACCGCCCTGCCAGCATGCTGATCGCGCTGCCGCTGGTGGTGAACCTCACCGCCCTGCTCAGCCTGCAGAACACCTACAACGCCAATATCCAGAGCTTCGTCAACGCCGCGGTGGCCATGGTGCTCGGTATTGGTTTTGCCGTGGTGCTGACGCGGCTGTTCCGCTCGGTCGGCGCCGAATGGAGCGCACGCCGGCTGGTGCGCCAGGGCTGGCGCACGCTGGCCGCTGCGGCAGAGGGCCATGGCACGCAGGACCGGCAGCACTTTGCCGCCCGCATGCTGGACCTGCTCGGCCTGCTCGCACCGCGGCTGGCACTGACCCCGGAAGGCAGCGACCTGGCCTCGGTGGATATGCTCAACGAAGTGCGCGTGGGCTTGAACATCCTGCAACTGCGCAACGCGCGGCATGGGTTGCCGCAGCCGAGCATTGATGCAGTGGACGCGATTCTGGCCGAGGTTGCGGCGCATTACCGGCAGCAGGTGGCGCACAAGCGGCCGTTGCCGGGGCCCAACTCTTTGCGTGATCGTCTGGATGTATCGCTGACGCGTGTGGACAAGGTGCCAGCGGGCACGTATCGCGATGAAGCGCTATTGGGGTTGATTGGGCTGCGTTACAGCCTGTTTGCAGAGACAGTACAGCGACGCGAAGACATCAAGCACAAGCCGTCTGCTTTAGCCCCTCTCCCCTCGGGGCGATAAGGCACTGCTTGCGCGCCACTGGCGCGCGTGCCTTGGAGCGCCCGCGCCGCCAGCCCGGGCCGGGGCGCGGAGCGGGGGTTGGGGTGAGGGTACGGGGCAAAGCCTCGTGCGTATTCAATGTCACCAGGCTTCGCTCGTACCCTCATCCGCCCCTTCGGGGCACCTTCTCCCGACGGGAGAAGGGCGATGCCTCAGCGCTTGCGCTGATGCATCGCCGCTTCGTCGTCCAGCCAGTTGCTGCCCTTGTTGGTCAGGAAGAACATGTAGACCACCAGCGACACCGCGATCACCGCTGTTGCGTAGATCACGAATTCGCTCACATGGTTGGTCTTCAACGAGGCCTGGTACAGCAACGGCGCGGTGCCGCCGAACGCGGAATTGGCCAGTGCATAGCCCAGGCCAACGCCCAGCGCGCGCACATGGGTGGGGAACAATTCCGCCTTCACCACCGCATTGATCGAGGTGTAGCCGGTCAGGATCACAAAGCCCACGGTAAGGATCGCAAACGCGGTCAGCCAGTCGGTCTGCTTGGGCAGTTCCAGCACCAGGAACCAGGTATAAAGCACGCCGCCGATGCCGAAGAACACTAGCAGGGTCTTGCGCCCCACGATGTCCGACAACCAGCCGCCCACCGGCTGCATCAGCATCAACACCGTCAGTGCCACCAGGTTGATGATGGTGCCGGCCATCACGTCGCCACCGGCGAACGCGGTCTGGATCATCTTCGGGCCGGTTACCGAATAGGTGTAGAACGCGATCGTGCCGCCGGCGGTGATCAGGAAGCACAACAGCAGCGGACGCCACTGATTGACGAACAGCTCGCGCATCGAACCGGAGGCCCTGGCCTTGCCGGTACGCGAATCGGCGATGGATTCGGAGCTCAACGACTCGTCCATGGTCCGGCGCAGCCAGAACACCACCAGCGCACCGATACCGCCCAGGCCGAATGCCACGCGCCAGCCCCACGCCGACACCTGCGACGCATCGAAGAAATGCAGCATCACCAGCAAGGTGGCCTGCGCCAGCACATGCCCACCGACCAGGGTGACGTAATGGAACGAGGACAGGAACCCGCGCCTGCCCGGAATGGCCGCTTCGGACATATAGGTTGCGCTGGTGCCGTACTCGCCACCGGTGGCAAAGCCCTGCAGCAGGCGCGCCAGCAGCAAAATGATCGGCGCGGCGATGCCGATCGTGGACACGGTCGGCGTGATTGCGATGACGAACGAGCACACCGCCATCAACGACACCGAAATTGTCAGCGCCAAACGGCGGCCGTAACGGTCGGCGAAACGGCCGAAGTACCACGCACCGATCGGGCGCATCAAGAACGTCATCGCAAAGATCGCCCACACGAACATGGTGGCGTTCTTGTCTTCCTTGGAAAAGAACTGCGATTCGAAATACGTGGCAAATACCGAGTAGACGTAGACGTCGTACCACTCGACCAGATTGCCGGCCGATCCCTTGAGCGTATTGGACACCGAGCGGCGAAGGCTACCGGGTGCTGCGCCAGAACCGGCGGCGATCGGAGACGATGGGGGTGCGCTCATGCGGTGGATTCTCTTGGGTGGGACAGCCCCGAAGTATAGGTGCGTGCTTGTGTGACGCATGTAAGCATTTCGGCGCATATACAGCGGCACAGTGCACGCCGGGCCGATCGCTTCAGTCCGCTTTTGGGGTCGGCGCCGCAAGCGATTTGCTGTACATCCCGGAGCGATCGAAGCAGCACGCACGCCGCTTGCCGGCCGCGAGCATGTCGCAGGCGGTGGCGACGCGCCTGACCCGCGTGTCGGCCTTCTTGCCCGAGACGATCCAGAAGATCCAGTCGCGCCGCGCCACTGCGGTGATGTCATCCCAGGTCGCACGCGCGGCCGGATGCGCGGCCAGTGCGGCGTGCAGATCGTCCGGCACGACCGGCTCGGGTTCCACGTCCACCGGCGCGATCTCCAGTGCCACCGCCTGCCCGGCCGCAACGCCCGCCGCCTGCTGCAGCGCGCGATCAACCCTGAGCCAATGCCCACCCTGCCCGTCCGGCTGCAGGGTCGCCTGCAAGCGCTGCCCGGCCAGGGTGCCCGCCACCGTCACCATGCTGCGCGTGGGCAGCCTGTCGCTGGCCGCCGTAGGCAGCACCAGAAACAGCCAGGACGCACCGGCAGGCGCCGCAGGTGCCAGCAACGTCGCCTTGCAGCAGATGGTGGCAACGGCGTTGACCATGCTGCGGACCATAGCACCGCAAGATCGCCACACGCAGCGCTGCAGAACCGACCACATGCAGCGCGACGCGGCAGCCTTGTCGAGGTCGCATGTCGTGCAGGTGCGTGCCTTGCCCCTACGATTGAGTGCGACACAGCGGTCCCAACGCGCCGCGTTTTACGCCGGCGCGATGCGCTTGGTCTTCCTCATCCATGCCGCGCCCTTCACACCCCCCATGCCGTCCGCCTTGCCAGAATGCCGGCCGCTTGTGGCCGCAATGGCAGGGGAACCGGAGTTGGATGCATGACATGGATCATCGTGGCCACGGTCGTCATCACGTTGGTGATGGGGCTGCTGGCGCTCAACTTCGCCACGCCTGAGAAAAAGCTCCAGCACATTCCCGGCCATTGCTATGACGTGTCCGACCCGCAGTTCAAGCGCGAGATGTCGGTGTTGCTGGGGCCGGCGATCCTGCCCGGCAACAAGATCGATGTGCTGCAGAACGGGCGCGAGATCTTTCCGGCGATGCTGGCCGCCATCCGCGGCGCGCAGCACACCATCACCTTCGAGACCTATATCTATTGGTCGGGCGAAATCGGTCGCGAGTTCAGCGAGGCGCTGTCCGCGCGCGCGCGCGCCGGGGTCAAGGTGCGCGTCACCATCGACTGGGGCGGCAGCTTGAAGATGGACCCGTCGCTGGTGGAGGAGATGACCGAGGCCGGCGTGGAAGTGCATCGCTACCGTCCGCTGACCTGGTACAACCTGCATCGCGTCAACAACCGCACGCATCGCAAATTGCTGGTGATCGACGGCCGTCTCGGCTTCACCGGTGGCGTGGGCGTCGCCGACCAGTGGATGGGCGATGCGCAGGACCCGGACCACTGGCGCGACTCGCACTACCGGATCGAAGGGCCGGTGGTGGCGCAGGTGCAGGCGGCCTTCAACGACAACTGGATCAAGAGCACCGGCCGCGTGCTCAACGGCGCCGAGTATTACCCTGAGCTGGCACCGGCCGGCGACAGCGATGCGCAGCTGTTCGTGGCCTCGCCCGCCGGCGGCAGCGAGAGCATGCACCTGATGTACCTGATCGCCATTGCCGCGGCGCGCACGTCCATCGATCTGGCTGCAGCGTATTTCGTGCCGGATGCGTTGATCACCCGCTCGCTGCTGGAAGCGCGCAGCCGCGGCGTCAACATCCGCGTGCTGCTGCCCGGCAAGCATATCGATGCGATCTCGGTGCGGCTGGCCTCCAAGGCCAGCTGGGAGCCGCTGCTGCAGGCCGGCATCGCCATCCACGAATACACGCCCACCATGCTGCACACCAAGCTGCTGATCATCGACGGCCTGCTGGTGTCGGTGGGCTCCACCAACTTCGACATCCGCTCGTTCCGCCTCAACGACGAGGCCAGTCTGAACGTCTACGACCGCACCCTGGCCGCGCGCATGACCGAGGTGTTCGAGGCCGACCTGCAACGCGCCGAGCGCTACACGCTGGAGCGGTGGCGCGCACGCCCACTGCGACAGAAGCTGGGCGAGAAGCTGGTATTCCCGTTCCGCTCGCAGGTGTAGTGCGCACGGCGTCCGCCGTCAGCAACACCGCCTCACAGCGGCGCGGTAGTTCCGGCCTGCAGACGCAGCTGGCGCAGGCGCCACCACACCCCGCCCACGTGGACCAGCGAATACAGCACCAGCGCCGCGGCGATGCCCAGGGTCAGCGCGCTGGCCTGCGAACCGGCCACCGTCACGCCCTGGCTGAAGGCGCCCGAGGCCCAACGCCAGGCCAGCCGGCCCAGCAACACCAGCATCAACGCAGCGCCGATCCAGGGGTTGGGCGTATACCAGCCGCGCCCGTCCACCCACTCGGCATGCGTATAGCGCAGCGACAGCGCACCCAGCCCCATGCCCACCAACGTGCCCACGGCAATGCCGGCCCGCACCTGCGGCAAGCCGTAGACCGCATACGCCAGCGCCGCGGCCGCGACGATCAGCACCACGCTGCGCACTGCCGTGCTCGCCGGCTTCCACTGCTGGCGGCCGAAGCTGCGCCGGATGCGCCAGTAGTAGAGGTAGCCAATGGCGGCCATCGAGAGATACGGCGTCAGCGGTGCGATGGCAGCGGCGGGCATGGCGGTTCCTTTGCGGGTGGGTTGAAGCGACCGACGCAGAATGAAACCAGCCACCGGCGCGAACAAGGTGCCAAGTGTCACTTTCTGCAGGCGGCGGCGTGGCGGCCCGTCGCCGGCAAGCCGCCGTCTGGCAGGGCTGTGCGCACGTAGGACCACCGCAGCGGGTGCGTTCCCGCCCCGGCCGGTGAACACCGCAAACGCGCGCCGGCGGTTGCCACACGCGAACGGGAGCGGCACAGGTAGACTTGCGCGCAGTGTTCCCCCACCGCAGTGCCATGTCCGCCATCAAGCAAGACGCCCACACGCTGATCGACACGCTGCCCGACACGGCCGGCTGGGACGACGTGGTTCGCGCCGTGGGCGATGCCAGCTTCCAGGCTGCGGTGCAGGACGGCATTGCCGCCGCAGAGCAGGGCGCGTTTGCCGCACCGGCGCAGGTCGGCGCACTGTTCGCCAGGTGGGGCGTTGATGTTACGGCGTGACTGGACCGTCCCGGCCGCCAAGCAGCTTGCCCACGCCCAGGATCACTACCACGCGCTCAACCCGGCCGCGGCCGCCGCCATGGGCCGGCAGGTGCTGGAAGCCACCCGCACGCTGGCCGAGCAGCCCGGCCGTGGCCGTGCCGGCCGGGTGCCTGGCACTCGCGAGTGGGTGGTCAGGCAAACCCCGTACGTGCTGGTCTACCGCGTGCGCGACGACGCGCTGCAACTGCTGCATGTCCACCTCGACGCCAGCGACTGGCTGCCGCGCACCGAGCCGCTGATCGAACGCATCGAGCCGTGGATCGCCGCGCTGATCAGCGCGCTGCTGCACGTGCTGATGCTGCTGATCCTGCTGTCGGCCTCCACCCCCACCGTCACTCCGCCGCAGGGCTCGCCCAGCGGTGGCCGCACCAAGGTGGACTTTGTCGGCGACACCAGCCAGCCGCAGCAACCCACGCCCTCGCCGACTCCCACGCCGCCCTCGCAGACCCCGGCCCCGGTGCAGCCGCCGCCGGCCGCCTCGCCGGTGCAGTCCACCCTGGTCCAGAACGCCAGGAACCCGGTGCCGCCGGCGGGCAACACCCGCCGTGGCGGCCTGACCGAGCAGCGCCAGACCCGCCCCGTGCAGCGCCCCACCCCGCCGCAACCGCCGGCCGAACCGTCGTCGCCGCCGCAGCGTCGCCCCGAGACCTGGACCGGGCGCCCACCGGGCATGCTCGACGAACCCGCCGACGCCGCCGAAGACGGCACCGCCTACACGCCCACCATCAGCGAGGGCCGCCGCCGCGACCGCAACAACGCCCAGCCCAGCCTGGATATCGGCGGCTTCCAGGTCTATTACGACGTGCGCAGCGAAACCCAGCTGCGGGTGTGGAAGGAACAGGGCATGCAGGAAATCGCCATCATCCTGCCGGGCACCCAGCAGCGCATGGTCTGCCCGCTGGAGGTCGCCCTCAAACGCGGCTCCAGCAAATGCCGCCTGCTGCCACCGGACTCGCCGGAGCTGAAGACCATCGGCGACGCCCGCGAGGTCATCAACATGATGGAGGTCTACAAGCAGGGCGAACCGGTGTGGCGCGGGCCGGGGCCGTATCGGTGAGGGGTGGGGTGGGGCCAGGTTGGGCCCGGATTCCACTTACCTGCTAATGCGGGAATGACTGCATTCGATACCGGGCGTGCTGACGTTGCCTGAGTGCTTGCACTTCTCTAAAGTGCAAGCAACCTGATGTCACCGGGAGGGCCATATGCCTTCTTTCACCGTCCGCAATATCCCAGACGACGTGCATCGCGCGATCCGCGCGCGGGCTGCACTCCACGGCCGCAGTACTGAAGCAGAAATCCGCGCGATCCTTGAATCGGCGGCCAAACCCGCTGACCGGGTCAAGCTCGGTTCCCTGCTGGTAGAGATCGGTCGCGATGCCGGCTTGACTGCCAGGGAAGCCGACGCCTTCGACAAATTGCGCGACAAGGCCGCGATCAAGCCGATCCATCTGAAGTGATCCTGCTCGACACTAACGTCGTCTCAGCGCTTTGGCGGCCCAAGCCCAATCCGTCCGTCCTCGCCTGGATCGATGCGCAGGCCATTGAGACACTGTTCCTGTCGGTCGTGACGGTGGCTGAACTCCGTTTCGGTATTGCCGTGATGCCCAAGGGCCGAAAGCGATCCACCTTGCATGCTCGGTTGGTGGGCGAGGTATTGCCACTGTTCGACGGGCGCCTGCTCGCATTCGATCTGGATGCATCACACGCATTTGCGGCGCTTGCATCGAAAGCCAGAACCGCAGGACTCACACTCGGGCGCGCCGATGCCTACATCGCTGCAACGGCAGCCGCGCAAGGATTGGCCGTTGCCACTCGCGACACTGCCCCGTTTGAGGCAATGGCGTTGGAGGTCATTCACCCGTGGAATTGAGCTGGAGCGCGCGGTGATAAACCGGCATTTCGGCGCCGATTTCTGACGCACTGTTTTGAAAGCAGCAACCGAACGAGCCGAAGATGTCTTCAGCCCGTTCGTCAATTAGCCGGCGGTTGCAGCCATCACGTCCCCTGGTCTTTGCCGAGCTTTGTACCCAGTGACCCCTTGAACGGCGCCGGATTGCTGGTGACCAGGCAGTTGTAGGCTTTGTCGCTGTTGAGCACCAGCACGGACGACTGCGGTCCCTTGAAATCCAGCCCTACCGAGAACAGCACATACGTGTTGGGCAGCGCGCTCGGTCGAAATGCCCCGAAGGCATACTCGCCAGACAAGCCCAACGGCGACAGCGGCACCGTGAGCACCAGCGGCTGCGTGGCAACCGGAGAGGGCAGCGAGGAAGAAGCAGACATGATCTTGGACTGCACGTCGATGGAGTACTTGGTGGTGACCGTCACCCCCAGATACTTGGAATCTGGTGCCGACACCTGTTTGCGACAGGCCGCAATATCTTCCGGCTTCTGATCCTGCTGGCCCGTCTGCAGCGTGGCAAAGACATGGGTCAGCGTGACCTTGTCCGCTCCGGTGACCGGTGCTGCAACGGCAGCGTCCATGCACAGCGCGGCCACGACGAGCGAAAGGCCACATGCCGCAAGCGCACCGCGATAACTGGTTTTACGTTTCATTTCGATCACTCCTTGGTCTGCGATGCAAGGTGTCGGCAGCGGCTCTTGCGCGGCTACCGCTTGCGTCTTGAATGGAAGTCGCAACGGCACCTGTGCATAACGCCAAGCGGCAGATGATCGATTGCGTACGATGACACCATGCGCGTGTGTGGGAGCACCACACCTACGCCACCCAGCTGGCCACGCCGCTGGTGTGTGCATCGTTGAAGACCAACACCTCGCAAACCCGGCAAATCGTCTCAACGACATCGTTGCGTGATGCAGCTCGGATTTCGGAAGCAAGCACGGCGCTCCAGCGCTCACATCAGACATCCGTCAAGATAGAACGGTTGCCTGGAATAGCTCGCAGACATCTGATCCATATGACCAGCTGCATCAGGAGATCACCATGCCATACATCATGCTAAACCGTTGGGCTGCAACCTTCGCATTCATAGGTATCGCGATGCTCTCACCTTCGTCCTGCATCAATGCAGAGACGATGCGCACCGCTTCGAAGCAGGATGGCATCCCGAAAGCAGAAGCCGGACCCATGCTCGACGAAATTTATGCGTCCCAACAACCCCTTCGACTCCAGCAGATCGACGTGAGCAGCATCGTCAGCAAATACATACAGCTGTCTACAGCAAGAGCAACGGTGCTGAAGATATTCGGCAATTCTCCAACCTCAAGGATCATTGAAAACACGGCAGGCAAGCTGGTCGTCAGGGACAACAAGGGTCAGGCGATCATGGACCCCGATGCGCGCTCTATCGTGATGACTTTTTCCTTGGATTCCAGCGGCAAAGTGACGCACATCGACGCTGTCTGCATCAAAAGCCAGTAATCCAACCAAGCACCCCATGGCCGGGAAAACCGACGTAAGAACCGATGACGGCCGTCTTCAACGCAACGCTGCGATCGCTTTCAATGCGTCTGTCACGGGATCAAACACGATCTGCCGTAGCAAGCGCCTCCCCGGGAACAAGCGGAATCTAGCGCCAACATTAGATTTGCTATCTGTCAGGCACTTACCGGCTTGAAACCAACGCTGGCTTTTTTTACTTGAGGCTGGCCCAGCTTCATGCTGGCGCTTTCGCTGCTCGCGATGCCGCTGGAGCCGGGTCCGGTTGAGGAGGTGATTCCTGGACAGGCAGCTCAGCTACGGAGACCATATGTCGCACTTCGCACCCGACCAACCGGAACTGGCTACAGTCTGCGCAGGGCCATCTGCGCCCACTCCATCCACCTGGGTTTCAAAGGATCTGCATGTCCCTACATCGTCTTGCTCCGCGTGTGGGCCTGGCCGTTGGCCTGCTGTGCGCCTGCACCGTGCAGGCTGCCGCGCCGGCGCCGGCCCATCGCTTGCTGCGTGTCACCCTGGGCGGCGCCACCGACCAGCCCACCTCCGGCCGGCTGCTGGTGTTCGCCACGCTGGCCAAGGATGCCGAGGCCCAGGCCAAGCAGTCCAACAAGGACGGCAAGGCCGGCAAGGTGGAGGCGGTGGATACCAACCCGTTCCGGCCCAGCGCCACGGCGGTGGCCGCGCAGGAGGTGACCGGCCTTGCGCCAGGCGGCAGCGTGCAGATCGATCTGGACAACATCGCCTTCCCCAGCGGGTTCTCGGCATTACCGGCTGGCGAGTATCTGTTTCAGGCCGTGCTGGATCCGAACCACAGCTACGGCTACATGGGCCGCGATGGCGGCGACCTGCTGAGCGCCGTCACGCCGGTCACCCTGGGCGGCAAGCATGCCGCGCTGCCCGCGCTGACGCTGAGCACGCAGGTGCCGGCCTCGGACGACCCGTGGCAGCTCTCGCCGCGTGCGCCGCAGGCCGTGCGCGATGCCGTGCCCGAGGCCAAGCTGCATAGCGCCGATGCGTCGCTGGTCAGCCCCGCGCTGAGTGCGTTCTGGGGCCGGCCGATTTCCCTGCGCGCGCGGGTGCTCACCCCGCCCGGCTACGACGCCAAGGCCGCCACGCGCTATCCCACCGTGTATGTCACCCATGGCTTCGGCGGCAACTACAACCGCTTTGCCGGCAGCATCGCGTCCACCTGGGCCGCGATGGCCGCCAAGCAGATGCCGCCGATGATCTGGGTGTTCCTGGACCAGTCCACGCCCACCGGCACCCATGAGTTCGCCGACTCGGTCAACAACGGCCCCTGGGGCACCGCACTGACCGAAGAGCTGATCCCCGCGCTGGAACGCCAGTACAAGATGGACGGCAAGGCCAAAGGCCGGTTCTTGAACGGGCATTCGTCTGGTGGCTGGGCCACGCTATGGCTGCAGACGCGCTACCCCAAGCTGTTCGGCGGCACCTGGTCCACCTCGCCCGATTCCAGCGATTTCCACGACTTCACCGGGCCGGATCTATACGCGCCTAATGCCAATGTCTACCGCCGCGCGGACGGCAGCCAGTTCCCGCTGATCCGCGACCAGGGCAAGGTGGTGGCCGATCTGGAAGCCTTCGCCAGGCTCGAAGCGGTGCTGGGCCAGTACGGCGGCCAGTTCACCTCGTTCGACTGGGTGTTCTCCCCACGCGGGCCGGACGGCCGCCCGCTGCCGATGTTCGACCGCACCACCGGCAAGGTCGATCCCACCGTGGTGGCGTACTGGCGCGACCATTACGACATCGCCGCACGGGTGGCGGCGCAGTGGCCCACGCTCAAGCCGGATCTGGACGGCAAGATCCACCTGATCGTCGGCACCGCCGACACGTTCTACCTGGATGGCGCGGCGCGCAAGTTCCAGGCGGTGCTGGACGGCCTGGGCGCCAAGAGCGACTTCCGCTACCTGGAAGGCCGCACCCACTTCGATCTGTACAAAGAAGGCGACGACAACAACGCCTTGATGAAGAAGATCGCCTGGGAGATGTACGCGGTGGCGCGACCGAAGCAGTAAGCGCACCGATGCACGGCCAGCGTGCCGATCGGCACGCTGGCCGCACGTGCGTCAAACGCGACGGGCGCCGGGACCGCGCTTCAGGCCGAACGCTTCGGCAGCTCCCACGCCTGCTGCTGCCTGAGCACCAGCAGCAGCACCTGCAGGCGGCCGCTGCGCACCAGGGCGGCCGGCGTCTGCCCGTCCAGTGCGTTCATGGGCTTGCGGAACCAGCCGATCAACGCCTCATTGTTGCCGCCGTTCAAGGCCCAGGCGTGGCAGACGATCTCGCCCAGGGCCTCGATGCCGGCGCTGCCCAGCAGCTTGATGTGCTCCGGCGTGAAGGCGAACAGCGACAGCACCAGCTCGGCGTCGGCAGCCTTGCCGTGGTCGACCTCCATCTGCTGACTATGCGCAGTGCTGTAGATGGACGCCTGCGCACGGAAGTCTTCGGCGCGCCGCATGCCGGTGAGCAGTGATGCAATGAGGTCGGCGCGTTCCATGGGGCAATCCAGCGGTGTGATTGCGCGCACGCTATCCGTGTCACCACTGCGGCTCAATCGGGAGTCTCCTGACACGCGATCCCAGCGTCAGCAACCGTTGCGTTACGCAGCGGCCGGATGCTGCCGCGTTGATGCCCTGGCGGCGGCGGGCTGGTTGCGGCGTGCGTGCACCAGCGGCCAGGCGGCGCCAGCCTTCGCCGTGTTTAACACGGGGGTTGCTAGGCTCCGGGCGCGTCACTGGCAGCAGCCTGCACGTCAACGGGCTGCAGTATTGGAGTGTCACCTCATGAGGAGTTGTCAGATGCCCTGGAAATCCGCGCTCGCCGTACTTGCCCTGTCCACCGCCGCGCTACCGGCGCTGGCCCAATCCGACCGACAGGTCGCTGAAGACATGATCACCCGCTCGGCCAATGTCTGCCCCGGCCACAGCACCGAGCGCACCAGCCCCACCGTCAAGGCCGTGCCCGTGGGCGCGCTGCGGGTGATGCTGGAACGCGGCCTGGTCATGTGCCCGGACCGCCGCCTGGACGCTACCGCCCCAGCGGTGTTCTACGGCCGCCTTGGCGTGTTCGCCTGGAACCCGGACGTGCCGGCCGCCGAGACCGTGATCGTGCAACAGATCGGCGCGATGACCCGCAAGGACGAGTACCCGGTCGAAACGCTGGTGTGGGACGCCAAGGGCACCGCGCTCAAACAGCAAACCGTGCCGATGTTCGAGCCCAGGCCCGGCGCGGCGGTGTTGTACAAGGTGCGTTGAGCACATGGGCGAGCGCGGTGAGGTACTCCCGTGCTCCTCCCATCGCCCGGCCGCTCATCGCCAAACCGACGCCATTGCGTCTCGGTACGTGCCGCCGCGGTCATTCCCGCGGCGCAGGCGCCACAGCCAACTGTACGCACAGCGCGGCTGTCACAGTCCCAAATCGGACAGGCCAGGATGTGCATCGGGCCTGCGCCCGAGCGGCCAATGGAACTTGCGCTCGGATTCCTGGATGGGCAGGTCGTTGATGGACGAGTGGCGCGCGCGCATCAGGCCGTCGGCATCGTATTCCCAGTTCTCGTTGCCATAAGAGCGGAACCAGTTGCCGGAATCGTCGCGCCATTCGTAGGCATAGCGCACCGCGATGCGGTTTTCGTTGAACGCCCACAGCTCCTTGATGAGCCGGTACTCCAGTTCCCTGGACCATTTGCGTTCGAGGAAGGCCTGCGCCTGATCGCGGCCGGTGACGAACTCGGCGCGGTTGCGCCAACGCGTGTCCACGCTATAAGCCTGGGCCACCTTGGCCGCGTCGCGGCTGTTCCAGCCGTCTTCGGCCAGGCGCACTTTCAGCAAGGCGCTGTCGTGGGTGAAGGGCGGCAGCGATGGGCGCGACGATGCAGGCGATGACATGGCAACACTCCTCACAGAAGGCAGAACAGAAAACGGAAGGAAAGGACGCTACCCAAGCAACTTGCGGGCAGCCTGTTGGGCGGTGGTTGCAGACTCCGTACCGCCAAAGACCAGCGCGACGGCAATCGCGCCGTCGATCAACACCAATAGTTGCTGCGCCAGCGCATCCGGGTCTGGCCGGCCGGTGGCCACCACCAGGCCGTGCAGATACGCGTGCAAGCGCTGCTTGTGCAAGCGTGCCGCCCTGCGGATGACATGGTTCGGGTCGCCGATTTCACCGGCCGCATTGAGAAACGCGCAGCCATGGAAGCGGTTATCGGCAAACCAGCTCTGCAACGCGTCGAAGCACGCCAGCAGGCGCGTTACCGGATCGTCGCTGTGCGAGGTGGCGGCCACGAACCAGGCCATCCAGCGCTCGTCCCGGCGCAACAAGGCCGCTTCCACCAATGCGTCCTTGGTCGGATACAGGCGATAGAGCGTCTTGCGCGCCACCCCGGACGCCTTGACGATCGCCTCCATGCCGGTGGCATGAATGCCGCCGGCGTAGATCAGGCGCTCGGTAGCATCGAGCAATGCGGCGTGGGGCTCAGGTTCGGGTAGCGAGGGCTTCATGTGGACTGAGAATGATCGTTCTCGGTAAAGTAGAACGATCATTCTCTGATGTCAATACGGCGCTTGGCGTTGGATCGAGCCCCGGCCGGTCTTCCGTGTGCGCATGAGGGTGGCTGCGTGGCAACCACACGCGACCGCGCGCGGCGTGGTCAGCTCATCGCCGCCTTGTCTACCGCAGGCGCTGGTGTTCGCCGCACAGAGGTTGTGCATCGATCTCGTCGACGATGCCGCGCAGCGCACGCGCGGCATTGAAGATGCTCTCGCCCAGGATCGACACGCTGCCGTTATCCAGCGCCTGGCCGCTGCACACCGCCACCATGTCGCTTTGCGCGGTGATCGTGCGCAGCAGCGTGTGGAACCGGTCGATCTGCTCGACGGTGACGCCGAAGCTGAAGTGTTCTTGCTGCGTCAGCAGCGTAGTCATCCTGCGGGTTTTCGAAGTCGTCATGGCATTCGCGCTCGACGTGTGCGGACGGGATGTCCGTGAGCTCACGCTAGCGCATTATTTCGGATATCTGAAAATCAGATAATGCGTACGGCTTTCAACGATGCGAGCCGTCGTGGTGCCATCGTTTCAAGTTGACTGCATTGTTCCGACGGTTGCAGTGAAATATCTCGGCTCACCGGTTATCGGATCATCAAACGCCAACGTGTGTGCGAAGAGTTGCAGCGGCCGCTCAGGATCATCGGGCCGCTGGTCTTCCAGCTCGGGATAGAAACGGTCGTGCAGAATCGGCGCGCCCAGTGCGGCCATGTGCACACGCAACTGGTGCTTGCGCCCGGTGACCGGCTCCAGCCGATACGTCCACGTGTGCTCGCCACGCGCGACCACATCGATCATCGTTTCGCTGTTTGGTTCGCCCACGCCCTCGCGCATGCGGAAGAACGGCTCGCCCGGCTCCAGCCGGCTGCGATGCACATACGGAAACGTCAGCCCCGGCAGCGGCGGTGCGATCGCAAGATAGTGCTTGCGGATGCGCCGTTCGCGAAACAACGCCTGGTAGATCCCGCGCGTGGCCGGGTTGGCCGAGAACAACACCAACCCCGCAGTCTCGCGATCAATGCGGTGTAGCGGCACCAACGCCGGGTTATCCAGGCGCTGCACCAACCGCGTCAGCAATGTCTCGCGCACATAGGCGCCAGCTGGCACCACCGGCAGAAAGTGCGGCTTGCAGGCAACGACCACGTGCGCGTCGGCGTGCACCACAGTCTCGGCGAATGGAATGACCGGCTCGTCCGCCACCTCGCGGAAGTACAGAATCTCCGCGCCCAGGCGATACGCTGCGGAGGCGTCGAGCGCGCGGCCTCCGGCATCCAGCACACGCCCGCGCGCGAAGCGGTCCTGCCAGGTGGCGGCACCCACACCCGCAAAGCACGCGCACAGCGCTTCCAACACCGTGGACCAATGGCCGGGCGGCAACTGGAACTGGCTGGCGGGGATGCCATCGAGCATCGGGCGTGCCGGAAGCATGGCCACAACAAGGCGCGCTCATACGAACAGGGCTGGCATCGTACCCTACCCGCGTTTGCCTGCTCCGTTCTTGCGGCATAACGGACGCAAGCGGCTGAGCGGGCAAGAGTGACTTTCGGGCGATACGCTCGACGCCGCGTTGGGCAATGCTGCGGCTCTTTGCCAAGAGATGGAACTCGATGCGTCGTCCTGCGATCTATGCCGCCCTTGCCTGCCTTGCTGCGCTGCTTGCGCCGTTTGCCACCGCAGCGCAGGCGTCGCCGCCGTCATTCTCTGCGTGTGCCGACGCTGCGGCGCAGACATCGTTGGTCGGTAGCGAATGCCTGCTCGCCCAGGTGCCGCTGCGGCATGAAGCACCGGATGCCGGCACCATCAACCTGTTCGTCCGCCGTTTTCCGGCAGCAGACCAGAGCAAGCGACGCGGCGAAGTCTGGCTGATCGCGGGCGGGCCGGGCGAAGCCGGCGCCTCGCTCTATCCGATGATCAACACCTACCGGCGCGCCTTTCCCGGCTACGACCTGATCATCCCCGACCATCGTGGCACCGGGCGTTCAACCCGCCTGTGCCCTGAGCAAGAAGCACCGCACAGCGCAGACGGGGTTGGTCTGGCCGGCACCGAATGGGGCCCGTGCATCGGCGCACTGTACGCAGATGCGCAACGCACCAAGGCCTTCACCATTACCGAAGCCGCGCAGGATCTTGCACTGCTCATCCGCCAACAGCGACGCAAGGGCGAGGTGCTGCTGTACGGCGTGTCCTACGGCACCCAGTTGGCGCTGCGCACCCTGCAAGTGGCGCCGGTGCCGTTGGATGGGCTGGTGCTGGATGGCCTGGTGCCGCCGGAAACGGCCACGCAATGGGACTTGAGCCACCGGACTGCCGTGGTCGACGCCGTTGGGCGCGCGCTGCTGGATGACGCACACATCGCCACCTATCGCAGCGTGCTCGATCGCAGCGACAGCGCCGCATGGCGTGCGTACATTCCCGGCAAAGATCTCAAGCGCTTGCTGGGGATGTTGCTCAACTTCCCCACCCTGCGCGACCGCATTCCCGCCATCATCGATGGCCTGGCTCGCGACGATGCCACGTTACTCACCGCCTCCATCGCCGATCTACAGACCGCACTCGCCGCAATGGGGCAAAGCGGCGACAACCAGCCCGCATTGCCGCTGGTCATGCTGATCGCATCCGAAAACAATGCACGCCCAACCCTCACCCGCGAAACAGTGGCAGCCGAAGCCAAGGACGCGTTGTTCGTCAGCTCCATTCCCGGCCTGCTGGTAGACGCAGGCCTGCCGACCTACCCACGCGACGCCTGGTTCGGCCGCAGCCCCACCACCCTGCCACGCACACTGATCATCCACGGCACGCTGGATCCCAATACCCCGTATGCCGGCGCGCAGGCACATGCCGCATTGCTGCAAGCGGCAGGCCCGGTGACCTTCAGCACCGTCGAGCGTGGCGCGCATCTGCTGGCGTTTGCGGCGCCTGCGTGTTTTGTGAGTGCGGTTGCTGATTTTGTGGGGCAGCGGAAGGTTGCTGCGTCTTGCAGTGAGCCGGGAAAACAATGAAGGGTGGCAGGTACGACACTCACATTGGCCCTTATTCCACATCGCTTGGCGCTTTGAGCACCTCGACAAGCCAAGTTGAAACCGTCGCAAGCGGACTCAAGCTTCTGCGCTGGATGCGGGCCCGTTACATCGCAGAGCATCATTCATTGTGTTTGATGGAAACCAGATCGCAGTAGCGTGGCTGGCATGCTGACAAACCCTGTTTCAGCGGCTATGGTCGAAGCTGGAACGGGGGTTCTTGCATGGGACGCAGAAAGAAACAGGGTGGATTCGAAGCGTTGGCCGCATTGCCGTGGCCGGTTGGCTTCGTTA
The DNA here is from genome assembly GCF_040616535.1 of Xanthomonas cannabis. NCBI lineage: Bacteria > Pseudomonadati > Pseudomonadota > Gammaproteobacteria > Lysobacterales > Lysobacteraceae > Xanthomonas > Xanthomonas cannabis. The sequence continues at coordinate 4,724,987 of NZ_CP136580.1, forward strand.
TGGGAATCGCTGCATATCTGCTGGTGCGCTACGGCATCGGCTGGTGGTTCTCTCACCAGGGCGGAATGCTGTCGCAGGGCTTCGCCCACCAATCGAGTGGAATGTTCGCGCCATTGGCCTGGACGCTGCTCGGCGTCTGCTGGCTTGCCGCGCTGTTTTCCTATCTGGGCACACGCAGCCGGCGACGCTTTCTGGAAACACGCACAACATTGGAGAGCCTGGCCGCCGGCGGCTGGCGCCAGTTCGAATTATTGGTGGGCGAAGCCTTTCGCCGCCAGGGTTACAGCGTCGAAGAAACCGGCCTGGGTGGCCCCGACGGCGGCATCGACCTGATCCTGCGCAAGGACGGCCGCCGCACCCTGGTGCAATGCAAGCAATGGAAGCGCCAGCAGGTCGGCGTCAGCGTCGTGCGCGAAATGTACGGCCTACTCGCCCATCACCAGGCCCATGCAGTCAAGATCGCCTGCATCGGTATCTACACGAAAGATGCAGAGCGCTTCGCCGAAGGCAAGCCGATTGAATTGATTGGCGGAGAGCAGTTGTTGGACATGATTCGAACGACACAACGGCAAGCTAAAGCGCAGCCGACGGTGCCGCCTGTGCGTATCGAACCTGCCTTTGCCTCCCCTGACCCCGCTGCGTCCGCAGCCGTTGCCATCCCAAGCTGCCCGCGCTGCGGTGGTGCGCTTGTGGACAGAACGAACCGGCGCACCGGCAAGAATTTTCTAGGCTGCAGTCAGTTCCCGAGGTGCAGAGGAACCGAATAAGTGAACCTGACCCCATTTGTCCTGGGGATCTGCTGGCTCGCCGCGCTGTTCTCCTATCCGGGGGTATTTTAATGTTTATCTCTGCTCATCTCCGATTTTAATCGTGGTGAAGTTCGGCCATGTATCCTACTCATCTGACAAAAGGGAGTTAATAATATTATCAATTCCAGAAGCATTGTCCCGCGCAAGGTTGAACAAATTGTTCACTTGAATATCAGCCTCAGGTGTCTCAAAAATCACCCGCCCTGCTTGATCAATGACGGCGAAAACATTGAGATATGTCCACGACCAGTCATCCACATCAGTGTAATACTTATGCCGTTTTTCAAACACAGCCAGGCGCTGCCCTTTATATTTACAAATAACATAGACAGAAATCACATCTGATGTACCCTCAGTTAACTGACTTGGGGGGGTAGAAAAGTGCCACTCTACTTTTCCACTTACGGTTTCCCACGTAACCTTTTCAATCAGCCTAGACACACTGTCGTTCAAACTCATTCCATAGCCCCCCAAGAATTGTCCTTCTCGACATTCTTTAAAAATTCAATTACGCCAAGAAGCTCGTTATGCAGCGGTCTTATCTGACCAACTTCGAACACATTATTCAACCGGACAGATCTTATTTTCTGTCGCAACCTTTTTATGTCGCCACGACTCCAATAGGAAATCTTGTCAGCAGCGCTATCCAGTGAGGACTCGATCTTAGACAAGACGCCGCCAACATCATCGACATTTTTCGGTTTCATTGCGATTAGTAGTTCGCTACTCAACAGTGATAAATCTTCCCTTATCTGGGGCACTCGTGCACGACGCAGGAACTTTTTTGACAAATTACCAGTAAGTCGCCAGACCAACAGCGTGATAGCGAAGCCAATAATGCCTAGGACATCGGCTATCGATGAAAGTGTCGAACTCTCCATACTACTCCCTCTCCCAGGTAAACCACACGGCGCTGAACATTTCTCGGCCGTGCACCCAATGGAAGAAGCTCAACTTCCTGACCACAGTCCCTCCTTTATTTTTTAGCATGGCGCTTAGGCAAATCGCAAATTCCATCAAGCATGCCTTTTAAATGATTTTTGAAATCGCCCCACATCCTCTTTCATCGTAACCGGAATATCAAGCTTTGAAGGGAGTGAGAAGACTGAATGACAAAGGGCTTTTGATCAAATCTCATTAAATGCTGACGCACTCCGTTAAACGAGGTCAGATTAAGCTTCCCCTTGGCGGAGCTGCGATTAACGGGGTCAGGTTGACTTTTTCTAGAACGGGATCAGGTTCATTTCGGCGTACCTGCTCCGGTATAAAGCCTCATGACCCAGCACTGCAACGATGACTAGGCCACCTCAGCTGACCCACAGTACAAGTCCATTGGTGATCTTCCATCCGTCGCCTCCACGGGTCAGGAGGTAGAGCGTGCCCGTGCCACATAGCCCGTCACAACGTTGTTCGGCATATACCAAGGCGTGGGAGCCTCCATCGACGAGGACTGGCACGCTCAGTTGTAAGTACCCGGCCGTTCCCGGGAACGCCTTGTAGAAAGCCGCCCAGTTGAAGTCGACAAGCAAGGCATCGACGGCAGCGGTTGACGCTCCTTGAACGTAGGTGCTGTCAGATAGCCGTACCGTCACTTGGCTGGCATTCGCTAGGATCAGTGCTTCTCGCGCCTGCTCGGATACAAATGCATCGACAGCGGAACCTGCGAGCAGCTCTTGATTCAAACTTGAAGCGCACGGTTGCTGCGCTCTGGTATCTGCACACGTCTGCGTGGATCGATCGAGCAGTACCACCGGTTTACGTTTTGTAGCCGCCTGGTCGTCTTTGTGCTTGGGCGGAGACGGCAATCCGGGATATGGCTGATCTACGATCGCTGTCCATATAAGGATCATGTCCTGCGGCGATGGAATTGTGGCCTGCTGCCGAGGCGCGGGCTGTTCAGACACTTCATTGAAATAAGAGGTTACTGATTTTGCAGACAGCGCTAACGCGGCGATTAGGGTTAGGAGCAAGCTGGTAAAAGCGATGCGATACCAATTCACGCGTAGTCCGCTTCTTTTGATTAGGTCAGGTTGATCTTACCAACGGCGTGGGCCGCCCTTGCAGTGGACCCGCGGTAGCACGGTAGCCTTGACCTCCCCTACATCCCCCACCCGCCATCCTCGCCGCAGCCTCAACTGGAGAACACACGATGATGAAGTGGATGGGCACCGCGCTGGCTGCGGCACTGTTGGTGAGCGGTTGCGCCAAGGAGGAGGGCGAGAAGTTCGTCGGCCACTGGGTCAACGTGCAGACGCAGGACGAGACGATGGACATCGAGCGCAATGGCGAGACCTTCATGGTCCGCAGCACCACGCCGAAGTTCTTCAGCCGCCAGCCCAAGACCGAGAGCTACCCGGCGGTCTACAAGGACGGGGCGCTGCAGGTGACCAACGATGGCGAGACGGTGAACTTCGCCATCGACGAGAGCAACGGCCACCTCAATACCGGCGGCGAGCAGTACCAGCGCGTACCAGCCAAGTAACGCTGCTGCTGTTGCCGGATGCCACCAACGCCCGCGTGCGCACCTTGACGGTCGCACGCGGGCGTTTGGTTTGTGGCACGTGCGCGCGGCGATGGCCTGCGGGTAAATTCGCCAAAGCGAGCTGGAGCAGCCTGCTGCCCTGCCTGTGGCTGCAGCTTGTTGCAGGCGTATAGGATCACGGCCTTGTTCGAGGCCGTGCGATGCGCATCCATTCCAGACACATCACCTCTTTCCGTTTCATGCGTGCACTGGTCCTGGTAGTTGCGTTGGCGCTGTTCGCCGGCCAGGGGTTCGCACAGTCCAGTACCGGCCCGCGCTACGTTGCGCCGCTGCCGGGAGTTGCACTGCCGGTGGACCGCCCCTTTGCCGGGGTACTGCGCGTGCACGTGGACGCCACCGACGTGGCGCGGCGCATCTTCACCGTGCACCAGCAGGTGCCGGTTGGCACAGGCGGCACGCTGACGCTGCTTTATCCGCGCTGGGAGGCTGCCAGCCACGGGCCGAGCCTCACTGTGACCGATCTTGCGGGCCTGGAAATCGATGCTGCCGGCCGCCGCCTGCAATGGCGACGCGATGCGTATGAGCCGCATGCCTTCCATGTGGAGGTGCCTGCCGGGACGCAGCAGCTCGAGGTGCGGTTCCAGATGGTGGCTGGCGGCGATCTGCTGACGCGCGACATCGTCTCTATACCCTGGCAGCGGTTGTTGCTGTACCCGGCCGGTTGGTATGCGAGGAATATTCCGGTCGCCGCCACGTTGACGCTGCCGGACGGGCTGCGGCCGTTCACCGCGTTGGACGTGGAGCGCGCGCACGGCACACACTACGACTTCAAGACGACGTCGCTGGAAACGTTGCTGGACGCGCCGGTGCTTGCCGGGCGTTATGCCGCGCAGTTGCCGCTGGCCGGCGCCGTGTCGCTGGACATCGTTGCGCTGCGGCCCGAAGACCTGCAGGTACCGCCCGCACGTGTGGCCGAACTGCAAGCGCTGCTCGCGCAGCTACGCGCGGTGTTCGGCACACCGCCGTTTGCGCGCTACGAGATCCTGGCGCGGCTCAGCGACGACGGTTCGGCCGGCGGCATCGAGCATCGCGCGTCCAGCGAGAATGGCTTGGCGTCGTCGCATTTCCAGGATTGGCCGGGGCAGATCCTCTCCCGCGATCTGATCGCGCACGAAATCGTGCATGCCTGGAATGGCTTCTACCGAACACCTGCCGACCTGTGGGCACCGACGCCGAACGTGCCGGTCTCCGGAAGCCTGTTGTGGATGTACGAAGGGCAGACGGAATTCTGGGGACGGGTGCTGGCGACCCGGGCGGGGCAGTTCACGCCCGACGAAGTACGCGACCGCCTGGCCATCGAAGCAGCAGAGATCGCGACACGGCCCGGGCGGGCATGGCGCTCCCTGTCCGACGATGTGCACTACCCGGCTTTCATGCTGCGCCAGCCTGTGGCGTGGCGCGACTGGCAGCGCCGACGCGATTACTACGCCGAAGGTGTGATGCTGTGGCTGGCGGTGGATGCCGAGCTGCGCGCACGCAGCGGCGGCGAGCACGGCATCGACGAGTTCGCGCAGCGTTTCTTCGCCGGGGCCACACCAGACGCGCCAACGCGTACCTATACGTTCGAGGACATCTGCACCACCTTGAATGCGGTGGCGCCTGCGGATTGGGCAGGCTTCCTGCGCGGATGGATCGATGCCCACGACGAACTGGACACGACGCGCGGCCTGAGCCAACACGGTTGGGCGCTTGTCTACACGGACACACCAACAGCGGCATTCCTTGCCAGCGAAGCCGAAGCAGGCGTTTCCGATCTCAGCTATTCGCTCGGCTTGGCAGCGCGCGCCGACGGTATGGTGCGCACGGTCGCCTGGAACGGCCCCGCGTTCGCGGCCGGGCTACGGCCAGGCACGCGCCTGTTGACCATCAATGGATCGCCGTTCAACCCCGAGGCGTTACGCGATGCAGTGCGTGGCTCCGCCAGCCACCCCATCGTGCTGGGCATTGCGCAGGACGAACACCGCGCGGACGTGCAGATTCGGTATGCGGGGCCACTGCGCTACCCACGGCTCGAGCGGCTCGCCAGCCGGCCGGACACCCTGGCCAAGCTGCTTGCGCCCCGGTGAGGTGAGGCGTGCCGAGCTGAGGCGTTGATTCGACTGCGGCCGGGGTGGGAGACGCCTTTCCCGGCTGGTAGCTGGAAGGCGAACCCTGCCTGCCGCTTCGGATGAATACACGAAGGTCGCACGCGGTGCTGGACAGCCGGCACGACGGCATGACGACACGCCACGCCTGCTGCCGCCTGTCGCCACTCGCCCCGCTTCGCCAGCCCCTCTGCCATTCCATAGCGCACAAGCCTTACAGTGCGCAGGCACGCCAGGTGCTGGCGCTGCCCGACCGATCAATCCAGCAACTACGAGGGTGTCATGAGCAAGGGGATGGACCAGAAGAAGAGCCAGAAGAAAGAGCCGACCAAGACGCTGAAAGAAAAGCGCGCGGCCAAGCAGGAAAAGAAGGGCAAGTAAGCCGCCCGACCTGCCAGACGGCGAACGAGGTCAGGCGGATGCCTGGCCTCGCGGTTTTTGGATCACGCCAGGCGCTGAGCGTTGGCTTGCGAACTCCGCCTGTCAGATTTCTCAATCGCTGCTGACATGGCGTGCGGCAGCAGCACCCTCAACGCTGCTATAGACGATCAACGGACCGACCAAAGTGGCTGTGCTAATGTGGGTTTGTGCGGATTTCGGAGCTTGCCATGAGCCGTTTGACCATCGATCTGAGCGACCAGCAGCACCAGAGTTTGAAGGCGCTGGCGGCTCTGCAGGGCAAGACGATCAAGCAGTACGCGCTTGAACGCCTGTTCCCTGGCGACGTGAACGCCGATCAGGCGTGGCAGGAGTTGAAAAACCTGCTTGGGGAACGCGTCGCCGAAGGCCTAGCCGGCAAGGTGTCTAGCAAGAGCATCAACACCATTCTGGATGAGGAATTGGCCGAGGGCCGGCGCGGTTGATGCACGGCTACGTCCTCACCGACGCAGCCGAAGCCGATCTGCGCGGGATCATCCGCTACACCTCGACACGCTGGGGCCAAGCGCAGGTTCGCAGGTACATTGCAGATCTGGAACAAGGCATCGCCCGTCTCGCCACAGGGGAAGGCGCTTTCAAGGATCTCAGCGCGCTGTACCCTGCGTTGCGGATGGCCCATTGCATGCACCATTACGTCTTCTGCCTGACGCGTGAGCAGGCTCCAGCACTGATCGTTGCGATCTTGCATGAGCGTATGGATCTGATGGTGCGTTTAGTCGGCAGGTTGTAGCTCACACTCCACATCGCGATGGTGTGGCTTTCAATACTCCTGCTCTGCCAACAATTCGGCTTCTTTTGCTGACGTGGGCGTTTGATTCGATCTATGTGCTGCGCTCAGCAATGACTGGCGTGTGCCGCTGCAGCGTTCCTGGATTTAGGGAAAACGCGGTAGTTGAATGACGCGTTGAACGCACGTCGATAGCCTCAGAGATACGCTGGCGCAGACGCGTCACACCGCCACCCCGCGCAACGCTTCGAAAATGCGTGCCGCATCCTGGGACGGCGGCAGGCCGAAGGTGCGTGCGTATTCGCGGCTGAACTGGGTTGCGCTTTCATAGCCCACGTCCATGGCGGCGGTGGTGACGCTCTTGCCATGCGCGGTGAGCAAGTGGCGCGCCTGCAGCAGCCGCAGCTGCTTCTGGTATTGCAATGGACTGAGCGCGGTGGCCGCCTTGAAGTTGCGATGGAACGCCGACTCGCTCATGGCGGCCTGGCCGGCAAGCGTGGCGATGCGCAGGGGTTGGGCGTAATTGGCGCGGATCCAGTGGATTGCCTTGCGCAACCGTGCCAGGGTGGAATCCGGCGTGGCCACGGCCCGCAGCACGCCCCCCTGCGGGCCCTGCAATGCGCGATACAAAATCTCGCGCTCGTAGGCCGGCGCCAGTGCCGGGATATCGGCGGGGCATTGCATGAGGCCCAGCAGGCGCACCCAGGCATCCAGCATTTCGCCGGTCATGCTGGCGACCGAAAACGACAACGCGTCGGCACCTGCCGCAGGAATGGCCGCCTGCGTCGCGGGCAGATCGTGCAGCAGGGCGGCGATGGTTTGCGGGTCGAGCGTGAGGCTCACCGCAAGATAGGGCGCCCCGTCGTCTGCGGCATGCACCTTGCCGATGGCAGGAAGGTCGACGGTCATGACGAAGTAGCTGGCCGGGTCGTACTGCAGCGTGCGGTCGCCCACCGTCATCGACTTACCGCCCTGCAGGATCAGGTTGATCATCGGCTCGTAGACCGCCGCCAGCGCGTGCTCCGGCACCTCGCCCTGCACCATCGCCACGCGCGGGATGCCGGTCTCGGTGCGGCGGTTTTGGGCATGCCGGGTGAGCCGCTTGAGCTCGATAAGTGCCGATTTCATGGCCTATCAAACTACGCGGCGATGCACCCGGCAAGCGCAAAGGCAGGATCAGGCAGACCGGCGCCGGCTTCGGGCAGGCCCTGCGGCACGGCGCTGCCTAACCTGGGAACACCTTCAGACACGAGCGCAGCGCCATGAATATTGCAGTCATCACCGGTGGTAGCCGCGGCATCGGTGCCGCCACCGCCCTGGCCAGTGCCCGTCGCGGCATGGGCGTCATCCTGACCTATCACCAGAACCCACTTGCAGCCGACGCAGTGGTTGCACGCATTGCGGCCGATGGCGGCAAGGCAGTTGCATTACCGCTGGATGTGGGCCACACGCGCAGCTTTGCCGGCTTCGCGGCGGCCGTGCAGGAGACGCTGCACACGGTCTGGCAACAGGACACCCTGGCCGGGCTGGTGAACAACGCCGGCTACGGCACCTTCAACCCGATCGAAAGCGTCGATGAGGCGCAGTTCGATGGGCTGTTCAACGTGCACCTCAAAGGGCCTTTTTTCCTCACCCAAGCGTTGTTGCCGATGCTGGGCCGCGGTGCCTCCATCGTCAACCTCACCAGCGCCACCACGCGCGTGGCGTTCGCTGGCGTTGCGCCATATGCCGCGTTCAAGGGCGGGCTGGAGGTGCTCAGCCGCTACATGGCCAAAGAGTTTGGCGAGCGCGGCATCCGCGTCAATGCGGTCTCGCCGGGCGCCATCCGCACCGAACTCGGCGGCGGGCTGACGCCGGACTTCGAAGCCATGCTGGCCGCGCAAACGGCGCTAGGCCGCGTCGGAGAGCCCGAAGACGTGGCCGATGTCATCGCGATGCTGCTCTCCGATGAGGCGCGCTGGATCAATGCCCAATCGATCGAGGTGGCGGGCGGGTATTACGTTTAAGCGTTTGTTGAACCGAGGTGCTCTGTTGTCGGCAGTGCGTATGACATTGAGCTTGCTCAAGATCGCAAAGCAGGACGCATCGCGCAGTAGGCTCACGCGCGCTCGTTATTACACGGATCAAGCCGCCAGCCGCTTGATCCGCGACGGCAGATCGCCCAGCGCGCGATGCGCTTGTTCCAGCTCGTAATCGGCTTGCAGGCCCAGCCAGAAGCGCTCGCTCGTGCCTAGTGCTGCAGCCAGGCGCACGGCGGTGTCTGCGGTGATGCCGCGCTTGCCCAGTACGATCTCGTTGATGCGACGCGGCGGCACGCCGGTGGCGCGCGCCAGTGCGTTCTGGCTGATGCCCATCGGCTCGAGGAACTCTTCAAGCAGGACTTCGCCGGGGTGGATGTTGGGTAGGACTGTCATGGACAGATGCCTCGTGCTCAGTGGTAATCGACGATTTCGACCTCGGCGACATCGCCCTCCATCCATCGGAAGCAGATGCGCCATTGGTCGTTGATACGGATGCTGTACTGACCGCGTCGCTCGCCCTTCAACGCTTCCAACCGGTTGGCAGGCGGAATGCGCAGATCATCGAGGTGCGCGGCAGCGTTGAGCATGCGCAACTTGCGGCGCGCGACCGACTGGATGTCGGCCGGCAACCGGCGGGAGCGCTCACCCAGCCAGATCTTTTCGGCTTCCTTGTCGACAAAGCTCCTGATCATTTATCGAACGTAACGCGATCCGTTATATAACGCAAGCCGTCATGGTAGATCCGTCTCGCGCGGGTCGTCACCGATGGCGTCAAGCCGGTCTTCGGAGTCAAGCTGCTGCAAGACGCGATCGAAATCACTCAGAAAATGCTGGTCCTGCACGATGCGGTACTTTTCGAACTCGCTTTCTGCATGCGCTTTGGCGATCTCGGCAGTGACGCGCCCTGCGTCCTGCAACACCTGCCGGTCGGTCGCTTCGATGAAACGATTCAGACGTGTTTCCCAATCCTGCATGGTCATCGGAATCTGCCGCAGCGCCATGTCCTCGGCCAGATCCAGATAGGCTGAAACAAGACGTTGCAGCTGCGCCATCTCGCCGGTGGTCAGGTAGTTCTTGGCGACCGCCACATCGAACTTCTGGATTTTCCCGCGTGGCGCGTCGACCCAGGTGGTCAGGCCCATGTGCTGCTTGCCGGCATCGGCGCGGTGGTAGACGACTTCCGCTGCGGTGTGCCCGTGGATGGCCCAGTGCAGCTTGTTCTGCACCGTGGCGAAGAAACGTTGGGTGGCCTGCGCCGTTGTGTCGTAATCAAGGGCGGTGGCGTAGATGTCGGTGATCTTCTGGTAGAACTTGCGCTCGGAGAGACGGATCTCACGGATACGTTGCAGCTGCTCTTCGAAGTAGCGTTTGCCCAGCACCGTACCGTCGTTCTGCAGGCGCTCATCGTCCATCGCGAAGCCCTTGATCGTGAAGGACTCGATGATGGTGGTGGCCCATTTGCGGAACTGCACCGCGCGCTCGGAATTGACCTTGTAGCCCACGGCAATGATGGCCGCGAGGTTGTAGTGCTTGGTGTCGTAGTTCTTGCCGTCGGCGGCAGTTATTCGAAAATTTCGAATAACTGCATCTGGCTGCAATTCGTTGTCAGCGAACACCTTTTTCAGGTGGTAGTTGATGGTGTGGGTTTCGACATCGTAGAGCTGCGCCAACATCTTCTGCGTCAGCCAGACGTTCTCGTCGGCGTATGCCGCCTGCACCCCGCCCTCGCCTGCTGCGGCCACGAAGGTCAGGTATTCGGCCGCCGACGAACGGACGAGTGAGATTTCATGCTTCTTCGGCATTGATGCCTCCCATGCTGGCGATACCGCACCACCAGGCATTCTTCGACAACGATGCTAGCCGGGTACACGTAGTAACCGCGATAGGCGAACATTTTGTTTTGTCGTCAGTGGTTCTGCCATCACGCCAGCTCGCATCCATCAGAACAACGACCCCTGCACGGGTAAAGCAGTAGATGGTTCTGTTGCTTGCGTGGCGGGTGCCGCCTGCTGCTGTGCACCCAACCGCCACGCCAGGCCCGAGATGCGCGCGGCGTGCCGGGCGAGCGCGGCGCGGATGATCGCTTCGCTGCCGGACAGGTGCAGGGCGCGGCGGGCGCGGGTGATGCCGGTGTAGAGCAGTTCGCGGCTGAGCACCCGGGCGTCGCGGGTGGGCAGTTGCAGCCAGACGTCATCGAATTCGCTGCCTTGCGCCTTGTGCACGGTCATGGCGAAGGCGCTTTCGTGCGCGGGCAGTGCGGCGGGGTGGAAGCCGCGCACCTGGCCGTCGCCGTCGCCTTCGAACCAGGCGACCAACGGGCCTTGGGCACGGCTGTCGGTGCCTGGGGCGTGGCGGTTGGCGGTGGCGGCGGACTGGCTTGGCGGTGAAGACGGGCCTTCGTCGCTGCGCCCCGAAAAGGGACTCGCATCGCTTCGCAGGCAGATGCCGACGTCGCCGTTGAACAAGCCGTGGCGGTAGCTGTTTTCGGTGATCAGCAGCAGGCGCCCCTGGAACCAGGGCGAGGCAGCGCCGAGGCGGCGGGCGCCGGAGCCGGTGTCTGCCAGCAATTGTTCGATGCGGGCGTTGAGGCCGCGCGCGCCTTGCGGGCCGGCGCGCACGGCGGTGAGCAGGCGCAGGCGGCCGGCCGCGCGCAATGCGGCGGCGGGGTCTTGCGCGTCGGCCAGCGCGCGCCAGTGGGCGAGCAGGGCGTCGCGGCCGTCGCTGAGCGGGTCTTCGCCGTCTTCGTGGAAGTGCACGCCGGCCAGCTCACCGCTGTGCAGCAAGGCCAGGGTGGTGTCGGCGTCGCCGGCGCGGATGGCATCGGCCAGGGGGGCGAGTGCGAAGTCGTCGGCCTGGCGGTAGCCGCGCAACAGGTGCACGCGGTGGCCGGCCAGGCCGCCGGTGCGGGTGGCGGCGGGCGTGGTGTCGCCGGGCGCGCTGCCGAGCAGCGGTTGCAGTGCCTGGGCGTCCTCGGGCTGCAGGGCATCGCCGGGGCCGGCGGCCTGCAGGATGGCGGCGAGCACGTCGCCGGCTTCCACCGAGGGCAGCTGGTCGGCGTCGCCGAGCAGGATCAGCTGGGTGCCGTCGGCGACGGCTTCGACCAGCTTGCACATCAGTGGGAGGTCGACCATGGAGGCTTCGTCGACGACGATCAGGTCGAATGGCAGCGGGTTGTCGGCGTTATGACGGAAGTGCGGCGAATCCGGGATGACGCCGAGCAGGCGGTGCAGGGTGCTGGCGCCGGTGGGTAGGAGGGAGTTCCAGGTGGACGGTTGGCCCTCACCCGCCCTTCGGGCACCCTCTCCCGCAGGCGGGAGAGGGGAAAGGTTGGCTGGCTCTGTCGCTTGGCGGGGAGGGGTAACAGCGGGGTTGGCTGGCTCCGTTGCTTGACGAAGCGGGGTAACAGCGGGGTTGGCTGGCTCCGTTGCTTGACGAAGCGGGGGAGCGGCGGGGTTGGCTAGCTCTGTTGCTTGAACGAGAGGGGAAGCGGCGGGGTTCGGTAGCTGCTGCGCTTGCCCGGGCGGGGCTGCTGCACCGGGAGTGGCTGCGAGGTGGATGCCGTCGGCGATGGCGCGGGCGACGGCCAGGCGCAGGCTTTCGGCCATGCGCTCGGCGGCGCGGCCGGTGGGCGCGGCCAGGGCGATGCGCGGCGGCGGATGGCCGGCGGCGTGGGCCTGGGCAATACGCAACAGCAACAGCCGGGCGATGGTGGTGGTCTTGCCGGTGCCGGGGCCGCCGGTGACCAGCAGCAGGCTGCGGCGCAGGGCCAGGGCGGCGGCCTGGGCCTGGCGGTCTGGGGAATGGGATGGCTGGGACTTGCCTGTGCCGTTGATGGACGGCGTGGGTGAGGCCTTGTCCGTGGGGGATGGCTCGGATAGGGCCTTGTCAGTGGAGGATGGCTCGGGCAGGCCCGTACCCTCACCCGCCCTTCGGGCACCCTCTCCCGGGGGGAGAGGGGAGGCTTGGGGGAATAGTTGGGCGAACAGTGGGGCCAGGACGGCGGGGTCGAAGGCCGGCATGGGCTGGGCGGCGATGCGTTGCAGGCCCAGCGCCAGGCGGCGTTCGTACTCGCGGTAGCGGCGCAGGTAGAGCAGGCCGTGTTCGAGGACCAGCGGGCAGTCGGCGGCGGCGGGGTCTTCGGGGGCCGGTTGGTCGACCCAGCGCGAGGCGGCCAGGGTGCGTTGCCAGTCGGTGGGGTCCGGAAGGGCCGGCAGTGGGCCGTCGCGCTGGTCCAGCAGCATGGCGGCGCGGGCCGGGTCCAGCCCGGCGTGGCCGCTGGTGACGGCCAGCGAGGCGAGCGCGGCACCGGCCAGGACCTGTGGGTCGGTGTCCGGGGCCAGGCGTTGCAGGCTTTGGGCGAAGGCCAGGTCCAGGGTGCGCAGGACTTCGGCTTTGATCAGCGCGCTGAACAAGGTTGGCTGGTTCATGGGGTGATGGCTGCCATGGCGGACGTGCCTTTCTCCGGGCGCTCGTGCCGCACCTCGATCCGTGCGAGGTGGCGTTGGCATGGCCAGGCAGGCGCGGCGTGGGGTGCCCGCAGTGTCTGCTTGCCCGTACGGAGGAGCGATTTGTGCACGGCGCTGATTGGGAGCGGGGTTTGTTGGGTCATGGGTCGGGCGCTTCTGTGGCGAGCGTACCCTCACCCCAACCCCTCTCCCGGGGGGAGAGGGGCTTTGAGCCATCGGGGACCAGTTGCGTTGGTGCGCTGCTGGACATCGGCTCCGGGGCGTTGCCGGCGAACAAGGCGTCCAGGGCTTCCACCAGGGCGGGGTCGAAGCGCCAGGCGTGGATGCCGGGGGCGGGATCGCCGACACGTGCGAAATCGGTGGTTGCAGGGGCGGAGTGCTGGGCAAGGCCGGGTACGGCGACGTCCTGGTCGGTGCTGGATCTGGCCGGGTCCTGGGCGGTGCCGGGTCTGGCGGACTCCTGGGTTGTTCCGGGTGTTCCGGGTGTTCCGGGTGTTCCGGGTGTTCCGGTTATTCCGGTTGTTCCGGGTGTTGCGGGTGTTGCGGGTGTGTAGAGCGCCGAGCGGCGGTCGGGTTCGGGTGCCAGGTCGTCAGGCAGGGGCTCGCGCACGCGGCCGGCGCTGGAGGCAGGCACGCCATCGCCCCCGGCGTTGCGCCCGGCATCCAGGCCGCGGCAGAACAGATAGCGCACGCCGCCGAAGTCGCGGGCGTAGTCGTAGCCACCGCCATCGGCGGCATCGCCCAGGCGGAAGCGCAGCCAGCGGTGCAGCGCGACGGTGTAGATCAGCGCCTGCAGCTCGTACTCGCTGTGCGCCATGGCGCGGGCCAGGGCGTCGGCGTCGTAGCTGGGCAGGCGGTTGGACTTGTAGTCCAGCACGTACCAGCGGCCGTCCACGGTGTAGGTGAGATCGATCAGGCCGGTCATCAGGCCTTCCAGGCGCTGGCGCATGCCGAAGGCCTGGCGGTCGCCGACCACGCCAAACCGGTGCAGCAAGGCCAGCAGCGCATCCACGCGGGTGGGCCGCATGGCGAAGTGGAATTCCATTTCGTTGCGACGCTGCGGCGCGGGCACGTCGGCCAAGCGGGTGCCTTCGGGCAGCGCGACGGTGAGGGTGTGGCCGATCAGCGCGGTGAGCATGCTCAGGCCGTCGTCGAGTTCGTCCTGGGCGTAGCCGCCGCGCTGCAGGGCTTCGACGATGGGCGCAGCCTGGCCGTCGGGCGCGGGTTGGCCGGGCCGCCACGCGTGCCAGGCAGCGAAGTCGCAGCGCTCGAACACGTCGTGCATCACCACGCCGAAGCGGTTGCCGGCAAAGCGTGGGTCGAAGGGTTCGGCCTCGGTGGCCACCGCGATTGCTTCGCTGCCGGACGGCTCGTCGCTGCCGCCGCTGCCGACCACGGTGGCGCTGGCCATCGGGTCGGTGGCGGCGCCGGCATCGGCATTGGCCAGCTGGGTGAAGCTGTAAACCCACCACTCCGGGGCGATGTGGCGCTGCGGGCTGCGCGCGGGCGGCACCTGCGCCTCGACCGGTGGCGGCAGGCGTGGCAGGTTGGTGGGCGGCGTGCTGGTGTCGACCACCACCGCGCCCTCGCCTGCCGCGCCCTGCAACGCATCCAGCGCGCGCAGCATGCCGGCCAACGCAGTGCGCTCGTGCTGATGGAACGGGCCACTGGCGATCCACAGCGCGTGCTCGGCGCGGGTCAGGCCGACGTAGAGCAGGCGCGCGTCTTCGGCACGTTGTTCCTGTTTCCAGGCCGCTTCGGCGGCGCTCCAGGTCGGGTCGTCTTTGTCACGGCTCCATTTGGACACGTTCCAGTGCAGCTGGCGGCCGAGCTCGGGCGCATGCACCACGCAGTGGCGGCCGGCGCCCTTGTCGCTGCGGCCGATGCCGATGTACGGCAGGAACACCAACGGATATTCCAGGCCCTTGCTCTTGTGCAGGGTGACGATCTGCACGCGGCGCGCGTCCGACTCCAGCCGCAGCTGCTGGGCTTCGTCGTTGTCGTCGGCATTGGCGATGCGGCGCGACAGCCAGTCCACCAGGCCATGGGGGCCGAGCGCGCGGGCGTCGGCTTCCTGCAGCAGTTCGGCCAGTTGCAGATAGTTGGTGAGGCGGCGTTCGCCATCGACCAGGGCCAGCAGGCGTTGCCCGTGCGCGGCGCCCAGCTCGCCGATCAAGGCCAGCGGGCCGCCGCGTTGCCAACGCTCGCGCCAGTCCAGTGCGTGCTGCTGCCAGCGGCGGTGACGCTCGCCGTCGTGTGCGAGCGCAGCGATGGCGGTGGCGTCTTCGCCGATCAGCACGGTGGCCAGGGCGGCGCGCAGGCGGCTGTCGTCGCCGGGGTCGAGCAAGGCCTGCAGCAGGGCGAGCAGTTCCAGCGCCTCGTCGGTGGCGAACAGGCTTTGCTTGCCGGCGGCCACGGCGGGGATGCCCATCGCGCCCAGTGCCTGCTGGATGCGGGTGGCCTCGCCGTGGCTGCGCACCAGCACGGCGATATCGCCGGCCTGCACCGGGCGGCCGTTGATGGTGGCGCTGCCGTCGCGGCCACCGGCCAGCCAGCTGCGGATCGCCGCGACGCAGGCGGCGGTGGCCAGCTCGCGGGCGCGGCCGGCGCTCCAGGGTCTGGGCTTGCCCTTCATTACCGGCGGTGGCTCGGGCGCGCGCCACAGCGTGAGTGCCGGCGCGGTGACGCCGTTGCATTGCAGGTCGGTGTCCAGGCGTTTGGTGCCGGCCTGCACTGGGTGGAAGGCGATGCCGTCGGTGAGGAAGGCGTCGGTGTAGCCGGCCTGCGCGTACAGCGCATCGATGGCGGCCAGCACGCCGGGGCGCGAGCGGAAATTGTGGCTCAGCGGTGGCGCCAGTTCGGCAGTGACCGCGGCAGCCAGATAGGTGCGCACATCGCCGCCGCGGAAACCGTAGATGGCCTGCTTGGGGTCGCCGATCAGGAACAGGGCCGGCTCCAGGCCGGCGGCGCGGGCAAGCGGGCCCTGGCCGAACACAGTGGAGAAGATCGCCCACTGGCGGTCGTCGGTGTCCTGGAATTCGTCCACCAGCGCGATGGCGTATTGCGCGCGCAGGCGCTGCACCAAGGCATCGGCCTGCGGGCCTTGCAGCGCATGCGCCACGCCATCGACCAGGTCGTCGTAGGTCTGCACGCGGCGCTGGCGCTTGAGCAGTGCCAGCCGTGCGATGGCATCGTCGCGCAGCGCGTGCAGCAGGCGGATGCGGCGGCGGGTGCGCCATGCTTCGACAGCGGCCAGCGCGGTGAGATAGCCATCGATCTCGTGGCTCATCGGCGAGGCCGGCGTGCGGTCGACGAACTTCTTGTTGGTGCCGGCCGCCAGCTCCGCAGCGGTCAACTTGAGCAACTTCGGATGCGGCGCGCTGTCGTGCGAGGGCGCCGCGGCGAAGCTCTGGAACCAGTGCCACAGCGAGGCCAACCACTCGGATTTGTAGCTGACCTTGCTCAGGATGCCGCCATCGATGGCGGCCATGATGGCTTCGAAAAACGGCGTGCCATGGGCCTGGAACGCAGCCGCCAATGCATGGCTGGCGTCGTGCACGGCCTGCAGCAATGCCGCGGCATCGTCGGTGGCGTCATCGGAGCGTGCGGGCAGGATGGCCGGGTGGCGCACCAAGGCGCGCAGATCGGTAGCCAGGGCGGGCGGGCCGCCCGACCACAAGGCGATCAGGTCTTCGGCCATCACCGCATCGGCGGCGCGTTGCCGCCACAGGTCGGCAGCGACTTCGCCCAGCAATTCGCGGTCGTTGGCGAGCAGTTGCGGTGCGGCGAAGGCCTGGCCGCTTTCCAGCGCATGTTCGCGCAGCACGCGCGCGCAGAAGCCGTGGATGGTGAACACGGCGGCCAGGTCGATTTCTTCGACGGCCTGTTGCAGGCGGCGGCGCAAGGCGGCGGGGGTTTCGGTGCCGGTGGCCAGGTGCGCTTCGAGAATGGCGCGGGTGAGCAGGGCGTCGGGCGCTTCGTGTAGGAGCGGGCTTGGCCGCGACGGGTCGTTGGCGACGTCGGTCGCGGCCAAGGCCGCTCCTACAGGAGCATCGGGCGTCGGTACGATGGCCGGTTCGGTCGCGCCCGGGTGCGCTCCTACGATGGTGGATGAGGCATCGGGCACCAGCGTTGCAGCCAGCACCAGGCGCTCGCGGATGCGGCGGCGCAGTTCCTGGGTGGCGGCTTCGGTAAAGGTCACCGCGAGGATCTGGCCGATGCGCAGGCCGCGCTCGACCACCAGCCGGGTGAACAGCGTGGCCAGGGTGAAAGTCTTGCCGGTGCCGGCGCTGGCTTCGATCAGGCGCACGCCATGCAATGGCAGGTGCAGGTACGGGTCGATGACGGGAGTGCTGCTCATTCGGCGTCGTCCTGTGCGCCGTGCCAGTGGCGCCAGCTGTCGATCAGCCGCTCCGGGTCGAGCGTGGTGTCGGTGCTGCCGCGTTCGAGCAGGTCATACACGCGATGGCTGGTGGTGGCGAACTCGGTAAAACGCTGCACATCGGCAAACGGGTCGCGGCCGCGGTTGACCAGGCGCAGTTCCGGGCTGTGCGACTCGCTCCAGCCGAAGCTGGCCTGCCACTGCCCGGCGGCGTCCTTGATCGCCTTGTCCAGGTCGTCGCTGCGCGCGGCCTGGTGATATTTCCAGCTGCTGTACGGCGCGAACGGCAACGGCGCCTGCAGCCCGTGGCGATACAGCTGCAGCAATTGGGCCAGGGCGCTTTGCGCCTGCGTCTGCGATAGCGGCTCGGGATCGATGGGATGCGGACCCAGGCCATCGTCGTGTTCGAAGAAACGCACATACGGCGTCTGCTCGCCGGCGGCGCGCAGCAGCAGCCATTCCAGGCCGTGGCGGATCGTGCTGCGGCCGCTGAGCGCGCCGACCTGCACCCGCCCCACGCCATCGGCGTACCAACCAGGCACACGGCCATGCACGTCCGTCTCGCCGATCTGCACCTGCAGCCGGCGCGACTGCGCCGGCGCTTCGCCACGCCATTGCTGGAATGCCTGCGCATACGGGCGCAGTTGCGCCACCCGCTCATCGAGCTGGCGCCGCCCCAGTGGGCCGGATGGCAGCAGTGCGCGCGCGCGCAGACGCTCGTACAGCCGCTCGGTGTCGCCAGCCAGTGCGGCGTCGAACACATGCTGCTGCAGGCCGTATTGGTCCAGCCCGTGCGTGGGGGCGAGCAACGGTTCCAGGTCGCTGTCTTCGCTGGCCGGATCGGGCAAACGCATCCCCAAGCGATGGCGCAGAAACTGCCCGGCCGGGTCGGCGAACAGGCGGCGCAGGTCGTCGATGGACACGCTGCTCGGCACTGCACTGTCGTCGGCCGGCAATGCAGCGGCCACCCATGGCGCAAGCGGCTGACGTTGCCCGACCAGACTGTCCACCGCCGGGCGCCATTGCCGGCGATAACTGAAACGGCGCGGGTCGGCGTGTGCGTCGTCGCCCACCGCGCCGAACGCCGCGGCGGCGAACGGCTGCAACGGGTGACGCACTACCAGTGTGTCGAACGCCGCTGGGTCGGCGTGGTACTGCGCCGCGCTGCCCAGCAACTCGCTCACCAGTACCGACGGCTCACGCACGCTGCCATCGCGCGCATCGGCGCCGAGATAGCTGAGGTAGAACACCTCTTGCGCGGAGGCGAACAACTGCAGGAACAAAAAGCGGTCGTCCTCGCGGGTGGAGCGATCACCGTGGCGGCGACGCTCGGTGCCCAACTCGGCGGTGAGCCGATTGAGCCCGGCGGCCGGGTCGCGGCGCGGGAAATCGCCATCGTTCATGCCAAGCAGGCAGATCACCCGGAACGGCAGCAGGCGCATCGGCACCATGCGGCCGAAACTGATGCCGCCGGTGAGCAGCGGCGCGCGCGTATCCGATTCGCCCAGCACTGCGGCGAAATGCGCACGCACCACCTCGGCCGGCACCTTGCCTGCGTAGTCGGCACGCACCGCATCGCGGGCGAACTGGTCGATCAAGCTGCGCAGGCGGTCCAGCGCGCGCTGTGCACGCGGTGCGGTGGGCGCTTTTGGCATCAGCGCCTCCAGCAGGCCAAGCAGACGCTCGCGCCATTCCACCGGCGTCATCGCTTCGGCCAGCAACGATTGATGGCGTTCGAGCACGCGCAACAGCTTCAACAAGGTGTCCAGTGCGGCCAGCGCGCTGCCTTCCAGCTGCGGCCATGGCGCCACGCCATCGATATCGTCGTCGGCACCGCTGGCATGCCCCAGCAGCAGCCGGTCCAGCGCAAAGCGCCAGGTGTAGGCGTCGTCGCTCGGGGCCTGCAGTTGACGCCGATGCGCCGCATCCAGGCCCCAGCGCGCGCCGGCCGCGTGCAGCCAGCTGCGCAGGCGTTCCAGCCCGGCTTCGTCCAGGCCGGCGGCTTCGGCAATTGGTGCGCTGGCCAGCAGGTCGAGAATTTCGTGCAGGCCGAAGCGTGCGATCGGCAAGCCGAGCAAGCTCAGAAAAACCTCGGCCAGCGGCTCGCTTGCCAGCGGGCTGGCATCGGCCAATGCATACGGCAACGCGTCGTCGTTGCCGT
Organism: Xanthomonas cannabis; assembly: GCF_040616535.1. NCBI lineage: Bacteria > Pseudomonadati > Pseudomonadota > Gammaproteobacteria > Lysobacterales > Lysobacteraceae > Xanthomonas > Xanthomonas cannabis. The sequence continues at coordinate 4,744,616 of NZ_CP136580.1, forward strand.
GGCTGCCGAACACCGCGTCCAGATACGGCACGTATGGGTCGATATCCGGCGACAGCACCGCGATCTCGCGCGGCTGCAAGGGCGGGTCGAAGCGCGGGTCGTCGAGCAAGGCGCGCAGCTGGTCGTGCAGTACCTGCAACTCGCGCAGCCGCGTGTGGCAGGCGTGCACCTGCAGGCTGGGGTCGTGCCGATTCACCGCCGGCAACGCGGCCGGTACGCGTGGCGCGCGGCGATGGAACAAATCGCTCTGCATGCGCCGCAACAGACTATCGCCCAGGCCGCCATCGGCCAGCGCGCGGCGGCCGGACTCCAGCGGGTCGGCATACGCGGCGATCTCGGCCAGCGGGTGCACCACCTCGTAGTCGCCCACCAAGGCCATGAAGTCGCGCCCGGCCGCGCCCCAGGCCTGCAGCAGCGGGTTTTCCTGCACTTGCTCGGCGAACAGCTGCACCGCTCCGTCTTCGCGGCGACGCTGCCACAGGGTCTGCAAATCGCCCCAATAGCCTTGCGTGGGCGTGGGCAGATAAAAATGCAGCGTGCCCACGCGTGCCTGCGTGGCCAGCACGCGCAGCACGTCGGGTGAGATATTGAGGATGGCGAAGGCGAACAGCCGGCCCGGCAAGCCCTGTGGCAAAGGCCCGTCGGCGCGCGCGTGCCGGTCCAGATACTGGCCGATGCGACGCGCGCGGTATTGCCGGCCCGATGCGATGCTGCGCCACAGCCGCGCCTGTGGATCGTCGGGGTCGGCGCCGCCTTCCCAACGCAGCAGCCAGTCGCGGCGCCAGGCCTGGTATTTCTCGAACACACTGCCCAGCTCGCCGGCCAGCGCCCACGGCTTGAGCGCGTCGCCGTCGGACAGATAGCCGGCCAGTGGCGCCAACGCGGCATCGCTGCCCAGGTCCGATTGCAGGGCCGCGTACAGCCGCCACTGCGTGGTGGCCATGTCCAGATCGTCGTCGGCCGGGCCCAGGTTGCACTCCAGCGCGCGCGCGACGAACTCGCCGGGGGTCAGGAATTCCAGATTCGCCGCCACCCCGTGCTCGGCCGCCAGCGTGGATTGCAGCCAGCGCCGCATCGCCACCTGCGGGATCAGCACCACCTCCGGTTGCAGCAGCGGCTGCCCGGGTACCGGTCGTCGCAGCTCCTGGGCCAGCAGGGCAGCCAGGGTATCCAGCGCATTGGATGGATAAAGGCGGAAATCGGGCGCGGAGGTGACGTGCATGCGTGCGCGCATTGTGCCGGATGCGCGCGTGATGCGCTGTCGGCGCTGGCCGCGATCTGCCCTGGCGCTGATGCACGTGCGCCGTGCGGTCGAGCGCGCAGGCGCGCTGCCGGCGCGCGCTGCAATCCGATGCAGCCCCTCATTGCCAATGCCATGCGGCGCAAGCATTCGACGCCCCATGCGGATCGCACCGAATCAGATGGATGTGCCGGCCGGCGCATCGACGCTGCCCGGCAGCGCCGCGTCGGCCAGCACCGGAGTCAGAGCGGTGCATATTCCCGCGCCGCGATCGCGTGGCAGCCGGCGTGCGACCTGCGTGATCGCGACCGCAGGTCGAACAGGGGCAGGCCATCAAGCGGCGGGCCAGCCGCATCCACCGGGCAAACGTCGCAAATGCGATGGGCCGGGGTCATCGCCCGGCCCATCGCGTTGCTTGCTGAGCGGGCTTGCGCCGCGATCAGTATTTCTTTTCCAGATTGATCATCCAGGTCTGGTCGTTGTTGCTGTCGCCATCGGTGATGCCGCGGTATTCCAGGCGCGTGGACAGGCCTTGCTCGGTCAGCAATGCCGCGCCGATACCGACCATCAACCGGTTGCGGTCGAACGCACTTTGCGCGGTGCGATAGAACGGACCGCCGCTGAGATCGGCATAGCTCAGCGTGGCATCGCCACGGCCCTGGAAGTCGCGCTGATATTCCACGCGCAACTGCGGGGTCAGCCGGCCCCAGCGTACTTCGCGGCGCCACTCCAGGCGCAGGCCCAGGTTGCCGGTCGTGGTGGCCACATCCATGTCGGCATAGCGCAGCGCGAACGGCGCCACGCCGTCTTCCGCATAGCCATCCAGCGTGGCACGTGCCACATCCACCCGCGCATACGGAGTGATCTGCACATCGCCGCGCTGCAGGTCGGCACCGGTGGACAGCGAGGCGATCCACTGCTTGCCGTCGCGGTTGCCCTCGGCCAGCGAACTGTCGTCGGTGACGAAGCGGCGCAGGTCGTAGGACAACATCTGGTAACCCACCAGGGTGTCGAAGAAGAACGCCTTGCCCGGGTGGAAGCTGGCATACAGCGCCATGGTATACGCGGTGCCCTTGCTGCGGCTGCCGCGCGTGCCCACATCGCTGTCGTCGCGGCCCCAGCCCAGGCCCGCACCGATCGCCAGCGACTGCGCAACCCGGTAGTCGGCGCCGACGCTCAGGCCGTCGGTCTGGAAGTCCACCCCATTGCTGTTGGTCTGCCGGTTCAAGCTGCCCGAGCGGATCGCACCGCCGATCCACAGGCCCAGGTCGCCCTGGCCCTGCACACCTTCGCTGCTGCCCACCGCCGCTGCCGGCGCATCGCGGAAGTCGTTGTCGGCGTCCTGGGTGTCCGGGCTGCACGGCTGCGCAGTGATGCCGCGCTCGGCCTGGCGGCAATGCGAGGTGGGCTGGAAGCTCACCGCGTTGGTGAAGCTGCCACCACCACGGTGGGTGGCTTCCAGACGGCGCTGGAAGTTGTCGATCTGCGCACGGGCAAACCGCCGCGTGGACTCGGACTGCGCATCGATCAAGCCACGCACTTCCGCGTCCTGGCTCGGGTCGCGGCGCGGCGCGATGTTGAACACCACATTGGCCGGCACCGAGGTCGCGAAGGCATTGGACAAGGTGAACTGCACCGTGGCCTGGCCGACAAACGCCGGGTTGGGAGTAAAGGTCAGCATGAAGCTGGGCGTTTCGGCCATTGCCGCCGCGGCCGGCGACGGGCCGCCGGAGGCGCGCGCCGCTGCGGCGGTGGCAGGTCCGCCAACTCGGGTGATGGTGGCAGTACCGGCCGAGGCCGGCAGCACCGCAACCACGGCCGCAGCCACAAACGGCCCGCCGGTGGCATTGCGGGTGATGTCCACCTGCTGCGCTTCGCCGGGCACCGCCTCCGCGGTCACCGACACCGCCACCGGCCGCGCATTGACGGTGATGGTCAGCGTGGTCGCCGCCGAGGTGCCGCCACTGCCGCTCGCGGTATAGCTCACCACATCGGTGCCGATGAATCCGGCGTTTGGCGTGTAGACCACATCCAAGCCATTGACCACGGCACTGCCGTTGGTCGGCGCAGTGGTAATGGCAATGGCGGTGATCGTGCCGGTGTCGTTGCCGGTCACCGCCACCGTCACGGCGGTGCCGTCCATGGTCACGGCAGCGTCTGCCACCGCCACCGGCGCGGCGCTGCCCACGCTGACGCTGTAGGCCTGCGCCGCGCTGGCAGCACTGGCGTCGGTCACGGTGATGGTGAAGTTGCTGACGCCTTCGGCACTGGGCGTGCCGGACAGCGTGCCGTCGGCAGCCAGCGTCAACCCGGCCGGCAAGGTGCCGCTGGTCACGCTGAAACGGTAAGGCGCCACGCCGCCGGACACGGTCAATGTCTGGCTATATGCGCTGCCATTGACGGCCGGCGGCAGCGTGCCCTGCCCGATCACCAGCGTGGCCGCACCGATGGTCAATGCATAGCTGCGCGAGGCCTGCGCAGCCGGGCTGGGCGTGCTGTCGGAGGCAGTGAGGGTGAAGTTGAACGTGCCCGCCACGGTAGGTGTGCCGCTCAGCCCGCCGGTCGCCGCATCCAGCACCACGCCGGCCGGCAGCGCGCCGCCAGTCAGCGCATAGCTGTACGGGGCGGTGCCGCCGGTGGCCGGAGTGATTGCGGCGGTGTACGCCTGCCCGGCGGTGCCGGCCGGCAAGGTGGATGCAGGCAGCACCAGGTTCGGGCCGGCCACGGTCAGCGCATATGCCTGCGTGCCGGTGAAGCTGTTGGCATCGGTCGCCTGCACGGTGAAGTTGAACGTGCCTTCCACCGTCGCCGTGCCCGACAGCGTGCCGTTGCTGGCCAGGGTCAGGCCCGCCGGCAGCACGCCACTGGCAATTGCATATGTGTAAGGCGCGGTGCCCCCACTGGCGCTCAACGCCTGGCTGTACGCAGTGCCACGCGTGGCACCGGGCACCGTGGTCGGTGCGACCACGATCTGCGGCGCCGCGATGGTCAATGCATAGCTGCGCGAGGCCTGCGCGGCCGGGCTGGGCGTGCTGTCGGAGGCAGTGAGGTTGAAGTTGAAGGTGCCGGCCACGGTAGGTGTGCCGCTCAGCCCACCGGTGGCCGTGTCCAGCACGATACCGGCCGGCAGGGTGCCTGCGCTCAACGCATAACTGTAGGGCGCAGTACCGCCGGTGGCCGGAGTGATTGCGGCGGTGTACGTCTGCCCTGCCGTGCCCGCAGGCAAGGTGGATGCAGGCAGCACCAGGTTCGGGCCGGCCACGGTCAGCGCATATGCCTGCGTGCCGGTGAAGCTGTTGGCATCGGTCGCCTGCACGGTGAAGTTGAACGTGCCTTCCACCGTCGCCGTACCCGACAGCGTGCCGTTGCTGGCCAGGGTCAGGCCCGCCGGCAACACGCCGCTGGCAATCGCGTAGGTGTACGGCGCGGTACCGCCACTGGCGCTCAACGCCTGGCTGTACGCAGTGCCACGCGTGGCACCGGGCACCGTGGTCGGTGCGACCACGACTTGCGGTGCAGCGATGGTCAACGCATAGCTGCGGCTTCCCTGCGACGGCGTTCCCGAGGTGCTGTCCGTGGCCGTCAGGGTGAAGTTGTAGGTCCCGGGGGCCGTAGGCGTGCCGCTCAGCGCACCGGTTGCGCTATTGACCGTGATCCCGGCCGGCAGGACGCCGGCAGCCAGGGTGTAGGTATAGGGCGCGATACCGCCGCTAGCCGGCGTGATGGCGGCCGAGTAGGCCTGACCGGCGGTTCCCGGTGCCAGCGTGGTGGCCGGCAGGTTCACGGCCGCGCCGGCAACCACCAGCGTGTAAGCGCGGCTTCCGGTGGTCGGCGCTCCGCTGTCGGTGGCGCTCACGGTGAAGTTGAAGCTGCCGCTGGCGGTCGGGGTGCCCGACAGCACGCCGCTGGCGTTCAGGGTCACCCCGGCCGGCAACGCACCGGCACTGAGCGCGAAGGTGTACGGGGCGGTACCACCGCTGGCCGACAGATTTTGCGTGTAGGCGGTGCCCGCCGTCGCCGCCGGCAGCGACGCCGGGGCGATGACTACCACGGCATCGTCGTTGTTGATGGTGCCGGTACCGGTAGCGCGGGCGATGGTGGCATTGGTGGCGCTGGACAGCACCACGCGATAGGTCTCGTTGGGCTCCACCGAAAGATCGCCGTTGACGGAAATCGCCACGGTCTGCGTGGTGGTTCCCGGGGCGAAGCTCAGCGTTCCCGAGCGGGCGGCGTAATCGCTGCCAGCCGTGGCGGTACCGTCGGCGGTAGCGTAATTGACCGTGACGGTCTGGCCGCTGGCCGTGCTCAGGCTCACCGTGAAGGTGGCCGTGGTGGTGCCGCTGTTGCCCTCGATCACGCTGACGTCGTCGATCGACAGCGCCGGCGCCGTGTCGTCGTTGACGATCGTGCCAAGGCCCTGCGCATCGGCCACATTGGCGCCGGTGACATTGCTGATGTTGACGAAGTAGGTTTCGTCCGGTTCGTTGAGGCTGTCGCCGTTGACCAGCACGCTGAAGGTGGCGCTGCTGCTGCCGGCGGGAATGGTCTGCCCGCTCAGGCTGGAGGCGACGTAATCCGACCCGGCGTTCGCGGTGCCATCGGCGGTGCTGATGTCGAAGCTGACGCCGCCGGCACCGGCCGGCTGGCTCAACGACACGGTGAAGGTGGCTGTCGTCGTACCGGCATTGCCCTCGTTCACCGAAACGTCGTTGATGCTCAGCGACGGCACATCGTCGTTGAGGATGGTGCCGGTGGCGCTGTTGGGCGAACCCACCACATACCCACTGCCCGCGTTGAGGGTGATCACGACGGTTTCGTCGGGCTCCGACGTCGCGTCCGCAGTGGGATCGATGACGATGCTGCCGCTGGTCTGCCCCGCCGGAATCACCAGCGGCGAGTTCACCGCCGCGAAGTCGGTGCCCGACGTTGCCGTGCCGCCGACGCTGAAGCCGATCGAGACGGCGGTTGACGACGGATTGGTGAGCGTCACGGTGTAGGTCAGGTTGGTGCCGCCATCCTCGGCCACGCTCGCAGGCGACACCGCGATCGAGGCGGTGGTGATGTCGTCATTGACGATGGTGGCCGTTGCGCTGGCCGGGCTGCCGGGCGAATAGCCGGTGCCGTTGGCGACGCTGAAGGTCACCGTCTCGTCCGGTTCCACCACGCCATCGGCGATCGGGGTGACGCTGAAGCTGGCGGAGGACGCATTGGCCGGCACCACGACGCTGCTCACCGCACCGGTGTAGTCGGTGCCACTGGTCGCGGTACCGCTCCGGGCCAGGTTCACCGTGGTCGCCGATGTGTTGGTCTGGCTCAACGTCACCGTGTAGACGAAGGCAGCGCCGCTGTCCTCGCTGCGGTTGACCGGGCTGACCGCAATGCTGGCCGTGCGCGAGGGGTTGATGGTGATGTTGAAGGTGAGGACGTTTTCGTCCTCGTCGCGCAGGTAGAACGTATCGGAGGTCGCAGAATTCCCCCCATGCGTATAGGTGACCGTCTGGGTGCCGGGGCCACTCTGAAAGCTGAGCTGGATGCTGCCGTTGGCAGTGGAACCGCGGCCATTGGCATCCAGCGGATTACGCGGGTCGTCGCCCATCCCGATGTTGGAGGGGCCATCGCAGTTGCTGACGTCGAACGTCACCGAACCGCTCTGGTTGATCGTGGCGTTCTGGGTCGAACAATAGGCCGACGCCCCCTGTGCCCAGACCTGTCCGGGTAGCAGGAGCGCCAGGGCGCAGATCATCACGGCCACCATCCAGCGCATCGGCGCACCGGTGCCTGTTCCACGCCACTGCGGCTTGTTCACGTTCTACCCCTGATGAAGCGCCACCCCGGCGCCGGCACGGTCCTCGTGCCTGAAGGCAATGCCGCCCTAGAGAAGTCATCCCCTGGCATTGCGAGCGCATTGAAACAGGAACTGACTGCCAGTTAAAGAACAAAAAATTAATACTTCATTCCAGTTCTGGATTGTCCCGGCTTGTGGGACCCCGCCGCGGCGGGTATCTGTACGGCGACCCCCGACACATGTCGGCGGCGCACCTACGCAGGGAGAGCTGCATGAGCGAGTTTTTCATCGGCCAGGTCATGCTGACCGGTTTCGCCTTCGCGCCGAAATATTTCGCGCAATGCAATGGCCAGCTGCTGCCGGTCAATCAGAACCAGGCATTGTTCAGTCTGCTAGGGCCGCGCTTTGGCGGCGACGGCCGGACCACGTTTGCCCTGCCTGATCTGCGCGGTCGCACGCCGGTCGGGTACGCGCCGTCGGTCGATGCGAACTGGCAGCCGCCGGTCGCACCGATGGGTCAGGCGGGCGGCGCGGAGGCGGTGACCCTGCTGCCTGCCAACCTGCCCGCGCACAGCCACCTGGTGGAATGCAGCAGCACCGGCGGCAACAACCGCACACCGACCGGCCGCGTGTTTGCCACCAACATGGCCACCTCCGGTGCCGCCACGCCGCTGTATGCCGCTCCGGGAACGACGGTTCCGCTGGCGCCGGCAACGGTCGCGTCCGCTGGCGGTGACCAACCGCATCCGAATCTGCAGCCCTACACCACGATCAATTTCTGCATCGCGCTGTCGGGCATTTTCCCCTCGCGCAGCTAAGCGCGACCGCATTCGGGTGCGCCTGCACGCGCGGCGCCTCATCGACCAGGAAGGATCACATGGGCACTCCATTCATCGGCGAAATCCGCATGTTCGGCTTCGGCCGCACGCCTCAGGGCTGGCAGGCGTGCGACGGCTCGCTGCTGCAGATCTCGGCATACGAAGCGCTGTACCTCCTGCTGGGCACCTCGTATGGTGGTGATGGGCAAACGACCTTCGGGGTGCCGGATCTGCGCGGGCGCCTGCCGGTTCACCAGGGCCAGGGCCCTGGCCTGAGCAACTACGTGTTCGCCCAGAAGAGCGGTACCGAAACGGTGACCGTGACCGAGCCGCAGATGCCGGCGCATACCCATGTCGCACAGGTCACGACGGTGGCGGCAACCAGCCCTTCACCGGCCGGACTCCTGCCCGCGGCGGTCGGTGCCACGCTGTTCTATGCCAGCGACGTGACCGGGGCCACCGCGCTGGCGATGTCCACGCAGAGCACCTCGTTCACGGGGGGTAGCCAGCCGCACGACAACACGATGCCGACGCTGACGGTGCAGTACTGCATCGCCACCACGGGCATTTTTCCACAGCAGTCCTGATCCACGGCGCCGCGCCGAGCCGGTCGCGGCCTGCATCGCTCCACCGGAGGAAATGCGCATGACCGAACCCTATTTCGGCGAAATCCAGTTGTTTGCCTTCGATTACAACCCATACGGTTGGGCGCTGTGCAACGGCGCAACCCTGCCGGTCATGCAGAACACCGCGCTGTTCTCGTTGCTGGGCGTGGCCTATGGCGGCAACGGCAGCACCACATTCCAGTTGCCGAACTTCTCCGCGCGCGCCGGCTGCCAGCAGGGGGCGGCGCCGGGTCTGACGCCCCATGCGCTGGGCAATGCGTTCGGCTCCGCCTCGGTGAGCCTGTTGAGCACGCAGATGCCCAACCACGAGCACGGCTTCAATGCGTTCTCGCAAGCGGATCCGAGCAAGAAAAGCGGCACCCCCAGCAGCGGAGCCGCACTGTCGAACTTGAACAGCAACAGCGACCGGCCGTTCAATGCAGTTGCACCCGACCAGCAGTTTTCCCCGACCATGGTGCTGCCCGCCGGCAACGGCCAGGCGCACGAGAACCGGCAGCCCTATCTGGCCATGAACTTCTGCATCGCGCTGCAGGGCGATTACCCGGTGTTCGACTGAAGCCATGCCGCACCTGCGTCACAGGGTCGCGCCGATCGACCTGGAACCACCTGCTGCACTGGGCGTGCCAGGCGGCGTGCTTCGTCCCGAGCGCGCCACCGATCTGCCCTGGCTACGCGATCTCTACGCCAGTACGCGGCGCGAGGAACTGGCGCAGGTGCCGTGGGCGGAGCAGACCAAACGCGCGTTTCTGGACCAGCAATTCGCGTTGCAACGCGCCCATTACCTGCAGCATTTCGCCGGTGCCGACTTGTTGATCGTCCAGGTTGGGCCATTGCGTATCGGTCGCCTGTACCTGCACCGCACCACCACGCAACACACGCTGGTGGATATCAGCCTGCTGCCGGACTGGCGCGGCAAGGGCATTGGCTCGCACCTGATCGCCTACGCGCAGGCATCCGCCCGCGCTGCGGGGTGCGCCGTGTGCCTGCATGTGCTGCACGCCAATCCTGCCGCACAGCGGCTGTATGTTCGTCACGGCTTCATTGCGGGGTGCAGCACCCAGACGCATCTGCAGATGCACTGGACTCCGGGCGGCCCACCGCCGTCATCGCTCAGTTGAAGATCGCCTGATACAGGAACCCGTCGCGTTCGCGCGCCACCGGCACCAGAAAGATGCCGATCTCGCCCAGGCGCGCGTGACGCATCTGATAGGTCTGTTGCGGAAACAGAAAGGCCGAGCCATTGCGAAACAGCAGCGAGAACGGCGCACGCTGCGCGTTGCGTGTGTCCTGCAATGGCCTGGCTTCCACCAGCACGAACGGTACCTCGCCCTCGTTCAAGGAGGCAGCGAAGGTTTCGTTGACGCTGCCGGCGAAGTGTTCAAGCGTCAGCAACTCCATGGATGATTCCTTTCATGACGATGTGCACGGATCGTCGCGTGGTTCGCGCCGGCCCCACAAGATGGCGATGCCAACAACGCGACGCACTCGACACATCCGAGCGATGCGGCAGGCGCCATCGCAGTGCGCACGTGGTATCCGACTGTGACGACACCGGGACCCCCCAGGTTCTGAAACGCCAGCCTCCCATGCACTTACTACCTACTGCAGCGTACGTTGGGCAGCCCTCGCATGCAGCGCAATCGTCCGTGCGTTGCGGGACACGCTGTTACGCAGATGGCGACATGGGCGGCCCCATGGCCTGCCGCATGAATGCGACAATACTGCACGCGGCGGTTCGGTTATGTTCAGCCGTGTGACAGTTACTCTATCGCGTTGGAATTCTGTTAAAGGCCTCAATGACGGCGTCCGCCTCTTCTGTCGTGCAACTGTCCGGTGTCCGCATCGATCGCGGCGGGCGGACGATCCTGCGCGACGTATCGCTCGACGTGCCACGCGGCAGCATCACCGCCGTGCTCGGTCCGTCCGGTAGCGGCAAGTCCACGCTGCTGGCGGCATTGACTGGCGAGCTGCGCCCGGTGGCCGGCACGGTCACCTTGTTCGGCAATGCCATTCCCACCGGTAGCCGGGCGCTGCTGGAGATGCGCCGCAATGTCGGCGTGCTGCTGCAGGGCAATGGGTTGCTGACCGACCTGAGCGTGGCCGACAACGTCGCCCTGCCGCTGCGCACGCATACGCGCCTGCCGGCGCCGGTGCTGCAACGCCTGGTGCAGATGAAGCTGCACGCGGTGGGCCTGCTGGCGGCGGCCGATGCCTGGCCGCGCGAGCTGTCTGGCGGCATGGCGCGGCGCGTGGCGCTGGCACGTGCGCTGGCGCTGGACCCGCCGCTGATGATCTACGACGAGCCGCTGACCGGGCTGGACCCGATCGCCTCGGGTGTGATCATGAGCCTGATCCAGCGCCTCAACGACAGCCTGGGCCTGACCAGCATCATCGTCAGCCACCACGTGCACGAGACCCTGCCGATCAGCGACCAGGCCGTGGTCATTGCCAATGGCGGCATCGTATTCGCCGGCACGCCCCAACACCTGCAGGACAGCACCGATCCGCTGGTGCAGCAGTTCCTGCACGGCCAGCCGGACGGCCCGATCGCCTTCGATGCCGCCCCACGCCGCGACCGGAGTGCTGCCTGATGGCCTTTGCCGATTCCATTCGCGCCTTCGGCCGCGCCGGGCTGTTTTCGTTGACCGTGCTGCGTGGCTCGCTGCCCACCCGCGACTTCGTCGCCGAGCTGGTGCGCGAGATCTACAAGGTCGGCGCGCGTTCGCTGCCGATCATTGCGGTGGGCGGTGCCTTCGTCGGGCTGGTGCTGACCCTGCAGGGCTACCGCACGCTCACCACCTACGGTGCATCGGATGCGTTGTCGACGCTGCTCGGTCTGTCGCTGTATCGCGAGCTGGCGCCGGTGCTGACCGCACTGTTGTTCATCGGCCGCGCCGGCAGCTCGATCGCGGCCGAGCTCGGCTTGATGCGCGCCACCGACCAGATCAAGGCGCTGGAGCTGATGGCCATCGATCCGGTGGCCAAGGCGGTGGCGCCGCGCTTCTGGGCCGCAGTGCTCACGGTGCCGTTGCTGACCGGCGTGTTCTGTTCGCTGGCCATCACCGGCGGCTACTTCGAAGCCGTGCACGTGCTGGGTATCGACAACGGCACGTTCTGGTCGGGCCTGAGCAACAGCGTGGACTTCTGGGACGACTTCGGTGTGGCGATGCTCAAGTCGGCGATCTTCGGCGGCACCGCCGCGCTGGTTGCCGCCTACGTGGGTTTCCATGCCGAGCCGACCATCGAAGGCACCTCCATCGCCACCACCCGCGCGGTGGTGAATGCCTCATTGCTGGTGCTGATGTTCAACTTCGTCCTTTCTGCAATGTTGTTTAGGTGAGATAGCCCATGGCCATGCGTGGACCACGACTCGAATTCGCCGTTGGCGCCTTTTTGCTGCTGACCCTGGCCTCGCTGCTGGTGCTGGCGGTGGCCTCGACCAACCAGCGCTGGGGCTTCGGTTCCAGCCAGTACACCCTGATCGCGCGCTTCAGCCAGATCGGCCAGCTGCGCGCGCAGGCGCCGGTGAAGATCGGCGGGGTGACCATCGGCAAGGTGGCCGACATCAGCCTGGATCCGACCAAGTTCGATTCGGTGGTGACGCTGTCGCTGGACACCAAATACAAGGACCTGCCCGCCGACACCTCGGCCGGCATCTTCACCAGTGGACTGCTCGGCGAGAGCTATATCGGTCTGCAGCCGGGCGGCGACCCGGAGACGCTCAAGCCGGGCGAAGAGATCGGCTTCACCCAGCCGGCGGTGGATCTGCTGCAGCTGGTCGGCAAGTACATGTTCAGTGGCGGCGGTGATAAATCCGCTACAGACGGTCAGGCCGCCCCGCCTGCCCAGCCCGCTTCTCCCTCTACGGAACCGCACCAATGAAGACCACCCTGCTCTCTGCCATCCTGGCCTCGACCCTGCTGGTGTGCGCACCGGCCACCGTGCTGGCGCAGCCGGCCGCCGCCAGTGCGCCTGCGCAGGGCGCGGCCACCAAGACCGTCATCGACAGCAGCACCCGCATCCTGGGCACACTGGAACAGCGCCGCGCCGAGTTCCGCAGCAACCCGGCCGCGCTGCGTCAGTACATCGATGGCGAATTGAACAAGGCCTTCGACCGCGACTACGCCGCGCGCCTGGTGCTGGGCGTGCATGGCCGTGGCGCCTCCGATGCCGACATCAAGCTGTTCGCCGATGCGATGGCCGACAACCTGATGCAGCGCTACGGCACCGCCCTGCTCAACTTCGAAGGCAAGCCGACCTTCCGTGCCAAGTCGGAAAGCGCGCTGCCGGGCAACCGCGGCGTCAAGGTGTCTACCGACCTGCTGCGCGCCGGCAACGACCCGACCCCGGTCGACTACCTGATGCGTAACGTGGGCGGCCAGTGGAAGATCTTCGACGTGATGATCGAAGGCATCTCTTACGTGCAGACCTTCAAGGGCCAGTTCGACGGTCCGCTGCGCGAAAAGGGCATTGCTAAGGTCGCCGCCGACCTGCGCAGCGGCAGCCTGCAGGTCGGTGCGGCACCGGCCAATGGCAAGTAACAGCTCCGTGCAACGCAACGGCGACACGCTGGTGGTCACCGGCGTGCTCGACCGTGCCGCGGTCACCGCGGCCTGGCCGCAGGCGGCCGCACAGCTCGATGGCGTGCGCACGCTGGACCTGTCGGGCGTGCAACGCCTGGACAGCGCCGGCGTGGCGATGCTGGCCGAACTGGCCGCGCGCGTGCGCGGCACCGGCACTGCGGCAGTGGTGGGCGAGGCGTCCGGTCTGGACGAGTTGCGCGCCGCCTACCGCTTGTCTCCCACCCTCGAATTTCAGGCCTGAGCGCCACGCCATGACCCAGTTCCGCACCCTTTCCCTGTTGGCCTGCCTGTCGCTGCTTGGCGCCTGTGCCAGCCAGGCGCCCAAGTCTGCCCCGCCATCGGCCAGCGCCGACACCGCGCCCGATGCTCCGGCACCGGTGCGTGACGACGCCGGGGTGACCGCACAACCGGCGGCCGCCGGGTTTGCCGCGCCCGACACGTTGCCGGCCACGGTGGCGGCCGCGCCTGCCGAACAGACCAGCGCTGCGGGCGATGCCGGCGCGGACGCGTCCGGCGCGCCCACCTCGGCCGAGGACGACTTCAACGCCCTGTACGGCACCACCACGCCACAGGCAGGCGCCAACGGCGCACCCGCCCAGCCGGGCGCGGCGCCAGCGTACGACCCGTGGGAGCGCTACAACCGCGGCATGCACCGCTTCAACCTGGCGGTGGACCGCGGCGTGGCACGGCCGTTGGCGACCGCCTACACCAAGGTGGTGCCGAGCCCGGCGCGGCTGGGCGTGACCAACTTCTTCGACAACCTCGGCACGCCGCTGACCATGGTCAACCAGCTGCTGCAGGGCCACCCGGTCTATGCGGCGCAGTCGCTGGGCCGGTTCGTGATGAATACCACCCTGGGCGTGGCCGGTCTGTTCGACCCGGCCACGGCGGCGGGGATTCCGCGGCGCAGCGAAGACTTCGGTCAAACGTTGGGCGTGTGGGGCTGGCGTAACTCGCGCTACTTCGAGCTGCCGCTGTTCGGGCCGCGCACTGTGCGCGACACCTTCGGGCTGGGTGGCGACATCCCGCTGTCGTGGGTGCGCCAGGTCGACGACGGCGGTGCGCGTTTTGCGCTGCAGGGCCTGCAACTGGTGGACACGCGCGCGCAGCTGATGTCGCTGGACTCGCTACGCGACCAGGCGCCGGACGAATACGCCCTGACCCGCGATGCCTGGATGCAGCGTCGCAATTACCAGATCACCCGCGACCTGCGCAGCCACCGCGAACAGAATAACGAGCTGCCGGAGTATCTGCGCGAAGACAAGGACAACACGGTGCCGGTGGATGCGATGCCGATTCCCAGCTGGGTGCGTTGACCGGCTGAGTTTTGGTGTGGTGTCACAATGCAAAAGCCCGGGAGCGATCCCGGGCTTTTTTGTTGCTGGTTTCCTACGGTGTCTTTACCGACGGCGCAGGTGGAGGAAGATGAAATACCGTAATGTCAGCGATGTCGCGCGGCGGAAAGTCCGCTGGCAGCGCCTCCACCCCGTAAATGGCGCGAATCACGGGCAGTATGAACATCGATCGCAGCGAAGCAGTTTTCTTTTCCGGATTATAGAAGTCCTCGACATCGAAAAGCGACGCGTCTTCTGCGACCAGCTCGATCGTGTTACCCGAGGCATTGGTTGCGATTAGGTAGTGACGTCCGACCACCAGCCTGGCCGCGCCGCACGTCGATACGGACTCCGCCATGCACTACGCTGCCAGCGCCGCATCCACCGCTGCACGCAGGCGTGCATCGTCGGCCGGGACATCGGGGGCGAAGCGCTCGATGACGGTGCCGTCGCGGCCGATCAGGAATTTTTCGAAGTTCCACAACACGCCGGGTGCGGGGTTGGGCGCAATGCCGTAGCCGGCGAGCTTTTCGCGCATCGGGCCGTCGCCGGTGGCACTCGGGCGTGCATTGGTCAGGGCCTGATACAGCGGATGGGTGTCGCCGCCGGTGACCGCGATCTTGGCGAACATCGGGAAGGTGACGTCATAGGTGAGCTGGCAGAACTGCGCGATCTCCGCCTCGCTGCCGGGCTCCTGGCCGTTGAAGTCGTTGGCCGGAAACGCCAGCACTTCCAGACCTTGCGCCTGCTTGTCGCGATACAGCGCTTCCAGGCCTTCGTACTGCGGGGTCAGGCCGCACTTGGAGGCGACGTTGACCACCAGCAGCACCTTGCCGCGGTAGTCGGCCAATGTGGTCGGCTCGCCTTCGATGCGGGTCACGGGAATGTCGTACAGCGTCTGGCTCATCGGGGCTGTCCTGATCTGCGGGGTAGCCAGCATAAACCGCCCCGCGCGCATGGATGACCTGCGCTGCACCATGCCTCAACACTTGTATATGCAAGCATCTTGGCTACACTTGCCGCATGGCCACGCCCCGCACGCCGACCGGCTGTACCAATTTCCGCCTGCGCAGCGTGTCGCGGATGGTGTCGCGTCATTACGCGACGTATCTGGGTACGAGCGGTCTGAAGTCGACGCAGTATTCGCTGCTGTCGCATCTGGTCACGCTGAGCCCGATCCGGCCGATCGATCTGGCGCGCAAGATGGGCCTGGATGCGTCCACGCTCACGCGCAATCTCAAGCCGCTGATGCTGGCCGGACTGGTGCAACAGACCGACGGCCCCGATGCGCGCAGCCGCTTGATCACGCTCACCGCCGCCGGCCATCGCCGGCATGCCCAGGCCCGGACGCAGTGGCAGAAGGCGCAATCCAGCCTCACCGCGCTGCTGGGCGCCGAGCGCGTGCTCGCCCTGCATGGCCTGCTCGACGACACCCTGGCCACGCTGCAACAGGCCGGGCTTGCCGATACCGACGACTCCCCCGACTAAGAGCAGCGCTGCCTCCATGACCGCACTCGATGCCCGCACCCGCCTGCTGCTGGAGGCCCCGATCGCGCGCACGCTGGCGCGGCTGGCCGTTCCCAACGTACTGGTCATGGTCGCGCAGGCGTCGGCCGGGCTGATCGAGACCTACTTCGTCGGCAAGCTCGGCACCGATGCGCTGGCCGGCATGGCGCTGGTGTTCCCGATCGTGATGCTGATGCAGATGATGTCGTCCGGTGCGATCGGCGGCGGCATTGCCTCGTCGATCGCGCGGGCCCTGGGCGGCGGCCGGCGCGAGGATGCCAACGCGGTGGTGGTGCATGCGCTGGTAATCGCCATGGCGTTCGGTGTGCTCTTTACGCTTGCGCTGTGGGCGGGCGGCCGCTGGCTGTATCGGCAGATGGGCGGGACAGGCGCCGCGCTCGATGCCGCGCTGACCTACTCGCACTGGATCTTCGCAGGCGCGGTGTTTGTCTGGCTGTTGAACTCGCTGGCGGCGGTGCTGCGCGGCTCCGGCAATATGGCCGTGCCGGCCAAGGTCACCGTCTACGGAGTCATCGGATTGATCCCGCTGTCGCCGTTGCTGATCTTCGGCTGGGGGCCGATTCCGGCGCTGGGCATTGCCGGCGGTGCGCTGGCGCTGCTGCTGTACTACATCGTCGGCACGCTGGTGCTGGTGGCCTATCTGCGTTCGCCGCGCAGCCTGCTGCGCCTGTCGTTTGCGGCGATCCGCCTGCGTGCAGCGGTCTTTCGCGACATCCTGCGGGTTGGCCTGATCTCGGCGATCGGGGTGATCTGCACCAATCTGGCGGTGGGCGTTGCCACCTCGTTGGCCGGGCATTTCGGCTCCGGCGCGATTGCCGGCTACGGCACTGCATCGCGGCTGGAGTACGTGCTGATCCCGCTGGTCTTCGGCCTGGGAGCACCGATGCTGACGATGGTGGGCACCTGCATCGGTGCGGGCAAACGCGAGCGCGCACTGCGCGCGACCTGGATCGGTGCGGCCATGGCGTTTGCCATTACCGAAACCATCGGCGTTGCGGCGGCGCTGTTCCCGCGCGGCTGGCTGTCCTTGTATGGCAGCGATGCGACCATGCTGCAGACCGGCACGCTGTACCTGCAGACCGTAGGGCCGTTCTACGGCTTTCTGGGCATGGGTCTGGCGCTGTACTTCGCCTCGCAGGGCGCAGGAAGGCTGCTATGGCCGATCTGCACGACCGTGCTGCGCCTGCTGATCGCGGCCGGCATCGGCATCGCGGCGATCCGGTTGGGTGGCGGCCTGCACCAGGTCTACCTGGCACAGAGCGCGGCGCTGCTGGTGTATGGGCTGGGGACGGCGCTGGCCATCGCCGGTGGATCGATGTTCGGCGCCGTTGGCTGGCCGCGTCGCACGGCGGACGTGGTGGTGGACGCGTAGGCCGCTGGCGCTGGTGCATGCGTTGCGGCATCTCGACGCGACGCGCGCCTGAGGCCCTATCCGCGCATCAGTCGATGCACAGCGCGGCCTGGCCCTTGCCGGCGATCACTTCCTGGCGGCAGCCGAAGCGGTCGCTGTCGCGCTGGCAGGTGCCGGTGGTGGCGGCACCGGTCGGCACGATGCTGGTGGCCAGGCAATCGCCGCTGCAGTCGCTGTTGTCGCTGCAGGTCTTGCCGGCATCGGCATACGGCACGATGCAGCGCACTGTTTGCATGCGACCGACCGGACGCAGCTGACCGCCCTTTGCGGTGCATGCGGCGGCATCGGCAGAGGCTGCGCGCGGTGTCTGCGCATCAGCTGCGGTGGTATCCGAACGAGATGCCGGCGTAGCGCTGCAGGCGCCCAGCAGCAGCACGCACACCGTTGCGTAGATCCATCGCGTCGCCATGAGATGCTCTTCTTGAATAGGGTGCGTGCAAGCATCGCGGTGGCGATGTCTGCGCGGTGTGCTCGACATCCGGTGCAGGGGCAGGACGTCGCAGAGCTGCTGTGTAGGAGCGGCCCTGGCCGCGACGAGGCGTTACCGGTAATGCCTCATCGCGCCCAAGGGCGCTCCTACGGGTGGGTCGGTTTCGGGCGCTGTGCGGCCGGCCAGGCCTCCTGCTTGCTGGCTACTCCTGCTCGTCGCTGCTGTCGTCGTGTGAGAGCCCGGCGCCTTCGTCGCTGCCATCGTCCAGCAGCGCCTGCGTATGTTCGCTGGACAGCGTTTCCACGCCGCGCAGGCGGCGTTCGATGGTGCGGGTCTTGCGACTGGCTTCGCCCAGGCTTTTGCCGACAGTGCTGATCTGCCGCTCGGCCTTTTCAAGAATGCCGGCGAACTTGCCGAACTCGCTTTTCACCGCGCCCAGCACCTGCCAGACCTCGCTGGAGCGCTTCTCGATCGCCAGCGTGCGGAAGCCCATCTGCAGGCTGTTGAGCAGCGCGGTGAACGTGGTCGGGCCGGCCAGCACTACGCGATGCTCGCGCTGCAGCAGATCGACAAGACCGGCGCGCCGAATCACTTCGGCATACAGGCCCTCGGTGGGCAGGAACATCACCGCAAAATCCGTCGTATGCGGTGGGCAGACATACTTGTCGCTGATGGATTTGGCCTGCACGCGGATGGCGCGTTCCAGCTGCGCGGTCGAACTCTTGATCGCGTCCAGATCGCCTTTTTCCTGCGCGTCGATCAGGCGTTCGTAGTCTTCGCGCGGGAACTTGGCATCGACCGGCAGCCACACCACCGTGTCGTCGCCGCGCCCGGGCAGGCGGATGGCGAAATCCACCACTTCGGCGCTGTCGGGCCTGACCCGCACGCTGCGCGCGTACTGCTCCATCGTCAAGGTCTGCTCGAGGATGTTGTCCAGCTGCACTTCGCCCCAACCGCCGCGGTCCTTGACGTTGGTCAGCACGCGCTTGAGGTCGCCGACGCCGGTGGCCAGCTGCTGCATTTCGCCCAGGCCGCGCTGCACCTGTTCCAGCCGTTCGGACACCAGCTTGAACGAGGCATCCAGACGCGTGTTGAGGGTGGTCTGCAGTTTCTCGTCGACGGTGGCGCGCATCAGTTCGAGCTTGCTGGCGTTGTCGTTCTGCAGGTTGGCCAGTTGCTGTTCCAGCGTGGCGCGCATTTCGCCGATGCGCAGTTCGTTGCGTTGGGTGAGCTCGGTCAGGCGCTGGCCCAGCGCTTCGGTGAAGCGCTGTTGCGATTCGCCGGCCTCCTGCCGGCCCTTGCGCGAATCTTCGGCCAGCGCTTCGCGCAAGGCGGCCATGTGGGTGTCGGTGCGCGCGATCAGCTCGGTCAGTTGCTGGCCGAACATGTGGATGCGGGTTTCCTGCTGCTGGCCGAAGCCTTCCAGCTGGGTGCGCAGTTCGGTGAGCCGCAGGGTCAGCAGTTCGCCGGTGCGTTGCTGGGCCAGGCCACTTTCTTCGCGCGCCTTGCGGGCGTCTTCGCCGAGCGCGTCGCGCAGCAGGTCCAGGCGCTGATCGGTGCGCGTGGACAGTTCGGTGAGATTGCGCGCAAAGGTTTCCAGGCGGCCGTCCTGCTGCCGTGCCAGGCCTTCGAGTTGCTCTCGCAGTTCGCCGCGGCCGTCGCGTTGTTCGGCACGCAGCGCGTGCTCCAGCGCGGTGGTGGAGGGACGTCGCAGCAGCGCGAGCAGCTGCAACACCAGGACTACGACAAGCAGCCCGAGAAGGATCAGGGATTCGGATGACATGCGCGCAGTGTAACGGTGCTTGTCGCAACAGCTGCGTCGCGGACCGTCGCCCGCCCGAGCGCGCGCAGCGCCCGGGAATCTGCGAGGCAGTGGCCTGAGCAGCCGCTGCCTCGCTGCTCAGGCCTGAGGTCAGAAGCCTTCCAGCACCAGCTTGCCGCGGGTGCGGTGCGATTGCAGCGCGGCGTGGGCGCGGCGCAGGTTGTCGACGGTGATGCGGCCGTAGTGCTCGCCCAGGGTGGTGCGCAGCAGGCCGCTGTCGATCAGATCGGCGACGCGATTGAGCAGGTGGTGCTGGGCGATCATGTCGTCGGTTTCGAACAGCGAGCGGGTGAACATCAGCTCCCAGTGCAGCGACAGGCTCTTGCGCTTGAGCGGCAGCGCATCCAGCGTGACCGGGTCGTCGATCAGCGCCAGCTGGCCCTGTGGTGCGAGCACCTCGACCAGCTGCGCGAAGTGCTGGTCGGTGTGGGTGAGGCTGGCCACGTGCTGCACCTGCGCGATGCCGATCCGCTGCAGGCCTTCGCCCAGCGGCTGGGTGTGGTCGATGACGTGATGCGCGCCGAGTGCGTAGACCCAATCCTGGGTCTGCGGGCGCGAGGCGGTGCCGATCACGGTCAGCTTGGTCAGCGTGCGCGCCAGCTGCACCAGGACCGAGCCGACGCCGCCGGCCGCGCCGACCACCAGCAACGCCTGGCCCTGGCCGCCGCCTTCGGCAATGCGCAGCCGGTCGAACAACAATTCCCAGGCGGTGATGGCGGTCAGCGGCAGTGCCGCAGCCGCAGCGTCGTCGAGCGTGGCCGGCTTGCGCCCGACCAGACGCTCGTCCACCAGATGGAATTCGGCATTGGTGCCCGGGCGGGTCAGCGCGCCGGCGTAGTACACCGCGTCGCCCGGGCGGAACAGGCTGACCTCGCTGCCGACCGCATCGACCACGCCGCTGGCGTCCCAGCCGAGCACCCGCGGCGATTCCACCGGCGCGTTGGCGCGCACCTTGGTGTCCACCGGATTGACCGAAATGGCATGGATGCGCACGCGTAGATCGCGCGGGCCGGGCTCGGGCAGCGGCAAATCGAGTTCGACCAGCGCGCGCGCATCGTCGATGGGCAGGCCGTGTTGCGGGTAGGCGATGGCTTTCATGGCGGGCGTCATGCAGGGAGGGGACATGCATGGTCGGCTGCCGGGATTAGGAGAAAAACCGGCAAACTGCACAAGCACTTTCACGATTGGAGTGAAGATGGTCCGCTTCGACGACCTGGCGTTATTCGTGCGTACCGCGGCGCTGGGCAGTTTTTCCAATGCCGC
The DNA here is from genome assembly GCF_040616535.1 of Xanthomonas cannabis. Classification (NCBI taxonomy): domain Bacteria; kingdom Pseudomonadati; phylum Pseudomonadota; class Gammaproteobacteria; order Lysobacterales; family Lysobacteraceae; genus Xanthomonas; species Xanthomonas cannabis. The sequence goes on from NZ_CP136580.1 coordinate 4,765,455, forward strand.
GCGTGAGGCCGACCTGCTGCCGGGGCAGGTCAGCGCGGCGGTGGCCCGGCTGGAGCGGGCACTGGATCTGCGCCTGTTCGCGCGGTCCACGCGCAGCCTGCGGCTGACCGCCGAGGGTGAGCAATACCTGCCGTATGCGCGCCAGGTACTGGAGCTGCTGCGCGACGGGCGCGAGCATGTGCGTGGGCGCGACAGCGAATTGCAGGGCCTGCTGCAGGTCACCGCGCCGTCGGACCTGGGCCGCAATGTGCTGCTGCCGTGGCTGACCGAATTCCGCGCTGCGCATCCGAAGCTGACCTTGCGGCTGCATCTGTCCGACCAGGTGGCCGACCTGTATCGCGCGCCGGTGGATGTGGCGTTCCGGCTCGGGCGCATCGACGGCGCCGACCACGTCGCGCTGCCGTTGGCACCGGACAACCGCCGGGTGCTGGTGGCCGCGCCTGCGTATCTGCAGCGGCACGGGCGGCCGGCCACGCTGGAGGCGCTGCGCGACCACGCCTGCCTGCTGTATCTGCTGGCAGGGCGCGCCTACGACCGCTGGCAGTTCGAACGCGACGGCCGACGCCAGGTGGTGCCGGTACGTGGGGCGATGCTGTGCGACGACGCCGACATCGTGCGGCGCTGGGCCGTGGCCGGCGAAGGCATCGCCTACAAGTCGTGGCTGGATGTCTGCGACGACGTGCAGGCCGGGCGGCTGGAGGTGCTGTTCCCCGACGATGGCGACCGCTTGCCGCTGCATCTGGTGTGCCCGCATCGCAAGCAGTTTTCGCCGGCGGTGCGCCAGCTGCATGCGCTGTTTGCGCAGCGCTGCCAGGCGCTGACGGCGTTGTATCCGCCGGGCCAGGGCTGACGTGCTGCGCGCGTGGTGCAAGGTGCCGACGGCCGGGGCTGATGCGGCGACGCGCTCGGGGTTCGGCGGGGCCTGCGGCCCGCCAGGCAAGACGCAAATCGCACGGTGTCGCACGCCACGACGGCGCGTTCCGGTGCCCTGCATGTCAGGTGCATGCGGCCCGCACGCTGCAACGCGATGGCATGTGCATGACGATGTGGAGGTCACCGCAGAAGGCAGCACCGGCATTGCCGGGCTCGTTGAAGCGCCCATCACCGCGGCGGTTCTAGCCTGCCGGCATGACCTCACCCAGCCCGGTCCCCCTGCAGCGCTACGGCAACCGTGATGGCCACTCCGGCGTGGTGGCGTATGCGCTGGCCCGGGATGCAATTGCGGTGCGTTTCCGCAGCGGCGAGACCTATGTGTACACCGCCGACAGTGCCGGCGCCGACGTGGTGGCGGCCATGCAACGCCTGGCCAAGGCGGGGCGCGGGCTGAGCACCTACATCAGCCAGCACGTGCGCGACGCTTACGCGGCCAAGCTCGACGTATAGCCAGGCGCGACTACTGACGAATGCACGTCGCATTCGCCAGGCGCAAGGCAGTTGCGTCGTGCAGCGCCCGCTGTCTGTACTGCCTCACCCGCAGACACGACCGCCGGGCTGCTGCGATGATGCCTGGCAGCGATGCGCACACGCGCTACCTCCCCTGGTGGCGCGTTACGCCACCTGCACCACATCACTCGTCGGGATGCACATGCTGGACATCTACGGAACGCTCACCTCGATCAATGTGCGCAAGGTGCTGTGGCTGTGCGAGGAAATGCAGCTGGACTACCGCCTGCATGCCTACGGCAGCGGCGCCGCATCGGTCCAGGCGCCCGAGTTCCTGGCGCTCAATCCAAACGGCCTGGTGCCGGTGCTACGCGACGGCACGGTGGTGCTGTGGGAATCGAACACTATCTGCCGCTATCTGGCTGCACGCAGCCGGCGCGAGGATCTGCTGCCGAGTGCCCCGGCAGCGCGGGCACGGGTCGAGCAATGGATGGACTGGCAGGCCACCGAGCTCAACCCGGCGTGGCGGTACGCGTTCATGGCCACGGTGCGTGGCAGTGCGGCGCATACCGACATGCAGTGCATCGCAGACAGCGTGCAGGCGTGGAACCGGCTGATGGCGCTGCTGGATGCGCAGCTGCAACAGGCCGGCCCGTATGTGCTGGGCGCGCAATTCACCCTGGCCGACATCGTGCTGGGGCTGTCGACCCAACGCTGGATGGCCAGCCCTATCGCGCGCCCGGTGCTGCCCGCCGTGGCGGCGTATTACGCGCAGCTGTGCACGCGCGTCGGGTTTCAACGCCATGGCTCCAGCGCGCCTTGAGCATGGCGGGCAGGCCCGCGCAAAGCGGCCGCAGCAACACGCCGTGATGTCGCCGCAGCGCTTGCGGCACGCATTGACCTCAACGTGACCTGCGCATGGGTAGGGTGAGGCTCTGCTCCTGCGAGGCTTGCCGATGACCACTGCCACCAATCAAACCCGCCTGCTTGCCCTGGGCTTGTTTGCTTTTCTGGCCACCTTTGCAGTGATCGTCTGGTCGCTGATGCGGCCGTATGGCACGGCGTATTTTTTCCCGGTGCATTTTTTGATTGGAGCGGCGTTGCCGTTCCTGGTGTACGCGATCGGCGGCACACGGCTGTGGTTCTGGATCGGCATGGGGATCACCGCGGTGGTGCTGCTGTGGTTCAACCTGTGGGGGCATGAGGCCAATGGCGCGGCGCCGCAGTTGCTGGACTGGAGCCAGTTTGCCGCCGGTGTGGTCGGGCTGGCCGGTGCCTGGGCGGTGCAGCTGATCTATCGCAACGCGCGCCCGCCGCATCGTCCGTCGATTGAGTGAGCGATTGAGCGGGGACTGGCGCGTCGGGATGCGGGATTCGTAACAGCGCTGGACTGCAGACGTCGGTCGGGTTGGCGCAGGTCTGGCACGGCCAAACGCGCGCCACGGTGATGCAGGTAGGCGCGTCTGCCCTGCCCGACCTGCGCCGCCACATGACCTTGGACCGATAGCTTTGCTGCGCTGCGTTGGGCGACACTCGCGCATTCTTCTGATTCCCGCGAGGTCCGCATGTCGTCTTGGCTCAGGCGCAAATCCATCGACCAGGTCACCGTGCACGAAGCCGGCCGGCAACTGGTCCGCAGCCTGAGTTGGCCGCACCTGATCGCGCTGGGCATCGGCGCGATCGTCGGCACCGGTATCTACACGCTGATCGGCGTGGGCGCCGACAAAGCCGGCCCGGCCGTGCTGCTGTCGTTCGTGGCTGCCGGCATCGTGTGCGCCTGCGCGGCGCTGGCGTATGCGGAAATGGCCACGATGATGCCGGCGGCCGGCAGTGCCTACACCTACAGCTACACCGCACTGGGCGAGAGCATCGCCTGGGTGGTGGGCTGGAGCCTGGTGCTGGAATATTCGCTGGTGGTCAGCACGGTGGCGGTGGGCTGGTCGGGCTACTTCGTCGGTTTCCTGCAGTGGCTGGGGGTGGAGCTGCCGCAGACGCTGATTGCCGGGCCGCATGCCGGCGGCATCGTGAACCTGCCGGCGGTGGTGATCACCTTCCTGGTGGCCGGCATGTTGATGGCCGGCACCAAGGAAAGCGCCACGCTCAATGCGGTACTGGTGGTGCTGAAGATCATTGCGCTGGGCGTGTTCGTGGCGATCGCGTTGCCAACGTTCAACAGCGCCAACCTGCAGCCGTTCATGCCGTATGGCTTCTCCAAGGCGATGGGCCCGGACGGCGTGGAGCGCGGGGTGATGGCGGCGGCGGCGATCATCTTCTTTGCGTTCTACGGTTTCGATGCGATTTCCACCGCGGCCGAAGAGACCAAGAACCCGGGGCGCGATCTGTCGATCGGCATCGTCGGCTCGATGATCGGCTGCACGTTGATCTACGTGCTGGTGGCGCTGGCGGCCGTGGGTGCGATGAGCTTCACCGTGTTCGGCAAGAGCCCGGAGCCGCTGGCGCTGATCCTGCGCGAGCTCGGCCACGGGAAGGCCGCGCTGGTGATCGGTGCGGTGGCGATCATTGCGTTGCCGACCGTGCTGCTCGCGTTTTTGTACGGGCAGAGCCGCATCTTCTTCGTGATGTCGCGCGACGGGCTGTTGCCACGCGGCTTGTCCAAGGTCAACGCACGCACCGGCACGCCGGTGGCGATCACACTGTTCACCGCGATGCTGGTGGCGGCGTTGGCGGGCGTGGCGCGGCTGGATGAGATCGCCGCATTGGCCAATGCCGGCACGCTGGCGGCGTTCACCGCGGTGGCTGCATGTCTGCTGGTGCTGCGTGTGCGCGAGCCCGGCCGCGCGCGCGCCTTCCGCACGCCGCTGGCGTGGGTGGTGGGCCCGGTGGCGATCCTGGGCTGCCTGTACCTGTTCTGGAGCCTGCCGAGCAAGACGCAGCTGTGGTTTCTGGTCTGGAACGTGCTGGGTGTGGTGGTGTACCTGGCGTATGGGCGGCGCAATAGCCGGTTGCGCGTGGGGTGAGCCGCCCTTCTCCCGTCGGGACATTGTCCTCGTTTATGGGGGAGAAGGTGCCCGCAGGGGCGGATGAGGGGCGCCGTACATCCAGCGAATGCCAGCAATGACGAACGCGTCGCCACGCGCCTTCAAGAATGAATCGATACAGGCGAGCTGTACCCTTCTCCCGTCGGGAGAAGGTGGCGCGTAGCGCCGGATGAGGGTACGGGCGAAGCCTCGTGTTATCCAACTTGGTCAGTGGCTTCGCCCCGTACCCTCACCCCAACCCCCGCTCCGCGCCCCAGCCCGCGCTTGCGGCGCGGGCGCTCCAAGGCACGCGCGCCAATGGCGCGCAAGCTGTGCCTTTTCGCCCCGATGGGAGAGGGGCTTTTGAGCGGCGCGACGCTGGTCAATGCTTGCGGCGTCGAGGCTTGCGGTGACTGGGTGGCTGCAGCCGGTTGTTACTGCGCTGCTGCTGGCGTGGCACAGAACGAGCTCGGCAACGCATCCGCTTGCGTGCCCCAGCCCTGCATTGGAGCCTGCTTGGTGAGCGCGAACGACAGCGTGCCGCCCTGCTGCAACTGCGCCCAGTCCAGGAATACCTGCGGCTGCGGCTTGCCATTCAAGCGCACGCCATCCACGTATTGCAGCGTGCGGCCGTCGGCGCCCGGGGCGTCGATGCGCAGGCGCTTGCCGTTGCCCAGGGTGAGCGTTGCCCGCTTGAAACGCGGCGCATGCAGCAGGAATTGCCCGCTGCCCGGCACCGCCGGATACAGGCCCAATGCACTGAACAGGTACCAGGCCGACATGGTGCCCAGATCGTCGTTGCCGGTCACACCGTTGGGTGCGTTGGTGAACAACTGCTGCGCGGCGCGCACCACGGTGGCGGTCTTCCACGGTTGGCCGATCAGCGTGTACATCCACGGTGCGTGCAGGTCCGGTTCGTTGTTGGGGTTGTAGCGGTACTGGTTGTAGTAGCTGTAGGGCCCGACCACCCAATGCGTGCGAGCGCCATTGAGCGGATCCTTGAGCAGGTCGTCGTAGGCGAAGAAGGCGTCCAGCCGCTTGCCGGCCTGTTCGCTGCCGTGCATGGCCTGCAGCATGCCGGGAATGTCCTGCTGCACCAGCCATTGATACTGCCAGGCGGTGCCTTCGTGGAAGCCGTGTTGCGAGCGTGGGCTGTACTGGTCGTTGGACGGTGCGTACCAGCTGCCGTCTTCCAGCCGCGGGCGCGGAAATCCGGCAAAGCCGGTCTCGGCATCGCGCACGTCCGCATCCCAGACGTTGTGCCAGTTGCCACCGCGCGCGCGCAGTTGCCCGCTGTCGTCGCCGTGACCCAGCGCTTGCGCCATCTGTGCGAGTGCGCAATCGGCCAGCGCATATTCCAGCGTGGCCGAGCCGCCGTGGTGCGGGTCCACATCCATGCCCTTGGACGGAAACGCGCGGTCGTACTGCACGAAGCCCTTGGCCAGATAACTGGCATTGCCCGAGCGCCCGGCGTGGCGCGAGTTGATCGGCGGTTGGCCGAAGGCGTTTTGGCGTAATGCCGCATACGCTTGGGCTTCATTGCCCTGCAGTGCGCCGAAGCGCCACAGATCAACCAAAAATGGCGTCACCGGATCGCCGGTCATGATGTTGGTATCGAAATTGGCGTAACCCCAGCGTGGTAGCCAGCCGCCCTGCTGATGGATCGCCAGCAACGAGCGGCCGATGTCGCGTGCGCGTGCCGGTTGCAGCAGCGCCAGCAACTGGTTTTGCGAACGATAGGTGTCCCACAGCGAGAAATACTCGTAATAGGTCCAGCCATCGGCGCGGTGGATCGCATCGTCGTAGCCGCGGTAGCGGCCATCGGCATCGCTGCCGGTGAGCGGCTGCAGCAGTGCGTGATACAGCGCGGTGTAAGCCACGCTGCGGTCATCGGGGCTGGCGCCGTCCAGCTGCAGGCTGGCCAGTTCGCGGCGCCAGGTCTGCTGCGCGCGCTGGCGCATCTGTTCCAGGCTCAGCAGCTTGCCGCCCTGCATGCCGTCGGCGCGCAGGTTGTTGCGCGCACCTTGCGCGTCCACATGCGAGATGGCGCTGACCACGGTCACCGCGCGCGCGTCTTTGCCCTTGCCCAGCGGGAAGCTGAGCCAGGCGCCGTTGGGCTTGAGCTCGCCGCCCATGCCGTGACGCGCGCCGGGCACGCCGCCGTCTTCGCCCCACACCCCGTGCGCGGTGAACGGGCGGTCGAATTCCAGCCGGAACCAGGTGGTGTACTCATGGCCGCCGCAAAAACTCTGCGTGACCAGCTTGCCTTCCACCGCGCGGTCGCCCACCAGCTGCACCTGGCTGCCGATCACCACATGGCGGTCGTTGGCCTGGGCCACGTTGATCAGCAGGTGGCCGGTGTCGGCCCCCGGCGCGAACGTGTAGCGCTCGGCGGCAGCGCGGGTCAATGCGCTGGCTTCGGCGTCGATGCCGCCGTAATCGGTGAGCCGCACCTTGTAGTACCCAGCCTGGCCCACTTCGCCGTCATGCGTGTAACGTGCGGCATAGCGCTTCTGGTCGAAGGCCTTGGCATCGGTGGTGTCGAAGTCGCCACCCGGGCCAATGCGCCCGGTGACCGGCAGGATCGACACCTGCCCGCCCTGCTCCCAGCAGCCGGCGCCGGAGAGAAACGAATGCCCGAAGCCGCGGATGCTGGGGTCGTCGTAGCGCCAGCCGGCGTAGTGGGCGCCGATCGGGCTGACCTGGATCAGGCCGAATGGCGCGGAGGCACCCGGATAGGTATTGCCGTCGTCCTTGCTGCCGATGAAGGTGTTGACCTGCGTGGGGTCCTGCGCGGCCAGTGGCGGCGCGGCCACCATGCCGAGCAGACACAGGCCGGCGGCAGCGCGGCGCCACAGCGGCATGGACGGCAGACGCGACGAAGAGCGATCAGATGGAACGGCAGAGAGCATGCAAGACACCTCGGGGAGAGGGCGGCCGGGGCCGCAGGGGGAATGAGGCGCGCCGACCGCTGCACAGGCGGCAATCGGCATGACGACCGAACTCGAACCAAGACCAGCAATGGCCAGTAGAGGGGCGCAATCTTCATCAGTTGCGTGGACGGCGCAGACCAGGGCGAGTGTACGAGTGGAACATGCCGATTCCGAACAGCGGCGTTGCCCATGTGGCATTGACCACGGTGGATCGATTGGCTGCTGCAAACCGAAACTGCGCTCGCCCGCGGATGGCTGCGAGGGAGGCTCCGGCTTGGCAGGCGCGTATGCACACGTCCACTTGCGGCACGGCGCGCGCAGCCAGCGTCGCAACGCGTGGTATTCGTCACGCTGCCCGCGGCAACGCAGCGCGATGCAGCTGTTGTTCGCGCTTCTTCCAGCAAATTCGCTCTTCTTGATGGAATCGTGGCGAGTTGCCGAAACGCAGTCGTCAAATATGCGCGACGCCTTGACGATGCAGCGCTACAAAAAAGCCCGGTCGTGGACCGGGCCTGGCGGCAAGGCGTCGGTGGGAGGGTCCGCGCCCGGTGCGTGGCTTACCAGCGCATGCCTTCGAACGGGTTGAAGCTGGTGCTGCCCTTCACCTTGTCCAGGTAGTAGGCATAGTTGGCGCTCATACCGGCCAGCAGGGCCAGCGGAACGCTCAGCGCGTTACCCAGCGATCCGGGCAGGAACGAGGCAATGATGCCCACCACCAGGCCGATGCCAATTAGGCCCAGCGCCTTGCGCCACAGGCCCAGGATGAAGAAATAGATGAAGCCGAAGAACAGCGCGTAGAAGTTCATGCCCACCTTCAGCTTCTCGCCGAACGGCAACGTCTTGAGCGCTTGCTTGTGGGCAGGATCCTTGGGGCCGCCGTGACGGTCGAAGAAGGCGAAGCGGAATTGCCACTTGGGGCTGAGCTGGGTGCGATCGAAGGTATCCATTCCAATCCATGTAGTTGTAAACGGTTACATGATAGGCGATCGCGTATTCATCAGCACGTTCTTTCGGGTCGGTCACATGGGTTCGGTACGGAGACGCATGCGCGGCACTGGCCGCCGCGCCCGGACGCTCAGCGCTGGTCGCTGGTGCCGGTGCCTCGGCGGGCGCGTCGCAGCGAATACAGCGAGCGGTCGGCGCGGTCGACCACCGCGGCCAGCGCTTCGCCTTCATGCCGCAGCGCGGTGCCCAGGGTGAACTGGATCGGCGCGTCGGCGGCGGCCGCCAGGTAGTCGCGCACCAGCGCGTCCAGCTGCTGCTGGCTGGGCTGATGCAGCAGCACCAGGAATTCGTCGCCGCCCAGGCGGACCAGGCGGTCCTGGGTGCGCAGCGGCTGGTTGAGGAACCACGCCATCTGCACCAGCACCTCGTCGCCGCGCTGGTGGCCATGGGTGTCGTTGACCAGCTTGAACTTGTCCAGGTCCACCACGATGCAGCCCCAGCGCACGCTGGGGTCGCGCTTGTCCAGCTCGTCCAGGAAGCGGCGGTTGTAGCAGTTGGTCAGCGGGTCGGTGAACGACCATTCCAGCAGCAGCTTTTCCTGCTGGTACTGGTTGGTGATGTCCTGGGCGTGGGCCAGCACCAGGGTGGCGTCGGATTCGACATCGAGCACGTTGCTGTACTGCCAGTGGCGCAGGCTGCCATCGCCGGCCACCAGCTCGATCACGCCGGCATCCTGGCCGTCGAGCACCATCCGCGACAGGTACCCACGCACCGCGCCGTGCCGCTCCGGGCGCACGAACTCCAGCAGCGAGCGGCCTTCCATCGCCTCCACGCTGCGCCCGAGCGAGCGCGCCGCCGCCGGGTTCACGCTGACCAGCCGGCCATCCATCTCGTGGGTGCAGATCAGCCCCAGGCTGTACTGGAACAGCTTGCGGAACTTGCGTTCGCTGGCGGCCAGCGCATCCACCGCGAGATGCCGGTCGGTCACGTCCTGGACTGCGCCGATCAGGCGCATCCGCCCGTCCACGTGTTCCACCGAGCCGGTGCTGTGCACCCACAACTTGCGGCCGGCGGCACTGACCAGGGGCAGCTCCAGGTCCCACGCAATTCCGTCCCGCACGCAGGTCTCCACCGCCTCGGTGATGACCGAGCGCGCTTCCAGCGGGTAGAACCCGATCGCCTCGCTCAGGGTGGGCCGGTAACCGGGCGGAACATCGTGCAGGCGGCAGGTCTGGTCCGACCAGATCAGCGTGCCGCTGGCCACATCCACCTCCCACCCGCCGACGCCTGCCACCCGGCCGGTGCGCTCCAGGAACGCTTCGCTCTCGCGCAGGCGCTGCTGCAGCTGCGCATTGGCCGCCTCGCGCTCGAGCATCACCCGGCGCTGCTCCAGGCCTTCGGCAGCCACCTTGGCCAGCTGCTGCAAGGCCTGCAATTGCGCCGGTTCCAGCGCGCGCGGGCGCTGGTCGATCACGCATACCGTGCCCATGCGCAGCCCGTCGGGCAGCACGATCGGGGCGCCGGCGTAGTAGCGGATGCCGGGCGCCTCGGTGACCAGGATGTTGTCGTGGAAACGCGGGTCGGCCGGTGCATCGCGCACCTCCATCACCGCATCGCCCTGGATGGTGTGGGCACAGAACGCCAGTTCGCGCGGGGTTTCGGACACGCCCGGCAGGCCGATGTTGGCCTTCCACCACTGGCGGCGTTCATCCACCAGCGAGACCAGCGCAATGGGGGTGCCGGCGATCGCCTGCGCCGCGGCGGCCAGCGCGTCGAAGAACGGTTCGGCGGCGGTGTCGACCACCTGCAACAACGCCAGGCGCGCCAGACGCTGCGCCTCGCTGGGTGTGGATGACACCATGGTGTCGCCGTGATTCAACGGAAAGCTCGCTTGTCCCCGGGCCATCCCCGCAGTCTAGCGGACCGGGGACAGGCACCTGCTGCCGGGTTGCGTGGGCAAATCACAGAATGCGCTGCGCGCCGCGTCCCTGCGGCAGGCGCCATTGGGTGTCGCTGACGATCGATGGGTCTGCGCCATCGACGCAGCCAGCGGATCCTTTCGATTGCCCCGACCGGTGCGGACGCGTCGCGCTGGGCGCGGTCCTCAAGCAGGGCGCGCGGCCGCAGGCCGTTGCACCAGCGTGCCACCAAGCTGCACCGCCGCCGCCACGTTGCGCGCGGCGCGGCGCACGTTGCCGGCGGCATCGGCCAGGGCCTGCTCCAGGGTGCAGGCGCCGGGCACCACCGCGAACATCGCATCGATGCCGTGGCCATGCAGTTGCGCAGCTGCGTGGCCGATCGATCCGGCAATGGCGATCACCGGGATGCCATGCCGCTGCGCGAGCTGCGCCACCCCGACCGGGGTCTTGCCGCGTGCGCTCTGGCCATCCAGACGGCCTTCGCCGGTGATCACCAGATCGGCCTGCGCGATGGCGGCCTCCAGGCCGAGCGCCTGGGCAACCAGCTCCACGCCCGGGCACAGCTGCGCGCCGAGGAAGGCCACCAGGCCTGCGCCCAGCCCACCGGCCGCGCCAGCGCCAGGCAGTGTGTGCAGGCGCACGCCCAGCGCGCGCTGCAGCACATCGGCGTAGTGCTGCAGGTTGGCATCCAGCTGCGCCACCATCGCCGGGGTGGCGCCTTTCTGCGGGCAGAACACCGCCGAGGCACCGGTCGGGCCGACCAATGGCGTGTCCACATCGCAGGCGACCTCGATCCGGCAATGTGGCAGCCGCGGGTCCAGGCCGTCGACCTCGACATGGGCCAGCGCTGCCAGCGCGCCGCCGCCCGGGCCGATCGGCAGGCCGTGCGCATCCAGCAGCCGTACCCCAAGCGCCTGCGCCATGCCGGCGCCGCCGTCGTTGGTGGCACTGCCGCCGATGCCAAGGATCAGGTGGCGCGCGCCGGCATCCAGCGCGGCCAGGATCAGCTCGCCCACCCCGGCGGTGCTGGTCTGCAGCGGTGCCCGCTGCGCCGGCGGCAGCAGGGCCAGCCCGCTGGCAGCGGCCATTTCGATCACTGCGGTGCGGCCGTCGCCGGTCATCCCGAAAAAGGCCTGCACCGGCGTGCCGCGCGGGCCGCTGACGGTGCACTCGATCCTGCGCCCGCCGGTGGCCGCGATGAGCGCATCCACCGTGCCTTCGCCACCATCGGCCATCGGCACCTGGCGGTAGTCCCAGTGCGGGAAGACCTGGCGAAAGCCGGCTTCGATCTGCGCGGCCACCTCCGGCGCGGGCAGGCTTTCCTTGTACGCATCGGGGGCGATGACCACCCTCACCGACGTGCACCTGCCCGCGGCGGACGCACCCAGCCGGCCGTGCGCGGGTTGGGTGTCCATACGGCGGCGTTCAACGCGCAGGCCATCCCTATCCGGCCCTGGCGCGCGTGGCCGCGTAGTCCTGCGCCTGTTGCATCACCCGCAACAGATTGCCGCCCCAGATGCCGGCGATCTGCTGCTCGGTATAGCCCTTGCGCAGCAGCCAGGCGGTGATGCGCGGCAGGTCGGAGACATCTTCCAGGCCGACCACGCCACCGCCGCCATCCCAATCCATGCCGATGCCCACGTGCTCGGGCCCGACCACTTTGAGCACATGCTCCAGATGGGCGAAGAAATCTTCTTCGGTCGCGCGCTTGATCGGGTAGCGCGCATCCAGTTCCTTCAGCGCGGCGCTGAGCCTGGTGCCGTCGGCGATCTTGATGTGCTCCCAGCCGCCGTACTGGTCGGTAAGCGCCTTTTCGGCAGCCTTGCGCTCGGGGCTGGCACCGCTGTCCACCAGATAGCCGCCGTAGGAATTGACCTGGATCACGCCGCCATGCGCGGCCAGCACCTTCAGGCGTGCATCGTCGATGTTGCGCGGGTGGTTGTAGACCGCACGCGCGCCGCTATGCGAGAGCACGATCGGCACCGGCGACAGCGCAATCAACTGGTCGAACACCGCATCGGAGGCATGCGATTGATCGATCACGATGCCCAGCGCCTGCGCCTGTTGCACCAGCTGTTTGCCGGCCGGGCTCAGGCCCTTCCACTCGGCGCCCTTGGGGTCGGTGGCCGAGTCGGCGAACTCGTTGTTGAGAAAGTGCACGGTGCTCATCAAGCGCAGCCCCTGCGCGTAGTAGAAACGCAGCAACGTCGGGTCGGCCACCAACGGGCTGGCGTTTTCCATGCTGATGTACACCACGCGCTTGCCGGCGGCCTTGATGCGCGCGGCATCGGCCGGCACGGTGGCCAGTGCAAAGCGCTGCGGCTGCGCGGCCACCAGGGTGTGGATCTTCAGCAGGCGCTGCAGGCCGGCGTCGCGGTCGTCCAGGTGCGCGGCTGCACTGCGATCGCCCTGCCCGGTGTAGACCGCCCAGAACCCGCCATCCAGCGCGCCTTCCACCATGCGCGGGTAATCCACCTGCGACAGCCGGTTGCCGGCATGCGCCTGCAGCACATCGAAGTCGGCGCGCTCCAGATTGGCCGGCGTGTCCAGGTGCGAATCCAGCGTGACCAGGCGTTGTTGCAGGGCCGTGGCGCGCGCCAGTTCGGCCTTGGAGAACTCCAGCGCGTGCGCCGAGCCGGCCAGGCTCAACAACACGGCCGTACACAGCAGTTGCAGGTTCATGCGCGCTCGCAGGCAGGTGGGGTCTCGGAATCATAGCTGCAGCGAACCCACGCGCCAGCTGCGCGCGCCGCGCGTTGCCCGCGCCGTGGTGATGCGCGCAAGTCCAACCATCGCCACACCGCAAGCGCCGAGCACGTTGCAGTTATGAAAAATACATCAGCAAAGTAATTGCGCCACGTTCGACGCTACGCACACTTGCGCGGCCGTCGCTGGCGGCACCCCACCCCGTCGATCCCCGCCCACCGCCACGCCTTGCGCGCGTGTCGTGCGGGTGTGCGCCGCAATCCCCTTCTTTCTGCGAGATCCAACCATGTCCATTGCATCGCGTGCGCTCCCCCGGCGCCTGCTCACCCTTGGCCTCATCGCCGCCGGCCTGGGCGCGGCCGCCAGCGCCAGCGCGGCCTGCACCGCCGGTTCCTGGGTGGCGCGCGTCGATGAGGTCGGCATGCCGCCGGTGCGCTACGAAACCGCGCATTTTGCGTTCCGCTGGAACGGCAGCGGCGTGTCCGACGCCGACCTGCGCGCGGCCGGCGAGCATCTGGAAATGGTCTGGGACACCTTCATCAACCGCCTGCGGTTTCCCGAGCCGTTCTGCAACGCCGGTACCAAGTACAAGGCCAACCTGCATCTGGATCCGGGTTTCGGCCTGAGCGGCGGGGCCACCGGCAGCGGCGGCATGGGCATGTGGATGGCACCGGCCGCGCTGCGCGACCACTGGGGCCTGGCGCACGAGCTCACCCACGCCTTGCAGTACCAGGCCGGCGGCCTGCAGGAATCAGAGTACACCGGCTGGATCTGGGAATCGCATGCCAACTGGATGACGCACCAGCTGCCGGAATTCCACAGCAGCGACGTGCATTGCTCGAGCATGCTGGTGAACTACCCGCATCTGTATCTGGGCTCCACGCGCGACCGTTACTGCAACTGGCAGTTCATGGAGTACCTGAAGAACCGCTACGGCTATTCGATCATCAACGACCTATGGAGCAAGTCGCCGCGCATCGACAACCCGGCACGCCGCACCACCGATCCGTTCTCGGTGATCAAGACCAACATGGGCTGGACGCAGGCGCAATTGAACGATGTGCTGGGCGACTGGGCCATGCGCAACGTCAATTGGGACTACACCAATCCAGACGGCAGCGACCAGGGCGCGGTGTATCGCGCGCGCTATGGCAGCAACCTGTCCTTCGACCCGCAGCGCACCCAGGACTGGGACAACCGCGACCGCGCCTTGCGCATGACCGTGCTCGACCCGGTGTCCGGGCAAGCCAATCGTTATCGCGTGCCGTTCGAGTGGGCACCGCAGCGTTGGGGCTACAACCTGGTGCAGCTGATGCCTGCCAGCGGCGCCACCAGCATCAGCGTCGCCTTCGAAGGCCAGGTGCAAAGCGCGCCGGCAGTCACCGGCCTGCCCGGCCTGCTCAACGACCCCGCCAGCATCCCCAACCCGGATTCGGACTGGCGCTGGGGCGTGGTGACCATCGACAGTGCCGGCAAGGCGCGTTACAGCACCCTGCAACGCGGCGCCAAGGCCAGCGTTACGGTGGCATTGAAGAGCGGCGACCGCGCGGTGTATCTGATGGTGATGGGCGCGCCCGGCAGCATGCAGCAGATCAAGTGGGATCAGTCCTACTACGCGATCTACCGCTATCCGTGGAGCGTGACGCTGACCAACGCCGCGCCGGCCGGCAGCCAGCCCAATGCGCCCACGCCCACCCCGGTGGGGCGTCGCCACGCCAACGGTGGCGGCTGGGTCGCCAATACCGCCAATGTCGCCTCCACCGCCTATGTGGGCCCGCGTGCGCGGGTGCTGGCCGGCAGCGTGCTGGGCAACGCCCGTATCGACGGCCGCGCCACCGTCATGGGCGGCACCGTGCAGGGCAATGCGGTGCTCGGTGGCATCACCGTGTGGCATCCGGGCGCAACCATCGGCGGCAATGCGCAAGCCAACACCAGCTTCATGGGGCCGGGCGCCTTCGGCACGGTGAACATTGCCGGCACCACCCAGGTGCGTGGCGACATCGAGCTGCGCGAAGGCACCACGCCTACGCAAGGCGTGTTTTACGGCTATGCCGATGCGCAGACCATGCGTAACCCCGAATTCGGCGCCGACCTGCGCCAGGCGGTGCCGGAGCTCACCGCACGACCGGCGGGTTGGTGAGTCCGCAGTGAGGCGATGAGCTTGCAAGCTGCAGCACGCGTGCGAGCCCACGCGTGCTGCAGCTCAATCCTCCAGTTCGGCCAGACGCGCGCGTACGCTCTCTACATCGACATGCTCGCGCACGTGCGGCCACTGCCGCGCCCATACCGAGCGGAACACGATCCACGCACCGAACACGCCCAAACAGGTCGAGCCCAGCGCCAGCACCAGCGGGTGCAGCGGCGAGCCGTCGCCGGTCTGGAACAGGTACATGAAAGCCCCGGAAAACAGCAGCCACACGCCGAACACCGGCCAGTTGCTGGCCAGCAGGCTGGCATTGGGCCGCTCGATCTCGCGCAGCAAGCGGCGCAAGGCCTTGCGTTCGTCTTCGTCGCTGGACGTCATCGGCTGCCGGCTCCTGGTTGGATGTCTACCTTGAATCCTTACTTGCCGTCGATCGCATCGCGTGACTGAAGACGCTTCCTGCAAGGCGGCAAACCGCGTCCTCAGCCGCGAAGCGCGCTTACACCACGCGGCAGAACACCGCCTTCAAGTAGCGCGATTCCTGCACGTGCGCCATGAACGGGTGGTCCGGGCCGGCGCCGGCCACTTTCAGGATCTGGATGGTGCGCCCGGAGAAATACGACGCGCGCCGCAGCATGTCCAGAAACTCCTGCTCCGCCACCAGCCCGGTGCAGGAGAACGTGGCGAACAGGCCGCCGGGCTTGACCACGCCCAGCGCCAATTTATTCATGTCCAGATACTTCTTCAGCGCCGGGATCACCTGCTCGCGGTCGCGGGTCATCTTGGCCGGGTCCAGGATCACCACATCGAACTGGTCGCCGCGGTTGGACGCATCGCGCAGCCACGGAAAGATGTCGGCCTGCACGAACTTCGGGCGCACGTTGTTGAGCTTGGCGTTGCCCTTGGCAATGGCGATCACGTCTTCGTCGATGTCCACGCCCAGCACCTCGCTGGCACCGCGCGCGGCGGCATACACCGCAAAGCCGCCGGTGTTGCAGCACAGGTCCAGCACGCTCTTGCCTTCCACCTGCTCGCTCAGCCACTGGCGGTTGTCGCGCTGGTCGGCAAAGAAGCCGGTCTTGTGCGCGCCGGCCGGGTCGGCGCGGAACTTGATGCCGTGCTCGGTGATCACCGCCGCTTCGGTGGTGGTGTTGCTGTGGAAATCGAAGCTTTCCTGCTTTTGTACGTGTTCGTCGGCAAAGCTGTGGAAGCGGCAGCCCGGGAACTGTTCGCGCAACGCCTCGTAGATCCATTCGCGGTGACGGAACATGCCGGCGGCGAAGAACTCCACCACCACCAGGTCGCCGTAGCGGTCCACCACCAGGCCGGACAGGCCGTCGCCTTCGCTATGCACCACGCGCCAGGCATCGGATACGCCGTCGAGCTTGAGCCAGTCACGGCGCAGGTTCACTGCCGCGGCGATCTTGCGCGAGAACCAGCCCGCATCCACCGGCACCGACTGGTCGGTTTCCAGGATGCGCACGGCGATGCGCGAATGGCCGTTGTAGAAACCGCGGCCGATCCACTCGCCATCCACGCCGACCACATCGACGATGGTGCCGGGTTTGGGCTTGGCGGCGGGCTTTTCCACCAGCTTCTGGAAGATCCACGGGTGGCTGGAGCGCCAGGCATTCTTGAGACGGACGGTAGGGACTGGAGTATTCATCCGCCCATTGTATCCGGCTGGATTGACGTGCCTGCCTCCGGCCCGCAGAATCGGGCGCAGAAGGGGAGTAGCTCCCAACGTTGTCGCCGTCATGACGAGCCCGCCTTGTGCAGTGCTCCGGTGCAACGGCAACCGGCCAGGCCGGTTGCGAGCGAGACCTTCGCCGCGCAGGCGAAGGTCCGTCACCCGGAATCCACGATTTCCGTGTCACAAGGCCTCAGCCCAACCGGCTGTCCAGGTCGTTTCACTTTTTCGGGATTCTTTATGCAAACCATTGGCAATGTCTGGTTATGGGGCGGTTTCGGGGTCGTGGTGATCGCCGCGCTGCTGATCGATCTGGTGCTGATGCGCCACGGCGGCGCGCACAAGGTCACCTTCAAGGAAGCCACCTGGTGGAGCATCGGCTGGGTGTTGCTGGCCCTGGCCTTCAATGCCGGGCTGTGGTGGTACCTGCAGGGCAGCCTGGGCGATGCGCAGGCCGACCAGATCGGGCTGCAGTTCCTCACCGGCTACCTGGTGGAAAAATCCCTGGCGGTCGACAACATCTTCGTGTTCCTGATGGTGATGACCTACTTCGGCGTCCCCGAAGAACAGCGCCAGCGCGTGCTGATCATCGGTGTGCTGGGTGCGATTGTGCTGCGCGCGATCATGATCTTCGCCGGCTCGATGCTGCTGGCCAAGTTCCATTGGCTGCTGTACGTATTCGGCGCGTTCCTGCTGCTGACCGGGATCAAGATGTGGTTCTCCGCCGGCAAGGAGCCGGATCTGGAGAGCAACCCGGTACTGCGCTGGATGCGCAGCCACCTGCGCCTGAGCCCGCAGTACCACGGCAACCTGCTCAGCGTGATCAAGGACGGCAAGCGCTGGTTTACCCCGCTGTTCGTGGTGTTGATCCTGATTGCGGTGATCGATGTGATCTTTGCGGTGGACAGCATCCCGGCGATCTTTGCGATCACCACCGACCCGTTCATCGTGCTTACCTCCAACGTGTTCGCGGTGCTGGGCCTGCGCGCGATGTTCTTCCTGCTGGCCGGCATGGCCGACCGCTTCCACCTGTTGCCGTACGGGCTGGCGGTGATCCTGGTGTTCATCGGTATCAAGATGATGATCATCGATCTGTACAAGATCCCGGTGCTGGTCTCGCTGGGCGTGGTGGTGACGATCCTGGTTGCCACCATCGTGCTGAGCCTGCTGCGCCCGCCCAAGCCGGCCAGGCATTGAGGGCAGGGAATCGGGAATCGGGAATCGGGAACGGTAGCTACACATGCATTGCTGGCAACTACGCACACCGACTTTCTCGACTGGTCCTTGCCCGCTCACCGTCGCGGGACCTTACGCGGCATGGATGCCGCGTAAGAGCCTCCATGGACGGATTCACGGCGTGTCCCGCGATGGTGGGCGGGCAAGGGCCCTGCAGCCAAGCCGCAGGTCGTCCGCCCTACGACCGAGACATCACCGTTCAATCCCCTCTCAAGGCCGCCCGGATTCAGGCTCCCAGTCGCTGGGGACGTTCCCGGGCCGAACTGGCCAGGGCGTGATGCTGCGGCATGTTCGGTGTCGCGCCCTGGTCACCTACGTGGCGCCGTGCGGCCGCTGCGCCAACGATCGGCGCCGGGATTGGATTATCCCGTCGTCGGGCCTGCTTATCCCGCGCCGGATAGGCTTGTAAAAAAACCCGGGTGGCGCCATCCGTGAAGGTATGACCTCGCATCCAGTTGCCGCCGCCGACACCACCACCCAAGCTCGCCTGGATCGTTCCCGGGTCTTGCGTGCCTTCAATGTGAGCCTTGCCGCCGTGCTGCTGCTGGTGGCGGTGTTCACGGCCCAGGGCATGTTCGACTGGCGCGCCTGGGCGGTGGCGCCGCTGCAGGCCGATGGCCTGCTCGGCATCCTCACCGCGCCGTCGCTGCATGGCTCGCTCGCGCATCTGGGCGCGAACGCCGCCGCCTTGCTGATCCTGGGCACGCTGGCCGGCAGCGTGTATCCGCGGGCCACCGCCATGGCGCTGCCCTTGCTGTGGCTGGGCTCGGGGCTGGGCGCGTGGCTGCTGGGCGAGCCCGGCAGCCGGCATCTGGGCGCCAGCGGCGTGACCCACGGGTTGATGTTTCTGGTCTTCGTACTGGGCCTGCTGCGGCGCGACCGCCCGGCGATCGCCACCAGCATGATCGCCTTCCTGTTCTACGGCGGCATGCTGATGACCATCCTGCCGCACGAAGCCGGCGTGTCCTGGCAATCGCATCTGGGTGGCGCGGTGGCCGGCCTGATCGCCGCGCTGCTATTGCGCCTGCGCGACCCACAACAGGCCAGGCCACGTTACAGCTGGGACGACGAGGACGAAGACGCCGCCTGGGAAGTGAGCAACCCCGAACGCGATGTGCTGGAACCGCCGCCGCCGCAACGCGTACCGGTGCTGTGGCAACGCCAGGACGATGGCTCGGAAAACGTGGTGCTGCATTTCCCGCCGCGCGAGCGCCCGCCGGGCACGTAGGAGCGCGCTTGCGCGCGATGGGGCGTCATCGGGAAGGCGTCATCGCGCGCAAGCGCGCCCCTACAGACCGCACTGCGTTCAGCGTTTAACGCGCTGCATGCTCGCTCAACGCACGCCGCGCCAGACCCGGATCGTCTGCAAAGAATGCATCGATACCGGCATCCAGGTAGACCTTGAGCTCGGCCAACGCCCCTGCGTCATTGCGCTCGGTCACTGCGCCGCTGCTGCGGTTGTTGCCCGCCAGAAAATAATTCTCCGGGCGGAACGTATATGGCTGCACCTGCAATCCAGCCGCATGCGCATCGCGTACCAGTGACGTCGGCGTACCCAACCGTTGCTGCGCATCCAGCGGGATGATGCTGCGGATGTCCGGTCCGATCGCATCGGCATAGCCGGCGATCCGCTTCAGGCCATCGAGCGTGATCATCTCCCCGTAGGTCTTGGGCGCTTTATCGACGCCGGCATCGGGCAGCGCCATCTGCGCGCCACCCAGCAACTGCAGCAGACGGATATTGCTGGTGCGCCCGATCTTGCTGCGCAGATAGCGCAAGTTGTTGGTCTCGAACGATTGAATAATGACCGGGGCAGTCTGGGTGTAGGCATGCGCCTGCAACGTCGCCAGCACCTTGTCTTCCATGGGCAACTTGAGCGCACTGAAGTAACTCGGGTGCTTGATCTCCGGGATCAGCCCGATCGTGCGCCCGGTGGCAGCCGACTCGGCCGCGACAAAATCGATGATCTCGTCGAAGGTCACGATCTGGAACTGCCCATCCCAGCGCGTACCACGCAATTGCGGCAAACGCTCGCGTGCACGCAGGGTCTTCAACTCGTTCAAGGTGAAGTCTTCGGTGAACCAACCTTCCATCGACTGACCATCGATGGTCTTGCGGGTCTTGCGCGCGGCGAACTCCGGATGACTGGCCACGTCGGTGGTGCCACCAATCTCGTTCTCGTGGCGCGCCACCAGCACACCATCCCTGGTCGCCACCAGATCCGGCTCGACAAAATCGGCGCCATCGGCAATCGCCTTGGCGTACGCGGCCAGGGTGTGCTCCGGGCGCAACGCGCTGGCACCACGGTGCGCAAAGATCTGCACCGTCTTCGCCAACGGCGCCTCTGCAACTGCGGGGCCGCTCACGCCGACCATCATCGCTCCCACCAACCAAAGACGACCGAACTGCATCATGCATGTCTCCAACGAAAAACAGCTAGCAGGCCACCGCGTGATCGCCAGGCGAGCATGGCCGACGAGCGATGCGGCATGTACGACTCTACATCCCGCTCCGCTGTATCGTCCCTACCCGCCTGACAACCACGTGTGACGTCTTGTCAGCACTCCAGAACTGTTTACATCGACGGACATCGGCGTCGGCAGGCAACAGCAAGGCCCGCTTTTGCGATTCCCCGATTCCCGATTCCCGTCCTCAGAACTTCGCATCCAGCGTCAGGAAGAACTGCCGCGGCGCGCTGGCATGGAACGCCAACTGCCGCCCGTTCGGATCGCTATTGGCGAACGCGGTGAGATTGGACGCGTAACGCTTGTCGGTGAGGTTGGTGACATTGAGCGAGAGCTTGAGCCCCTGCAGCACACCGACCTGGCCGAAGTCGTACCCGGCGCCGGCATCGAACGAGGTGTAGCCGCCAAAGCCCTGGTCGTTTGTGTAGGTGTAGAAGCGCTCACCGGTGTACTTGCCGCGCAGGTTGACGTTCCAGTTCGCGTAATTGAAGGCAATTTCGCTGGCGAACATGCGCTTTGGCGTATCCACCGTGGTCTTGCCGGCGGTGGGAATGGTCACGCCGTTCTGCACGTAGTTGTCGTCATAGGTGGAGCGGTTGATCGAGGCCGAGTTGTACCACTGCAGGTAGCTGGTCGGCTTCCAGATCACGGTCAGTTCGCCGCCGCGGCTGCTCACCGAGCCCACGTTGAAGAAGCGCGTGGTGCAGGCCGGCGTGGTGCCCTGCTGGATGCTGGCGCACGGGTTGAGCGAGAGCAGGCGGTTGTCGAAGGTGACGTCGTAGCCCACCAGCGATGCCTCGAAGCGATCGCGCACGAAACGGTAGCCGGCTTCCAGCGTGCGCGACTTCTCCGGCTCCAGTGCACCGACGCTGGCATCGAACGAGGCCTGTGTCACCAGCAACGGACCACCGGCACCACCGCCCTGGAAGGCGGCGATGTTTTCCGCATAGGAGGCAAACAGTTCCTGGCCCTCGGCAATGCGATAGCCCAGTCCGATCTGCGGCAACACCGACTCACTGGCCTTCAGCGAGCCGGTCGCCACCGGCGCTTCCACTGCCACGCCCGGCGTTTCGCGCCCGGTCATTTCGGTGCTCGGGCTCTTGATGCCCAGGTCCAGGCTCAGGCGCTCGTCGAGGAACTTGAAGTTGCCCTGCACATAGAACTGCCGGGTGGTGATCACGTAATTCTGCGAGAACAGGCGGCGGTTGGGGTTCTGCAGGAACTTGTCGTCGCTGATCGGGCCGGTGATCCAGTAGAAATTACGCTCCACATCGTGGTGATTGCGCTCGTACCACAGGCCGGCTTCCAGATGATGCGGGCCCAGCTCCCAACCGAGCGAGGCGATGCCGCCCGTGCGATTGATCCAGTAATTGGTGCTGCGGATGGAGATCGGCAATGCCTGCGGCGTGCCCGGATTCGATGCCTGGCCCGGCGACCACCAATGGCCTTGGCCCTTGTTCTCATGGTGATACACCTGCGTATGCAGGCTGATCGCATCGTTGGGCTGGAAGTCGCCGGCCACATAGAACAGGTCGTCGTCGCGCAACGCACGGCTCTGGTAATACGCATCGTCGATGTTGTCGACGCCACCACTGAAACCGCAGCGCGCCGCATTGCGCGTGGCCGGCGCGCAATAGGCTGCGGCCAAGGCGCGGTTCCAGTCCGGCGCGTACAGGTTCCAGTCCCAGCCCAGACCACGTGCCATGCCACTCTTGGACAGGTACGAATAATCCGCCTGCGAGGTCCGCGAGGTATCCGCGAACGCGGTCAGCTTGCCACCATCGAACTGATACACACCCTTGGCGTTGAACTGCCGCGTGGTGGTCGGCGATTCCGGGCGCGCCCACATGTCGGCCTCTGCGTTGATACCCGACAGATACGCAGAAAACCCGTTGTAATCGCCGGTATCCACGCGCAGGAAGGTGCGACGATTGGCATCGGACCCCACCGTCTGCGACACCTGTCCGCCAAACACGCTGGACGGATCGGCCGAGTAGTACTGAATGGTGCCGCCCAGGTTGCTGGTGGAGGCCGTACCCAACGCACCGATTCCCGAGGCCAGCTCTACGCCGCCGAAGTTTTCTGCGATCAGCGCACGGCTGATGTTGAGGCCGTTGTAATTGCCGTAGGCATTGTCGCCCAACGGCAATCCATCGAGCGTGTAGCCCAGGCGCGTGCCGTTGAAGCCGCGCAGGCTGATCGTCTGCGATTCTTCGTTGGCGCCGAACGCATCGTTGGATTGCACGTTCACGCCCGGCATGCGGTTGAGCAGCTTCTGGATGCTGGTGCCGGGCGGCAACACCGGGATGTCCTGCTGGGTAATGCGCTGCACCTGGCGTGTTTCGCCCTGGCCGATCACCGACACCGCATCGAGCTGCTGCACGGTGGCCGAGCTGGCGGAGGCATCGGCAGACACGGCGCCAGCTGCATCGGCGGCATGCGCGGCTGGCGACAGCACGAGCGCGGTGAACACGGCAGCACCTAGGAGATGGATCTTGGGCATGGGCGGCACGGGGGACGAGTCAAAAGATGACGGCAAGCGTGCGACAGCTGTCTTGCGCCGATGCGACGCACAGATGACAGTGCGGCGACAACCGCTGCGCCCGCCGCGCCACCACTGCGTTGCGCTGGCATGCGGCTGTCATCTGCACGTCGTAATCTGCGGACTCTTCCGTTGTGCTGCCTGAAGGATCCGCCTCATGTCGTACCGTTTTCCTCGCCCTTTCCACCGGACGTTGGCGGGCTTCGCCGCCATCGCCCTGCTGGCCGGCAGTGGCGGCATGGCGCGTGCGCGGCAAGCGGCGACACCGGCGGATTCGGTGCTCGCCACCGACGTGCGTGGCTACCTCGATAAGGACCAGCTACCCGACAGTCTGCGTTTGGTCCCGCCCCCGCCGCAGGACGGCAGCGCTGCACTCGCCAACGACGAGGCCGTCGCCAAGGCCATGCTCGCCCTGCGCGGCACCCCACGCTGGGACCTGGCAGCGCAGGACGCGGTACTGAGTTTCCCCGCCGCGGCCAGCCATTTCAGCTGCGCGCTCGGCGTACAGATCGACCCGGCCAGCACCCCGCATCTGCTGCGCCTGCTCGAGCGCAGCATGCGCAATGCCAGCACCAGCACCAGCGCCGCCAAGGCCCAATATCAGCGTCCGCGCCCGTTCATGCGCAATGACCAACCGATGTGCACCCCCGCCGACGACGCGGCCCTGCGCAAGAACGGCTCCTACCCCTCCGGCCACACCGCCATCGGCTGGACCTGGGGCCTGATCCTGTCGGAAATCGCCCCCACCCACCGCGACGCCCTGCTCGCCCGCGGCCGCGCCTTCGGCGACAGCCGCCTGGTCTGCAATGTGCACTGGCAGAGCGATGTCATCCAGGGCCGCATGCTGGGCGCCGCCACTGTCGCCGCCTTGCACGGCAACCCAGCATTCGAAAAGGACCTGATCGCCGCCCGTCGCGAGATCGAAGAGGCGCAGGCGAAACAGGCAGCTACACCCATGGCGGCCACGTGCAATGCGGAAAGCCAAGCGCTGCAGACGACGCTGCCTGGTGTGATGTAGCCAGCGCCGCAACGTCGGCTCAATGGCCGGCACCCCTTGCCGGGCGTATGTGCGGGCCTGGTTGCAACGCTTTTACGGTGCCGGTGCGCTCTGAGCATGCTGCTTCAACAAAGCAGTGAGCATGCTCATAGCATTCGAACAGCTGCACGTAGTGCATCAGCAACTGGCGCGCTCGCGTTTGCCCGCGTCGCGGGTTCGGGTGCGTGACTGCCGCGTCGTTGGCTCATACCGATTCCCTCGATCCATTCGGCTTGTCCCGCGCATCTGCGCCCTTGGGCACAACAGCCATCCTGTAGCTGCTGATTGCGGCCAACAGCCACTCCATCGGCACTGAGCCACAGTGGCCAATCGACACTGACCCTCAGATGAGGTGCGGCACACGCCGTGCCGCGCTGGTCGCCCGTAGCTACCGACGCTCTCCGTCCGGCTGCAAACCCGCACATGCACGCGGCTCAGGAATGAGCGACTCGCTACCGCGATAGCCCCGGCCTGCCCACAGCGAAGGATGACTGGTGAATGTTGCCTTCGCGTACACGAGTTTGCGCGGCGATACCCGGCCCGAAAGCGCTGTTTCACAAGAAAGTTCCCAACTGGTGACATCCCCGTAAATCCTGGGTTAATCTTCAGACAGCCTTCAGGAATATGACAGCCGTTCAGCTTGCTGTCGTTTGAAGCGCACCTCCCCTCAGCTGCTGCAGGGCAGTCGAGTCCCACGTTTCGAAGTCGTTGTGCGTAATTCATCAGGAGAGAGAGGAATGACGCGTCCAGGAGTTCGTAGTTCGTTGTCCAGGAACATCACGCGTAGTGCCTTGAGCCTCGCCCTGGGCATGTGTGTGGCAGGTGGCGTGCAGGCACAGAGCTCGGTGGGTTCCATCTTCGGTAGCGGGCAGCCAGGCAGCACCATTGCCATTCAGAGCCCGCAGACCGGTGTCACCCGTTCGGTCACCGCCGCGTCCGACGGCAGATTCAGCTTCAACCAGCTACCGCCGGGCAAATACGTGGTCACCGCCGACGGGGTGACGCGCGAAGTCGAGGTCAAGGTCGGTAGCGGCTCGCAGGTCGTGTTCGGAAGCAACGCCACAACGCTGGACAGGGTCAACGTGATCGGCACCGGCGCGCTCAATCCCATCGATGTCTCGTCGGTTGAATCCACCACGGTCTTCACGGCCGAGCAGATGATTGCACTGCCGGTGGCCAGCGATGTGTCTTCGGTTGCACTGTTGGCGCCAGGCGCGGTGCGAGGCGATAGCGGCCTGGGTGCTGGCAACCTCGCATCGTTCGGCGGCTCGTCGGTGGCCGAGAACGGCTATTACATCAACGGCTTCGACGTGACCAACATGCGCACGTTCCTGTCGTTTGCCAATGTGCCGTTCCAGGGTATCGGGCAGTTGCAGGTCAAGACCGGTGGCTATGGCGCCGAGTATGGCCGCTCGCTGGGCGGCATCGTCAGTATCGTGACCAAGTCCGGCTCCAATGATTGGCATTACGGCGCCAGCGTGGAATGGGCGCCGGACTGGGGCGCGGCAGCAGGTAAGAACGTCCGCGAACGCGACCCCGACGCGTCAGACCCGCTGTACCAGTACCGCAGCGACGATCAGTTCGACAGCACCATTTACTCTGCGTATGCCAGCGGCCCCATCATCAAAGACAGGCTGTTCTTCTTCGCCATGGTGGAGGGGCGCAGCGAGACTGAAGACAACTTCTACGCGTTGACGAGCCGGCAGGTTCGCGATGACACGCCGCAAGGCCTGGTCAAGCTCGATTGGTACATCAACGACAGCAATCTGGTCGAATTCACCGGCATCTACAACCAAGCCAAGACCAAGTACCGCACTTACGAATACAACCTCGATGCCAACGGCGATAACCGTTACAACGTCGGCAGGCACGAGTCGCCGATCGAAAGCTATGAGATGGAAAACGGCGGCAAGGTCGGCATCCTCAAGTACACCGGCTACTTCACCGACAACTTCACCTTGTCGGCGCAGTACGGCTATCTGAGCAACCTGATCGACTCGCGCCTGCCGGCCAATCCGGCTGGCGGCGAGTGCCCGTGGGCTTACAGCTTTGGACTAACCACCAGCACGGTGGATCGCTACATCGGTTGCAACCCGGGAACGATTTCGACCATCGCCGATCTGAATGCCGAGCCGGACGAAGACATCCGCAAGGCCTTCCGCGTCGATGGCGAGTGGGTGCTGGGCGATCACCGGTTGCGCTTCGGTGTCGATCAGGAAAACTACGAATCCAGCCATCGTGGCCAGACCTATGCTGGCGGCATCAATTGGGCCTATTACCTGGTCCCCAATAATTCGGTTGCCACCGGCGCATTTGCCGGACGTCCGGGCCGCACCGTGAACGGTCAGCTGGTGCCGCGCGGCGCACTGTATGCACGCTCGCGCGTCTATCAAACCAGCAGCTCCAGCTACGAAAACACCAACAGCGCTTTTTATCTTGAAGACAATTGGCAGATCAGCGAGGACTTCCTCGCGGTGCTTGGATTGCGTGGCGAAAAATTCGAGAACAAGAATGGCGATGGTATCGCATGGGTGGAGTCGGACTACAAGCTCGCCCCGCGACTTGGTTTTTCGTGGGACGTGCTGGGCGATTCCAGCCTGAAGCTGTTCGGCACCGCAGGCCGCTACTACATCCCCGTCGCAACCAACTCGAGTATTCGTGCAACGGGCGCAGAATCGACCGTGTCCAACTGGTACTTCGTCAATGGCTGGAGCGAGGCCGACGGCCGGCCGGTTGGCCAGGGTGCGCAGATCGGCGCTACCCAGACCAACGGCTCGCTAGTTGCGCCAAACCCGGCATCGGTTGCATCCACCAATCTCTCGCCGATGTATCAGGACGAAGTCATTCTCGGTGGGCAGTTGCAGTTGACCGAGAACTGGATGGCAGGCGTGCGCATGATTCGCCGCGAGGTGAAGTCGGGCATGGACGATACCTGCACCACCAATCCCTGGATCGATTGGGCCGCCGATAACGGCTATCCCGATTTCGATCCCGGTTCGGTGCCGAGCTGCTACTTCCTTAACCCAGGCAGCGATGTCACGCTTAATGTCGACTTGAATGGCGATGGCGAAGTGGAACTGGCAACCCTGCCGGCATCGTATCTCGGTCTTCCGGAATATCGACGCATCCATACCGCACTGGAATTCTTCTGGGAGCGCACCGGCGAGAAATTCAACTTCCAGGGCTCATACACGTTTGCCAGAACGCGAGGCAATGTTGAGGGCTACGTCAATTCCACATTGGAACAGGAAGATCCGGGCCTGACGCAGGACTTCGATCACCGCTTGTTTACCGATGGCACCTATGGCCCGACGCCAAACGATCGTCAGCACACCCTCAAGCTGTTCGGTGCCTATAACCTCACGCCGGAATGGCAGTTCGGCGGGAACCTGGTGCTGCAGTCCGGTCGTCCGGTCAATTGCCAGGGCTATATCCCGCTGGACGACATTCCGCAGCCTGACCAGGGCAACCTCAGCGGTTACAGCGGTTCGAGCTTCTATTGCTTGAACGCTGAAGGCACCCGCGTGTTACGGCAGCGCGGCGATGAAGGGCGTACGCCGTGGACCTGGACCTTCGATCTGGCGGCTGCATACATCCCCAACTGGGCCGACAACAAGCTGCGCATCAAGCTCGACGTGTTTAATCTGTTCAATAACGACCGCGTCACCGAGTACAACGAGTTCAGTGAAGCATCCCGCGATGTGATCAGCCCCAACTATTTGAATGACGGCAATTATCAGACGCCGCGCTCGTTCCGCCTGACCGCGCGTTACGACTTCTGATGGCTTGATTGCACATCGGCTCCATCAACACCGGCCTCGAAAGAGGCCGGTGTCCTTTGCGCCAGCCGTTGCGGATCGCTCATCGCGAGCACGCTGCACAGCACCGCATCACTTCCCGATACAAAAACTCGAAAAGATCTTACCCAGCAATTCATCGGCGCTCAGCTTGCCGGTGATCTCGCCCAGTGCCGCATGCGCCAGGCGGAGTTCTTCGGCCGCCAGTTCGAGCTGCTCGAAACCCAGCTCAAGGTCGGCGGCGTCTGCGTGGTGTTCGGCGCGGCGTAGCGCTTCCACATGGCGGGTGCGTGCGGAGAACTCGCCGTCCACGCTGTCGGTTGCGTCGTCCAGCGCGAGCTCGCGCAAGCGGACGTGCAACTGCTCCAGTCCCTGCCCGGTCACCGCCGATACCGCGACCGCATCGCGATCGAGCGCTGCGGGTTCGGCCAGCAGGTCGCATTTGTTGTGGATCCACAGCTGGCGTGGCACTGCATCGATGGCATCGCCGATCGCATCGCGTGCAGCCTGCGGGTCGCGTGCGTCCAGCACAATCAGCGCCAGATCGGCGCGTTCAAGTTCGGCGCGGGCGCGGCGCATGCCTTCGCGCTCGATCGCATCGCCGCCCTCGCGCAGGCCGGCAGTGTCGACCAGGGTCAGCTCGAAGCCATCGAGCTGGATGGCCTCGTGCAAGGTGTCGCGTGTCGTGCCGGCGACGTCGGTGACGATGGCGCGGTCGCTGCCGGCCAGCGCGTTGAGGAGCGAACTCTTACCGGCGTTGGGCGGGCCGATCAGCACCGCATGCAAACCGTCGCGCAGCTTGCGCCCGCGCTCTGCGTCACGCAGCAGTTGCGCCAGCAGTGCGCGTGTCTGGGTCAACTCCTGACGCACTTGCGATCCACCCAGCGTGTCCAGCGGCTCATCGGCGAAATCGATCGCCGCTTCGACATGGATGCGCAGACGCGTCAGGCTCTCGCTCACCGCATCCACACGCCGCGAGAACACGCCATCGAGCGAACGCCGCGCTGCGCGGGCCGCACGCAGATCACTGGCGGCGATGAGATCGGCAATCGCTTCGGCCTGCGCCAGGTCGAGTTTGCCGTTGAGAAACGCGCGTTCGCTGAACTCGCCCGCGCGCGCCTGGCGGGCGCCCACTGCGATGCAACGCGCCACCACCTGGCGCAGCAGCACCGGGCTGCCGTGGCCCTGCAGCTCCACCACGTCTTCGCCGGTAAAGCTGTGCGGCGCCCGGAACCACACCGCGATGCCATCGTCGATCACCTCGCCCTGCGCATCGCAAAAGCGTGCGTAACGCGCGTGCCGCGGTTGCAGGCCGGCAACGCCCAGCGCTGCGGCGATCTGCACCGATTGCGGGCCTGACAATCGCACGATCCCGATGCCGCCGGCCCCGGCCGCACTGGCGATGGCAACGATGGTGGATGTAACTGAGGACATGGGCGCTGGCTCCAACCTGGATTGCAAAAGAATAAGCGCGGCTCTCAGAACCGCGCGGTAGCGGGCGACGATGCACTGCGGGCGCGGGCGTCGCGCCGAACTGCGTGTGTGTTCGACACGCGTGTTTCTTCGGGCACCTGTATGCCGCTCCTCAGCGTCGCCGGATCAAGGCGACTGCAGCGGCACGCACCTGCACAGCGCCGCTGCTTGCGGTTGCAGCTCCACAGACGTGGAGTACGCCCTGCGCAACCTGGCGCGATCGCCAGCTACGGCACAGGCAGCGCCAACGGTGCGATAGACCATCGCGCACGAGGGACCGGTTCTAAGGGTTTTTCCTTCCAACATGCTACTTCGGCATGTGGTTGCTGGCGGCAGTCCACACAACCGGATTGCGACGCTGGCGCGGACAACCGCTGGCCCGCATGCAGAAAGCCCGCCTTGCGGCGGGCCTTCTTCGATCACTTGGCGTTGGCCTGGATGATCTTGCTCGGCTTCTCGCCGTGCTGGCGAATCATCCACCACTGGATCAGCAGACCCAGCCCGCCATTGACCACCCAGTACAGCACCAGGCCGGCCGGCATGAAGGCCATCATGACGCCGAACACCAGCGGCATGAACTGCATCATCTTGGCCTGCATCGGGTCCATGCCCGGGGTGGGGGTCAGCTTCTGCGTGGCCCACATGATCGCGATGTTGAGCACCGGCAGGATGAAATACGGGTCGCGTGCAGTCAGATCCTGGATCCAGCCCAACCACGGCGCCTGGCGCAGTTCCACCGACTCCACCAGCACCCAGTACAGCGCGAAGAAGATCGGCATCTGGATCAGCAGCGGCAGGCAGCCACCCATCGGGTTGATCTTTTCCTTCTTGAACAGCTCCATCGTCGCCTGCTGATACTTGACGCGATCGTCGCCGTAGCGCTCCTTCAGCTGCGCCAGGCGCGGCTGGAAGCGGCGCATCTTGGCGCCGGACTTGTACTGCGCTGCCGACAGCGGATACAGCGCCAGACGCAGCAGCACCACCAGGCCGATGATGGCCCAGCCCCAGTTGTGCAGGAAGCTGTGCAGGTGGCTCAGCACCCAGAACAGGCCCTGGCCGATGATGGCCATGATCGAGAAGCGGCTGTAGTCCACCACGCGGTCCAGGCCCTTCACGTCTTCCTTGGCGATCAGGCTGACCAGCTTCGGGCCCACCCACAGGCGTGCCTCGGTGGTCGCGGTCTGGCCCGGCGCCACGGTGAAGGCCGGTCCACGCAGTTCGGCCACGTCACGCGGGCCGTCCTGGGCCAGCACGTACAGCGAGGCCTGGTCCTTTTGCGGAATCCACGCGGTGAAGAAGTGGTGCTGCAGCAGCGCCACCCAGCCGCCGGTGATCTGGCGATTGAGGCCACCGTCGTCCATGTAGTCCTTGAACGCGCGACGCTCGTAACCTTCCTGCGGGCTGTACCAGGTCGCCCCGTTGAAGCTGAAGGAGTCCGGGTTGGTCATGCCGCGGCTGAGGATGGTCGGCACCCGGCTCAGCTTGCGGAACACATAGCCGTTCCACGGCGCGCCGCTCTTGTTGATCACTTCATCCTTGATCGAGATCGCATAGCGGCCACGTTCCAGGGTGAAGGTGCGGCGGATCGACACGCCGTTGGGGCCATTCCACACGAACGGCACCACCAGGGTGTTCTGGCCCTTGGCCAGTTCGAACGCGGTGCCCGGCTGCTCGGCGCGGAAGCCGCCCACGCCCGGCACCGGCGAATGCTCGCTGGCCCAGCCGCTGGTGGCGTTATACGGGTGCGCCGGATCTTCGGTCAGCAGGCTGACCGGCGCGGTGCCGTCCTTGGTCTGCGGGAACTGCAGCAGTTCGGCATCGAGCACGCTGCGGCCATCCAGCTTCAGGCGCAGCACGTCCGAGGTCAGGGTCACCACCGGTGCAGCGCCGACAGCCGCCGGCGTCGCGGCAGTGCTGCTGGTCGCCGGCACCGCGCCCGGCGCGCCGGCCTGCGGAATGGCCTGGGCAGCGGGCACATTGGCGGCGCTCGGCGCTGCAGCATCCAGATCACGCGCGGCCGGGACCGATTGCGTGGCCGCTGCAACGGGCGCATTGGAAGCTGCCTTGTCCTTGCCCCACTCCATCCACAGCAGCGCCGCGACCATCAGCCAGGCAAAAATCAGGAAAACACGGGTCTGGTTCATCGGGCAGCAACTCGCTCAGTCGGAACTACAGTTCC
This sequence comes from Xanthomonas cannabis, assembly GCF_040616535.1. NCBI lineage: Bacteria > Pseudomonadati > Pseudomonadota > Gammaproteobacteria > Lysobacterales > Lysobacteraceae > Xanthomonas > Xanthomonas cannabis. The sequence goes on from NZ_CP136580.1 coordinate 4,796,880, forward strand.
GGCTCTGTCGGGGAAAGGGAGGATGGGTGCATCGTCCTGGCGGGCGGCATTGTGCCGGGCGCAGCAGGCAGGGGCAATGCGCCGGCGCGGCGCAGCAGACGCAGGAAGGCGTCGCGAATCTGTGGATTGGTCGCCTTTGCCGCTGCCGAGCGCGCCACGATGACGTAATCGCCGCCGGCCAGCTCGGGCAACAGGTGACGCATGGCATCGCGCAGCACGCGTTTGATGCGGTTGCGGCCAACCGCACGCGTATCGACCTTGCGCGACACCGCCATGCCCAGGCGCGGCGGCGTATCGCCAGTCCGCCAGTGCAGGCTGAGCAGCGGGTCCGAGGTGCGACGCGCGGTATCGAAGACAACCGTATATTGCGCACGCGTACGAACCCGCGCAGAGCGAGGAAATCGCCTGCACGGGTTCGATGCGTTCATGGTAGGACTTGCCTCGGCCGCAGAGAGCGGCGCGGCAATCAAGCGCTCAGGCGCTTGCGGCCCTTGGCGCGGCGGCGAGCCAGGATCTTGCGGCCGTCGGCGGTTGCCATACGTGCGCGGAAACCATGGTCGCGTGCTCGCTTGAGGTTGCTGGGTTGGAAAGTACGCTTGGTGGCCATGGGGCCCTCTGCATGAATGGAGACGAATAGAACCGGAAATTCTATAGGACCTCTACAGCCCGGGTCAACTCCCTGCACATCATGCCGATGAGGGGCTTGCATGCATCCTGTGGATGGGCCTGTGAATAAGTCTGGGAAAAGCCTGCCCGCGGTGCTAGTCTGGCCCATCCTCTTTTCACTTCCGGGCTGCGTGCACGGCGCCTTGCTGCGCGCCGCAGCCAGCAACTGATGATCACACTTTGA